>DASRJA010000766.1:0-5174 GCA_035649695.1 Mycobacterium sp. | reverse complement strand
TCACGCTCGGATAAAGACTCACCGACATGCGGCACGCCTTCGCGGTATGCGGCTGAACGGTCAGGTAATGATCGTTGGCGGAATGTGTTCCGGCCGAGGAGGGCTGCGCTGTGCTGGTTCGTCCGATGGCCGTGCTGGCTGCCTGCGTGTTGATATGCGCTTTGGCCGCGCCCATCGCGTCTGCCGACCCCGAGACGGAGGCCGTCTCTGCCGAGGTGCCTGCGCCCGAGACAGCGCCCGTCGACGACGGCCGGGTGGAGTCGTCGCCGCCCAAGACGACGAACTCGCCGGACGGCTGGACGCTCACGGTGTCGGCCAGGGACGAAACACAACGGGTCAGCGCACCGCTGACAACGGCGATTTCGACCCGCGAATACGAAGTGGGCGGCATCTACAGCGGCTTACTGGTCGGCCCCGATGAGGACGACGACAGCGCGCAGGGAACCCTCGAAGTGGGCTATCAGATCGGTTGCGGCATCGATATGAGCACGTCCAACGGTGTCTCGCTGACCGGGACCGTGGGAATGAACCCGTCGATCGGAGTGGTCGGCACCGACGTCATCTCGCCGTTGCCGGAAGGGATCGTGCCGGGGATCGCCACTAACGTCGCCGGCGGTGTGACCGTCGGTCTCAAGCCCGGGCTCATCAACACCATTCCGGTGTCGAAGAAGGAGTTCAGGGGCGACAAGCCGTGGATCATGGTCGACGGATTCCGTATCAAGATCGACGGTTGCGTTGGTGAGTCGTTCATCCGCTCGTATGCATTCCTGACCCGGTCGACGGAGATGTCCGACGCGGTCGCGGCGTGGTACGGCGTGACAAAGAAGGTCTAGCTTCCCGCGCGAGCAGACACAAAACTGCCCTATTTCGCGGCTTTTCGGGCAGTTTTGCGTCTGTTCGCGCAATGAAAATCACGGGAAGCGCTTGAAGCAGCGGTCCTGATCGCCGAGCACGCCGACGCGGAACGCATCGATCCTGGAGAAGCCGGACGGCACCGATTCTCCGTTGACGTCGCTGGCGGCCAGGCCGTTGGTCAAGATGCCCGACACCGCCTCGTCGACGTCACCGGCGGTGAGCGTGATGGTATTGCCGTCGGGTGTGGTGACGTTCTTCGACATCTTGACGGTGGCGACGCCGGTGAGGCAGGCCGTGCGCAGCGCGGCCTCGGCGTTGTCGAGCAGCACGCCGCCGCGCGCATGCTGGATGGCCTGCATGTAGCGGGACACCAGCACCGAATACGCGGTGTTGTCGCCGCTGGCCAAACCGCCCTCTTCGCTGTCGGATTGGGCGCCCATCGCTTCCAGCTCGGGCAGGTCGACGATGATCGTGTTTGTGGCCGGACAGTACGACGCCGGCGGGCTGGGCCTGGCGTCCGGGCAACTCTCGGCGTCGGACGACTTGAAGCTCAGCTGCGGCGGTTTGGCCGGCGTGAACAAGATGCCCATCGCGTCGACGATCGACTGCACCGACTGCTCGGTGACCGGCAGTTCGCCGGTTTGGTCCTCCGGCAGCAGCACGGGCAGGTCGCCGCGGCGCTGGCCGATCTCACGCATATCGATCGCCGCACACGCCGAAGGTCCGTCGGTGAAGCCGAATTGGAACGCCGACAGCCGTTCGAACGCCGAACCGTGTTCGTCGACACCGACTTCGGGGTCACCTTCCGCCAGTAGCGGATCGCGGAACGCGATCACCGCCGCGAGCACGTTGTTCAGCCCTTCGCCGGTGGACAGCGTGAACCGCGGCGACTTGTCCTCCGCCACCCAACGCATGTAGGCCCCGGCGAAGCAGTCGGCCTGCTGTTCGGCCACCAGGGTCGGGGTGTTCTTGGACTTCAGGTCGGCTTGCTGCTGCACGGCGTGGCCGTATTCGTGGGCGAGCACCAACGTCATGCCCATGTCTCCGTACGACTTTCGCAGCGCGGGCATCAGCTCGCCGCGGTCCCAGCCGATGGTCTCGTCGTCGTAGCAGAACGCGGCGTTGACGAGTCCGTAGGTGTCTTCACCACAGAACGGGGTGGCGTCGAAACCGTTTGCGTCCCAGGAGATCAGCGCCTCCACCGGAGTGAACTGGCCGTCGAATGTCGCGCCGTATGCGTCCCCCCAGTATTCCTCGATGTCGCTGACGGCTTGGCGGGCCAGTTCGTCGGTTTCACCGCCGTCCGTGCCCTGCACGACCCGCGCCGGCCCGGACGCGTCGTCGCGCAAGCCGGTCGGTCCGTCGGTGGCTGGCAGGCCTGCGACATGGAACGGGTCGTCGAACACCGAAACCGCCGTGCCCTGAAGGGTTGTGGTACAGGCGGTGACGAGCAGCGCCGAGCAGGTCGCGATCACGGCACCTACTACATGGCGTCGGCTCATGCAGGCAGGATAGTTACGAAGTCAATCGCCGCGCAGACGTTCGAGTGCTTGCCGCACGCGGATCGTGTCCGTCGTCGCCCAAAACGGCGGCAGCGACGCGCGCAAGAACCCGCCGTAGCGGGCCGTCGCCATCCGCGAGTCGAGCACGGCGACCACCCCGCGGTCGTCGACCCGTCGCAGCAGGCGCCCGGCACCCTGCGCCAACAACAGCGCCGCGTGGCTGGCGGCGACGGCCATGAACCCGTTGCCGCCGCGGGCCGCCACCGCCCGCTGTCGCGCGGTCAACAGCGGGTCGTCCGGCCGGGGGAACGGAATGCGGTCGATCAGCACCAGCGACAGCGACGGGCCGGGGACGTCCACGCCCTGCCACAGCGACAGCGTGCCGAACAGCGACGTCTCGGGGTCGTCGGCGAACCGCTGCACCAACGCCGACGTCGTGTCCTCGCCCTGACACAGCACCGGCGTGTCCAGCCGTTCGCGCATGATCTCGGCGGCGGCCTTGGCGGCGCGCATCGACGAGAACAGGCCCAGCGTGCGCCCGCCTGCCGCGGTGATCAACCCGGCGATCTCGTCGAGCTGCTCGGCCGAGCCGGTGCCGTCGCGACCTGGCGGGGGCAGATGTGCGGCGACGTAGAGGATGCCCGACTTCGCGTGTTCGAACGGTGAACCGACGTCGAGGCCGCGCCAGTTGACCTTCTCGTCGCCGGCCAAACCCCACGCAGAGGCCATCGCGTCAAAGTTGCCACCGATTGTCAGCGTGGCCGATGTGAGCACCGCCGTCGTGTGCTCAAACAGCCTGCCGCGCAACAACCCTGCGACCGACAGCGGCGCCACCCGCAGGACCGCGCGGACACTGCCGCGGTTGTCCTCATGGTCAAGCCAGACAACGTCGGTGCGGTCCGTGATGGCGGGCACGAACGACGACAGGATGCGAGTTGCAGTGTCGCTGATGTCGCTCAGCGCCGTCACCGCCTCTGCGCGCGCCGACGCCGCCTTTGGGTCGCTGGGTGCGGTGTCGACGGCCGAGCGGGCCCTGTCGGCGGCGTCGCGCAGCGCGGTCAGGTAGGTGGTCATCTCGTCGTCGAGTACGTCGATGCGGCCCGGGGTGGCGTCGTGGATCGCCGACGACAACGTGGCCGTCGTGGCCTCGAGGCGCTGCACGAGCTCGGGGTCGATGAGCCTGGTGACGCGTCGGTGCGCGACGCCGAGCGACGTGGCCGACAGTTCGGCGGTGGCCACGCCCGTCACCCGGTCGACCAGCTCGTGCGCCTCGTCGACCACCAGCAGGTGATGTTCGGGCAGCACGGCGGCGTCGGTCATCGCGTCGATGGCAAGCAACGCGTGGTTGGTGACGACGACATCGGCGTGCCCTGCCTTATCGCGGGCCTTCTCCGCGAAGCAGTCGGTCCCGAACGGGCAGCGAGCCACGCCGATGCACTCGCGGGCCGAAACCGACACCTGGGACCACGACCGATCCGGTACGCCAGGCGTCAGCTCGTCGCGGTCGCCGGTGTCGGTGCTCGACGACCACGCGATCAGCCGCTGCACGTCGCGACCCAGCGCCGTCGCGGCCATCGGTTCGAACAGTTCCTCCTGCGGCCGGTCGTCCGGTTCGGTCGCGGATCCATTGTGAATCTTATTGAGGCACAGGTAATTTCCACGGCCCTTGAGCAATGCGAAGTCGGGTCGACGGGGTAGCGCATCGGTGAGGGAGTCGGCCAGCCGCGGTAGGTCGCGGTCAACGAGCTGGCGCTGCAGGGCGATGGTCGCAGTCGACACCACCACCGGCTCGTCGGTGTCGACCGCCCGCGCGATCGCGGGAACCAGGTACGCCAGCGACTTGCCGGTCCCGGTGCCCGCCTGCACGGCGAGGTGCTCACCGGTGTCGAATGCCTGAGCGACGGCCTCGGCCATCGCGATCTGGCCGCTTCGCTCACTGCCGCCCAGCGAGGCGACCGCTTTGGCCAGCAGTTCGGTGACGTCTGACGTAGTGACTCCTACCTGCGTGCCGGAATCATCCGGGTCGGGACGGCCGGCTCGCCTTTAGACAGTTTCAGGCCGTCCCAGGGCAGGCTGTGCAGCCCTTCCTTGACGCGCCGCCGAGCCGCATCGATGGTCAGGTCGCCGACTGGTTCGCCGTCGCGCACCAGATCGACTGTGAGGTCGCGACCCGACTCGTCCCGTGGCGGATTGCCGTACGGATACACGATCTCCTCCAGGATCGTGCCCGTCGATTTGCATGTGCGCAGCGCCTGCTTGCGGCCGCCGTGGGATCGCTTGTGGGTGCTGCGTTTCTCCACGGGCATGCCGTCGACCTCGGTCAGCTTGTAGACCATGCTGGCGGTCGGGGCGCCCGAGCCGGTGACCACCGACGTTCCGACGCCGTAGATGTCGACGGGGTCGGAGCGCAGCGCGGCGATCGAGTACTCGTCGAGATCGCCCGACACCACGATCCGGGTCTTGGTGGCGCCAAGGCGGTCGAGTTGCTCGCGGACCTGGCGGGCCATCACGCCGAGGTCGCCGGAGTCGATGCGCACCGCGCCGAGTTCGGGGCCGGCCACCTCGACGGCGTTGGCGACTCCTTGCGTGATGTCGTAGGTGTCGACGAGAAGTGTGGTGTCGACGCCGAGGGCGTCGACCTGAGCCTTGAACGCCGCCTTCTCGTCCGGGCCGGTGTCGGTGGTGTGCACCAGGGTGAACGCGTGCGCGCTGGTGCCCAGCGCGGGCACGGCGTAGCGGCGTTGCGCCTCGAGATTTGACGACGCCGTGAACCCCGCGATGTAGGCGGCGCGAGCCGCAGCGACAGCGGCCTGCTCG
>DASRJA010000765.1:0-9988 GCA_035649695.1 Mycobacterium sp. | reverse complement strand
GTGCCCGCGGGCTCGACAGGGAACATCGCCTCCGAGGATCTGATCAGCATGTTCGAGGAGATGGGCGTCTCCACCGGGGTCTCTCTTCCGGCGATCATCGACGCCGCCCGCGAAGCGCAGACCGTGCTCGGCCGCAAGCTGACCAGCCATTCCATCGTCGCGGGCCCGATCGAGTGGAAACCGGGCCCAGACGCTACGTCCTGCCGCTAGACCTATAACCAACCCATTGCGAGGAGATTCAACGATGAGCAACCGCGTCGCATTCGTCACCGGCGGTGCCCAAGGCATCGGAGAGGGCATCTCGGTGACCCTGGGTGCCGACGGCTTCAGGGTCGCCGTCGCCGACCTCAATCTCGAGGCCGCGGAAGCAACCGCAAAGCGCATCACCGACGCCGGCGGCGAAGCCATCGCCGTCCACGTCGACGTCACCGACACCGAGTCGGTGCGCGGCGCGGTCAAGACCGTCGTCGCCCAGCTCGGTGAGATCGAAGTCGTCGTCAACAACGCCGGCTGGGACGACTTTATGCCGTTCCTGAAAACCTCAGAAGACTTCTGGGACAAGATCCTTGACATCAATTTCAAGGGTGCACTTCGCGTGATCCACACTGTCGTGCCCGGCATGGTGGAGCGCGGTTTCGGACGGGTGATCAACATCGGTTCCGATGCCGGTCGCGTCGGCTCGTCACTCGAAGCGGTCTATTCCGGCGCCAAGGGCGGCATCATCGCGTTCACCAAGACGCTGGCCCGCGAAGTGGCAACCGAGGGCGTCACCGTCAACACGGTTTGCCCCGGCCCCACCGACACTCCGGCGCTGCGCAAGTTCGCCGACAGCTCCGGCCAGGACGCCGACAAGGTGCTCGGCGGGATGACCCGCTCGGTGCCGATGAAGCGCCTGGCCCAGCCGTCGGACATCGCCGCCGCGGTCGCGTTCTTCGCATCGGATGCCGCGGAGTACATCACCGGCCAGACACTGTCCGTCAGCGGCGGACTGACGATGGCCTGAGCCAGCCCGCCAAGCTATCAAAGGAGATACCCCGTGGCACAACCACAACAACGTTCGCCCGTGACTTGGAACCGGCATGGGGCGATCGTCGAATTCGTGCTCGACAGGCCACCGGCCAACGCGCTCGGGCTCGAGATCATCGACGGCTTGCACACCGCGATCGACTACGCAGAGGCGGCCGAGGTCAAGGTGATCGTGCTGGCTTCTGCGATTGGCGGCTTTTTCGCCGCCGGAGCGGACATCAAACACATGTCCTCGGCCGACGCGGCATCGTTCCGGAACTACGGCGACGCATTGCGCGGCGTGCTGGAACGCCTCGCCGCCTTGCCCATGATGTCTGTTGCCGCCATCGAGGGACTTGCCCTTGGCGGCGGTCTCGAGTTGGCTATGGCCTGCACACTTCGTGTTGCGGCCCCCAAGGCGCGGCTGGGGCTTCCTGAAGTCAAACTGGGCCTGATTCCCGGCGGCGGAGGTACCCAACGGTTGCCCCGTCTCGTCGGGCGAAGCCGTGCACTGGACATCATGCTCACCGGGCGCCAGGTCGAGGCCGATGAGGCTTTCTGGATCGGGCTGGTTGATCGACTTGCCGAGCCGGGCGACACTGCCCGGGCGGCGGCGTGGCAGTTGGCCCATGAGTTGGCCGCGGCTTCGACGCCGGCTCAATTGGCCGTGGTGCGCACCGTTGATGCCGCGTACGACAGACCTCTGGCCGACGGCTTGCGATATGAGGTCGATCAGATTCAGGAGCTGTTCGAGCGGGGCGAAGCGGTCGAAGGCCTCCAGGCGTTCATCGACAAGCGCGCTCCCGAATTCGTCTGAGCAGGGAGGACTTTCATGATCGATCTCGAACAGCGTTACAAGACACTGCTTCTCGAATCGCCCGCCGATGGTTTGGTCCAGGTGACGCTGAACCGGCCCGAACGGCTCAACGCCATGACGGTTGGCATGTTCGACGAACTGGAATCGGTTGCGCGCGCGGTCGGCGACGACCGCGATATCCGGGTGGTGATCATCACCGGCGCCGGCAAGGCATTCTGCGCAGGCTACGACCTAGACGACGCCGAGGAGCTGGCATCCCTGTCGGCGCTGGGCATGCTGGATCGCCAGGAACGCGCCGCCCGCGCGGTCAGCGCACTGCGGGCACTTCCTGTTCCAGTCATCGCGGCTGTCAACGGCCCCGCTGCGGGTGGTGGTCTGTCGTTAGCCCTGATGGCCGACATCCGGCTCGGATCACCTTCGGCGAAGTTCAACGCCGCCTTCGTGCGGATCGGGCTCTCCGCAGGTGACCTGGGCGCCTCATGGATACTGCCGCGCCTGATCGGCCCGTCCGCAGCCGCCGAGATCGGATTCACCGGGCGCATGGTCGAGGCCGAGGAGGCCGAACGCCTGGGCCTGCTCAACCGCGTCACCGGCGAAGATGACCTGCTCGACCAAACGCTGACCATGGCGGGCCAGATCTGCGCCAACTCCCCTGGCGGCATCCGGATTTCCAAACGGGCACTCCAGGCCAACATGGAGATCGCCTCCTTCGCCGCGGCGCTCGAATTGGAGAACCGCGGGCAGGCTCTACTGACGCGCTGCGACGACATGACCGAGGCGCTGGAAGCCTTCAAAGCCAAGCGAGCACCGAACTTTTCGGGCAGGTGAGCATGAGCAGCATCACTACACAGTGGAATCGGGTGTCGCGACGCCCGCTTGCCGACGTCCTCGACGAACTGCGCACGGCACGTACGTTGGCGTTCGACGACCGCGGCGACGGCATCGTGGTAATGGCGATCAATCGTCCCGAGCGCGCGAACTCGCAGACCGTCGAGATGTTCGGCGAGATCGCCTGGGCGGCAGCAACGTTGCGCAATGCGCCACTGCGGGCTCTGATCGTCACAGGCGCAGGAGGCAAGGCGTTCTGCACCGGGTTCGACCTTGGCGAGGTTGACGTTCTGACCCGGATGTCGGTGCCGGAATTCACGGACCTTATCGAGACCGCCGGATCGATGTCGACCGGGTTTCGCGCGCTGCCTTATCCGGTGGTCGCAGCCGTCAGCGGTCCTGCCGCGGGCGGCGGCCTGTCGCTGGCCTTGGCTGCCGACATCCGAATCGCCGACGAAACCGCAAGTTTCAGCGCCGGCTTCGTGCGGATCGGCTTGTCCATCGGCGAGCTGGGCACATCGTGGAATCTGATCAGGCTGATCGGGCCGGGCCGGGCCGCGGAGGTAGCGTTCACCGGACGCACCGTTCGAGCCGCCGAGGCAGTGCGCATCGGGCTGGCCGATCGGCTCATTGAAACAGCTACCGCCCTTGACGCGGCGATCGAACTGGCGCGGGCCATCGCCGCCAATTCCGACGACAACGTGCGGTCCACCAAGAATGCACTCGTGCGCAACCTGGAGAACAACTCGTTTGCGTCCGCATTGGAGATGGACAATCGCGGCCAGGCGCTGGCGCAGCTCGGCGCACGGTGACCGCAGCACGTGAGCGGAGCAGCGGACTCCGCCCAACCGACGACCTCCGGCACCGGCCGGTCGCAGGCGAACGGACCCGCGACAGCCTGTTCTGGCAGCTGACCATGCCGGACCACGAGCTTGGCGTGCAGGTCTACCTCTACCTCACCGGTACTGGTAAGGCCGGCTACAACGTGTGCGTTTGGGGGCCCGACGCACAGCCGCTGGCCATGCACCTGCACAGCGGACAGGTGCCCGATCATGCCGACCTGGACGAGTTCTCGTTCGATGGATTGACGCTGATTCAGCCCGAGCTCCGGAAGTCGTGCCTGATGACCTACGACCGCGACGATGTGCGAATCGAGTTCGCCTTCACCGGCATTCACGACGCGTTTAGCTACCGCTGCAATCCTGACGGTTTGCCGTCCTGGTTCGCGGTGAATCGGATCGAGCAGACGGGTCGGGTACGCGGCGGGATCGAAGTCGCCGGACGGCGCATCGAGTGGGACCGGATGGGTCATCGCGACCATTCCTGGGGAGTGCGGGACTGGGGCGTGCCGCAGCATTGGAAATGGTTCGTCGCCTATACCGAATCGGGCCGGGCAATCAACGGATGGACCTGGATCGCCAAGGGCGAGTGGGGTTTCGCGGGCTACGTCGTGCGTGACGGGGTCACGTACGCCGTAAGCAACATCGACCAGCACGCCGACTACGGCGCACAGATGCGCCAGCGCCGACTGCGCGCGACTTTGACCGACGTCACTGGCAGCGAAACCGAGCTGGAGCTCGATGTGTTTGGCGTGATCGAACTTCCCACGCATGACCGGCTGCAGACCGTGATCCGCGAAGGCGCCTGCCGAGCTGTCATTGACGGCGAAGAGGGCGCCGGTCAATTCGAAACCCATTGGCAGGGTGGCTACCTAGATTATCTGTCGCGTCAGGGTTCCTGATGTGGGCCTGGTCCGACACCGAGCTCGAACGACTGGGCAGCTTCCTGTCCACGCACGGCCTGTGCGGCCGGTCGGTGACCGCCGCCGCAATCGGTGACGGCCATTCCAATCTGACGTTCCTGGTGTCCGACGGCCACTCGCGCGTTGTGGTGCGCAGGCCACCGCCGCCGCCATTGCCTCCCGGCGCCCATGACGTGCTGCGCGAGGCGCGGCTGCTGACCGCGCTGGCGCCGATGGACGTCCCGTCTCCGCGCGTATTGGCCACCGCGCCCGCCGGCGAGCTGCTCGACGTTCCGGTGTTGGTCATGGACTTCGTCGACGGTGCGGTGATCACCGAGAAGACACCGGCGCCGCGCGACGACGAGGGGCTGCGGCGACGCATCGCCGAATCCCTGGTTGATACGCTCGCCGCGTTGCACGCCGTGCCGTGGCGTGAGGTGGGGCTGGGCGACTTCGGCAAGCCTGAGGGGTTCAACGCGCGACAGCTGCGGCGGATGCGATCCTTGGTTGCCGTTGACGAAACGGTACCCAAGCCGTTCGCGGTACTGGACGACTGGCTACACGCAAAGCTGCCCTCCGAGTCCGGAACATCTATCGTGCACAACGACTTTCGGATCGGAAACATGATCGTCGACCCCGGAACCGGTCGTATCGCCGCGGTGCTGGACTGGGAGCTCGCCACCATCGGCGATCCGCTCGCCGACCTCGGATACCTCCTCACGTCGTATCCGGTGCCCGGTGAGCCACTGGTGCCGACCGCTGCAATGGGCACCGCTGTATTGGAACCCGGCTATCCGGGGCGGAAGGAGCTGGTCGATCGCTACGCCGACCGCACCGGCGCCGACGTGTCCAATGTCAATTGGTATGCGACGCTGGCGATGTACAAGCTCGCCGCCCTCTATGAATACAGTCGCAGGCGGTTCGAAGAGGGTGTCGGCGACCCGTATTACGCCGACCCGGCGTTGGTCGCGTCATTCCTGGACGCGGGCGAACGCCTGGCGCTCGCCTGATATGCGCCGAAACTCACACGGAGCGGGCTGACTTGGCGGCGGCCGAGGCGGCCTTACTGCGCTCACGGGCTTCTGCCCAATCCGCGTCGCTCATCGCGGTGAGACCGGCGAAGGTGTTCGGCCCCGCCAGCCGCTGGCCACCGTCCATCGCGATGGTCTCGCCGGTCAAGTAGTCGCACGCGTCCGAGAACGCAAAGATGGTCAGATTCGCCAGCTCGTCGATGGTTCCGGAGCGACCGAGCGGGATCTGATCGATCTGCGTGGCGCCGACGGCGCTCTTGTCGGTGGGGTTGAGCATCTCCCACGCGTACTCGGTCGGAATCGGTCCGGGCGCAAGCGCATTCACCCTGATGCCGTACCGTCCCCACTCCACCGCCAGCGACATCGTCATCGCATGCACCGCCGCTTTGGCCATGGCCGACGGGACGACGAATGCGGACCCGCTCCACACCCACGTGGTGAGATTGGACAGCACTGCGCCCGGCAGCCCGGCCGCGATCCAGCGCTTGCCCACGGCAACCGTTGTGTTGAACGATCCGGTCATCACCGTCGAGGTCACCGCTTCGAAGGCACGCTGGCTCAGGGTGGCGGTCGGGGCGATGAAATTTGCCGCGGCATTGTTGAGTAGCCCGGTCAGCGGTCCGTGGCGCTCCCAGATCTCCCCAACCGCCGCCTCGACCGAGGCGGAATCCCGTACGTCGACGGCCTGGTAATGCGCCGCTCCCGGGCGGGCCGCGGAGGCTTCTTGGGCGGCCTCGGCCAGCACGGCTTCGCGCCGCCCCCAGAGGTGAACCTCGGCGCCATGCTTGACCAGGCGCGCGGCCACCCCCCTGCCGAGACCTGTTCCACCGCCGGTGATCAGGATCCGCTTATCCGACAGCAGGTCGGGTGCGAAGATGTCGCGCGTCGTTGCGCTCATGGCCGCTCCGTTCGTCACAGCTACAGACCCAGGCTCTTGCCGATGATTTCCCGCTGAATCGCATTGGCGCCACCATAGATTGGAGGCGCCAGTGCCTTACGCACCTGCTTCTCCATGCCGAATTCCACGGTGTAGCCATTGCCGCCCATCAGCTGAAGACCCTCCAGTGCCACCATTTTGGCCACTTCGGTGCACTTCAGCTTCGCCATCGAACCTTCTCGGGCCAACTGATCCTCCAGCCCGGCGTCGATCTGCGCCGCGACGTGATAGGCGAAGGCGCGGCAGTATTCGATCTCGGTCGCCAGATCGGCGATGGTGTGCCGGACCGCCTGGAAGGTTCCGATCGGCTTGCCGAACTGTTCGCGGGTGCGCACATAGGCGATGGTGTCCTCGAGCGATCGGCGGGCCGCACCGAGCGACATCGCCGCGATGATCAGCCGTTCGACATTGAGCCCGCGCATTAGTCGATGCCAGGCGTCGCCGATTCCGCCGACCACGTTGGCCACCGGCACCGACACATCGGTGAAGAACACGTCATTGACGGTATGGCCGTCCATGGTCTGAATGGGTCGAACGTCGAGCCCCGGCGAGCTGGTCGGCAGATAGAGCAGCGTCAGCCCATTGTGCTTGCCGGCAGTCGGATCGGTTCGGGTCAGCACGAGCAGGTGGTCGGCGAGGTG
Organism: Mycobacterium sp.; assembly: GCA_035649695.1. Classification (GTDB taxonomy): domain Bacteria; phylum Actinomycetota; class Actinomycetes; order Mycobacteriales; family Mycobacteriaceae; genus Mycobacterium. The sequence continues at coordinate 2,988 of DASRJA010000765.1, read as the reverse complement.
CGCGGCGGTGATCCACGTCTTTTGACCGTTGACCACGAACCGATCACCGTCACGCACCGCCTTGGTCGTCACACCACTCAAGTCGGACCCGGCGCCGGGCTCGGAGAGGGCGATCGCCTCGAAGTGTCCGCTGCACAGGTTGCCGAGTACTTCCTTCTTCTGCTGCTCGTCGCCGTGGCGTAGATAAGTCTGGGCAGCAGTCAATCCGGTCCCGTAGGCGTGGATCGGTGCCAGGCCGCGGGCGGTCTCCTCGAGAAAGATGCACTCCTCGACCATCCCCGCGCCGCCACCGCCGTATTCGACCGGTAGCGATACCCCGAGCCAGCCGAGCTCGGCGAATCTGCTCAGTATTTCGGGGCTGTTCGAAAGTCGCCCGCCATCGGTGAGCGCGTCACGCTGTTGCGCCGTGGCACAGTGCTTCTCACAGAACTGCTCGATCGCCGCGGCGAATTCCAGCTGATCGGGGGTGAACATCCGGCGTCGGGCCTCTCGTCATCGAAAGCTAGCCTATTCGGTCTGACCATATCAAACATTTGCCTTTTAGGCGACTCCTGACCATGTTTGTGGTGCACGGTTCACTCAGCCCGGACGTCGATTCAGAGGGCGCTCGTCGAGAACAGCAATCCTGTACTCATTGCGTTATTCCTGGTGATCATGCCGGCGATCTCGGTTCTGCTGCTCGTCCGGGCCAATCCCGGGCAGATGCCATGCCGGCTTAGAACCGTCACTCTCGTAAGAGGGGTGGAATACCTCTGGCTGGGGACGCGTCCGGTGCCATTTGCCCAATACCGTGACGGCGTGCCACCGGTCGATCACGAGCTGAACCTCACCATGCAGGCGATCCTGACGGACGTCAGCTGGGGACTGACCGCGGTCCTTTTGGTCATCGCGATCTGGATGGGAATGCGCGAGCGGACGCCGTTCTACGCCCTCATTGTGCTGGCTGCCGCCGTCGGCGCATTCGCCGAGCCGCTCTACGACGTGGCGATGATGCTGTACTTCTACTCAACGGAGGGCATGTGGACGCACTTCACCGCGTTCGACATCCCACAACCGATCTGGACGCATAGCGGCTATGTGGTGCTCTACGCCGCCCCCGCGATCTACATCGCCCATCAGATCGCCCGCGGAACGATGACCCGCCGCAAGCTCCTCGTCTGGGCCGGCATCACGCTGCTTGAGTCGGCCGCGTTCGAGATGATCGGCATCAATGGCGGTCTCTACAGTTACTGGGGCCCACACGTGTTCCGGATCTTCCAGTACCCGTTGGTAATTGGAGTGCTCGAAGCCGCTCAGGTGATCTGCTTCGCGGTGGCGGCATCGCAGCTGCGTGCGCGCTGCACCGGTCGGTGGCAATTGTTGGGTCTGTTCGTCCTGTTTCCGTTCACATTCTTCGGGGCCAACTTCGGCGCAGGCTGGCCCACCATCATCGCTATTCATCTCGAGCACACCTCGACGGCATTGGTCGCGGCGGCAACGGTGGTGAGCATCGGCTTCGCGGCAGTGCTTGTGCGGGGGGCCGCGGCGTTCCTGCCCCAGCGAACAGCCGCCGCCGGTGCCGACGATCGTGCGCACAACCACGCCCCGGCCAAGCTGTAGGGAATCAATCAGTGTCCTCATCCACGTCCACCAATATCCGCCACGCGTTTTTCCTCCTTGCCGGCGCCGTTGCGCTGGTGTTGACGTGGCCGCATGCATTTCAGTGGATCGCCGACGGTGGAAACATCCTCAACCCCGTCGACTTCTTCGGCGACGCGATCGCGGCTGGCGGCACAGCCGCGTTCCTCAGCATCGACATGGCTATCGCCTGGGTCGCGTTCATGGTCTGGGTGGTGACCGACGCCAACCGGATTGGACTGGGATACAAATGGGGCTGGCTCTTCGTCGCATTGTCGTATATCGGCGTATCGATGGCTTTCCCTGTATACCTCGTCACCCGTGAGCGGTACCTCGACAAGCGCGCTCGGACCGACGAATTGAGCACCGCCTGACGTGCGACGTGTCAGACGTTTGATCTCTCAGCGAGGTTCGAAACGAAATCCCGAACATTCGCCGACGTCATCGGATCCGCGGCGTTGAAGTCTTTTCCGTCCACGGCGTCGTTAGCGAGGCGCAGCAGCTGGGGCCCTTCGTCAATGAGCAATTGGCTAAGCCCCAGCGCGGCACAGGTTCTCAGTGCCGCGCTCAGGTAGTGGTGAGCATCCTCAGGTTTGCCCGCGGTACCGAGGCTGAGCGCCAACTGCAGCGTGGCATGAAGGTGTGCACGCGGCCGCTTGCTTCGATCAAGTTGGTCAACGCGAGCGCGAGCCCGTTTACAAGCGTCACTAAGCGCTGACGGCGTCCCGTCGATCAGAAGCAATCTTATTCGTGCATCTTCCATGAGTTCGGCTGCTACCACACCGATTCCGTCGAACTGCGCCGAACCCGAGCGTGTGATTCGCTGTGCCACCGAGTCGTCGATCGCTTCACCCGACCGCGCGGCAACCCGAACACTTTCATTGAGCAGCCGGGCTTCAAGCCGCGGAAGCTGCAGTGTCCTGGCAATATCGAGACCTTCGACGAGTCTGCGCTGCGCGGCCGCCACGTCACCGCGCGCTGATTTCAGCCGGGCTCCGGTGCCGAACGCCGCGAGCATGAAGTCGACGATTCCGCCCTCGGCGCCCAATTCATACGCGTCGTCGAGCAACATCTCCGATTGGTCGAGTTGGCCGCGTTCGTAGAGAAGCTCTCCCAACAATGCTCCGGCGAGCTTCGCGACATACGTGGGGCGTCCGGACGGTAGCAGCGCGATCCGCCTTGCGTGACGCAGGTGCGCTTCGGCACCGGCCACATCAAGCTGTTCGTTCGCGGCGAGCGCCGCAAAGCAGTATCCGTAGCTCACACTCAGGGTGCCAGCGATCCGCTGATGGTATTGGCGTCCCCACCGCTGCCAGCGGAGCGCGTCATCGAAGTCCAGCACTCGCAGCGCGCAGAATGATGCGAGATCGG
>DASRJA010000764.1:0-8998 GCA_035649695.1 Mycobacterium sp. | reverse complement strand
CAACGGCATGGCGGGTGCCCGCCTCGTCGAGGACGTGCTCGCCCGCACCAGCGGCGATCGCTTCAAGATCACCATGTTCGGCGACGAGCCGTACGGCAACTACAACCGCATCCTGTTGTCGAATGTGTTGGCCGGCAGTGATCATGCGGACGAGATCTACCTCAATGGTCTGGACTGGTACGCCGACAACGACATCGACCTGCGTGCCGGGGTACGGGTGGTGCGCATCGACGCGTTTGCGCGGCTGGTGCATGCCGATGACGGGTCGGTCACCCGGTACGACTATCTCATTCTGGCCACGGGCAGCCGGTCGTTCTTCCCGCCGATGAAGGGCTTGTGGGCCGACAACAAGAGCTTGATCGACGGCGTGTTCGGGTTCCGGACTCTCGACGACTGTTTGGCGATGATCGACGGGGCACCGGAACGGACGAAGGCCGTCGTCATCGGTGGCGGCCTGCTCGGGCTTGAGGCCGCTCGCGGTCTGCAGAACCGCGGCCTCACCGTGGAGGTCGTTCACGCGGCGCCGACGTTGATGAACGCGCAACTCGACGATTCCGCCGGGGCGATACTGCGCAAGTCGGTGGAAGGCATCGGAATCTCGGTGCACGTCCAGAAGGTCACGACGGAAGTCCTTAGCGCCGACGGCAGGCTCACCGGGATCGTGTTCAACGACGGCAGTTCGATCGACTGCGACATGCTGGTGATCGCGGCGGGCATTCGGCCCAATGTCGGTCTGGCACAACGAGCCGGCCTGACCGTGGAGCGGGCGATCGTCGTCGATGACCACATGCGGTCGATCGACGACGACTCCATCTACGTCGTCGGCGAGTGCGCCCAGCACCGAGGTCAGGTTTACGGCCTGGTGGCGCCGCTGTGGGAGCAGGCCGCCGTGCTCGCCGACCATGTCACCGGCGCCGACCGCACCGCCGCGTATCACGGCTCACGCACGGCCACCAAACTCAAGGTCGCCGGCGTCGACGTCGCCGCGATGGGCTTGAAGGCGCCGGAAACCGACGACGACGAATTCGTCCAATACTCCGAGCCCCGGCACGGCGTGTACAAGACGATCGTCATCCGCGATGGAAAGCTCGTTGGGGCAACGCTGGTCGGCGATGTCAGCAAGGTGTCGTTCCTGACACAGGCGTTCGACAGCGGGCTGCCGCTGCCCGAGGAGCGGGTGTCGTTGATGTTCGACATCGGTACCCCCGACGTGTCCGTCGGCGTGGCTGAACTCTCCGACGACGCGCAGGTGTGCAACTGCAACGGCGTGAGCAAGGGCACGCTGGTGGCGTGCGTGCAAGGCGGCGAGACATCGGTCACCGGCGTGATGGCGAAGACCAAGGCCGGCAAGGGTTGCGGGTCGTGCAAGGAGCTCGTCGGCCAGATCGTGGAGTGGGCGGCCGACGGGGCGATCACCGAGGATCCGTCGGCGTCGTGGTATGTGCCCGGAATACCTTATGACAAGCCAACTTTGATGCAGCACATTCGCGAACTCAAACTGCATTCGGTGTCGTCGGTGTTCGCCGCGCTCGCACCGGACGGGCAGGAGGACGCCAACTCGAAGATGGCACTGGCATCGTTGTTGGAGATGATGTGGGCCGACGAGTTCGTCGACGAACGCGACGCCCGGTTCATCAACGACCGGGTGCACGCCAACATTCAGCGCGACGGCACGTTCTCGGTGGTGCCGCAGATGAAGGGCGGCGTAACGAATTCATGGCAACTGCGCCGTATTGCAGAGGTCGCCGACAAGTACGCCATCCCGATGATCAAACTCACCGGCGGGCAACGCATCGATCTGCTCGGGGTGCGCAAGGAGGACCTGCCCGCGGTGTGGGCGGATCTGGACATGCCGTCGGGCTACGCATATGGCAAGAGCTTCCGGACCGTGAAAACCTGTGTCGGCAGCGACTTCTGCCGCTACGGCCTTGGCGATTCCACCGCGCTCGGCATCGCGCTCGAAGAGCGCTACCAAGGCCTGGCCAGCCCGGCCAAGATGAAGCTGGCCGTCACGGGTTGTCCGCGCAACTGCGCCGAGGCGTTGTGCAAGGACCTCGGTGTCGTCGCCGTGGGCGACGGGCGCTGGGAAATCTACGTCGGCGGCGCGGCGGGCGCTCACATCCGCAAGGGCGACCTGCTTGCGACGGCCGATGACCCCGACACCGTCATCACGCTCACTGGCCGGTTCCTGCAGTACTACCGGGAGAACGCGAATTGGCTTGAGCGCACCTACAAGTTCGTTCCCCGGGTCGGCATCGACAAGATCCGCGCCGTAGTGGTCGAGGACGCCGAGGGCATCGCCGAACAGCTCGATACAAGCATGCAGAAGTCGGTCGACGCCTATCGGGATCCGTGGAATGACGGACGAGAACCCGTGACAGAAGGGCAGTTCCGGACATCGCTGCCGCTGCTGCCACTGCCGCAGGTGCCGGTCCGATGAGCGAGGTGGTGCTGGGCCCAGTCGACGAGATCCCGATCGGCGAAGGCCGCACGTTCGCCGTCGACGGTGAGCAGATCGCGGTGTTCCGGCTGCGGGACGGCTCGTTGCGGGCCATCGAAGCGGTATGTCCGCACAAGGGCGGGCCGCTGGCCGACGGGCTAGCCGACGACCGGGTGGTGGTGTGCCCGCTGCACGGCCACACGTTCGACATGTGCACCGGAGCCGAAGCCGGTGGAGCCGACATGTCAGTGCGCAGCTACTCGGTGTCAGCTGTCGACGGCGCCATCCGAATCACGCATCACACGATGTAAGTCGAGACTTTGTCAGCCCGTTCACTGGTGGGGTAACACTGGGAATGTGGACCTGACTGAGCGATTCAAGTGGCAGGGGCGTCAGATTGCGTGGGGACGGGCCGGCGACGGTCCGGCCGTGGTGTTCTGCCATGGCACTCCGTGGTCGTCAGTGCTGTGGCGACCGATCGCCGACGCTCTGACCGCTAGATATTCCGTCTATCTGTGGGACATGCCGGGATACGGCCGGTCGTCGATGCATCCAGACCACCCCGTCGACTTCGGAGTTCAAGCAGATGCATTCAATGCGCTGTTACGGCACTGGGACATTGCCCGCCCTCATGTGATCGCTCACGATTTCGGGGGCGCCGTGTCGCTTCGCGCCCACCTCGTGGGCGGCGCTGACTATGCCTCACTCATGCTGATCGATGTCGTGGCAATCCCCCCGAGCGGGTCACCGTTCTTCAAGTTTGTCCAGGACAACCCCGGTCTGCTGGACCAACTTCCGGGTTACGTTCACCGCGCGATCGTTCGCGCCTATATCGGCAATGCAAGCAGTAGCGGGTTGCGTGACGAAGATCTTGACAACTTGGTGAACCCGTGGACCGGCGAAGAGGGCCAGAAGGCGTTCTACCGACAGATCGTCGATTATGACGAGCGCTATCTGCGCGAAAACGAAGAGCTGTTGCCGAAAGTCACTGTGCCGGTTCACATCGTGTGGGGTGAGCAAGACGCATGGATACCCGTCGAGCGGGCGGATCGACTGCACACGCTCATGCGGCATTCGACGCTGTGCAAGGTGCCAGGCAGCAACCACTTGATTCAGTTCGACGCTCCCGAACGACTGATGTACGAGGTGACGTCCTGGCTTGAGCGGGTATCAGGCGCGTGAGTCAGACGAAGTAGAAGGTCAGTCCCAGCACGGCGTAGATGGCGAGTAGCTGCAGGCCTTCGTACCACGTGGACTCGCCGCGTTGGGTCACCTCGTTGGCGATGATGATCGCCAAGAAGATCGCGCCGATCTCGAACCCGTTGAACACCAAGGCCATTGGGAATGGGCCGATGACAAATGATGCGAGCACCAGCACTGGCGCAACGAACAGTGCTATCTGCGCGGCAGATCCAATCGCAATGTTGATGGAGATGTCCATCTTGTCGCGAGCGGCGAAATACACCGCGACCCAGTGTTCGGCGGCGTTGCCGACCACCGCCACGACGATGACGCCGACGAAGAACGGGGACAGTCCGATCGCGTCCGATGCCTCGGTGATGGAGTGGACCAAGATTTCCGACATCCAGCCAACCGCGGCCCCCGCAACGGCCAGCATGAGCACGCTCTTGCGCACCGACCACGGCTCGCCGCCGTGATCGGATTCTTCGTCGTAGGGGTTGAACAGGTGCGCATGAGTCTTCAGCGAGAACACCAACCCGGCCGCGTATGAGGCCAGCAGCACCACGGCGACCCCCACCGACAGCGCCGTGAGGTCGCTCGAGAAATCCACCGCCCGGGCCCTCGGCTCGGGCAACCCGCCGCCGGCCACCAGCTGGAAGATCGCCGGCATCACCAGGGCTACCGTCGCCAGCAGCAGCATGAGGGACTGGGCGGTGGCCGCGCGCAGCTCGAAGCGCTGCCGCTCCCGTTTCAGACCGCCCGCCAGCATCGACATCCCGAGGACCAGCAGGATGTTGCCCAGGATCGACCCGACGAGCGAGGCCTTCACCACCTCGTGCAGACCGGCGCCCAGTGCGAACAACGCGATGATCAACTCTGGGGCGTTGCCGAACGTCACGTTGAGCAGCGCACCCAACCCGGGACCCGAACGCGCCGCCAGTTCCTCGGTCGCTCGGCCCATCAGCGCCGCGGTCGGGATCACACCCAACGCCGAAGCTGCGAACACGAGAACCGCGTCGGCGTGCATGAACTCCAGGACGATCGCGACCGGGATCAACGGCACGAGCAGGTATGGCCAGCCCTCGCCGGTCAGCAGGAATGGCTTACGACGTTCGGCGGGTGGCGCCTCAACTTCCATGCGCCGTTCTTACAGCTCGTCGGGCTTGACCGCCAGCACCGGTTTTGGGCATTCGAGCAGCAGCTGCTGCGACACGCTGCCGAGCAGCAGCTTTCCCACAGGGCTGCGGTGCCGGATGCCGATCACCAGCAGCTCGGCGTCGTCGCGGTCCATCGCTTTTAGCAGTTCCTCGGCGGTATCGACCCCGACGGGCTGGGTGAGCTCGAACTCTACGCCGCAGTTCGCGAGCCGCTCCTCGATGTCGTGTACCTCACCGGGTTGGGCGAAGTGAGTATCGACGTAGGCGTCGCCAGAGGTCGAGTTGATGACACACAGCGTGGTGCCGCGCCGCTTGGCTTCGGCGATGCCGTGCTCGAGTGCCGCCCGTCCGAACGGGTCCGTGCTGTATCCGACAACGATCATGCCTCGACTCTCCCCCTACCCTGCGGGCGGGAGGTACCCCCACCGCGCTCCGGTCCTCGCTCGTTCCTCGCTGCGATACTCACTCGTTGTCGTCTTCGGGTGATCATGCCTGGGCCGCCTTCTCTTTCTGGTCCCGGTCGTCCTCGACGACGAGGAGCGTTTCTTCGCTGCGATGCATCAGTCGCAGCACGAGCGGCACCAGGAGAAGGGCAGCCATCAGCACGTACACGGTGATCGCGACGGGTTCTTTGAACAGGCTTATCCAGTCACCGCCACCGAGTTGCAGGGCCTGTCGCAGCTGACGCTCGATACGTGGGCCGAGAATCACGCCGATGATCAGCGGCAGCACCGGCAAGCCGAACCTTCGCATCATCAGCCCGAGCAGACCGAAGACCAGCAGCAGCGCCAGGTCGAGCGGTTGCACATTCACCGCGAGCGCGCCCAACGTCGCGAAGAACAGGATGCCCGCGTAGAGGTAGGGTCGCGGGGTGCGAAGCAGCTTGGCCCACAGGGGCGCCAGCGGCAGGTTGAGCACCAGCAGCATGAAGTTGCCGATGAACAGGCTGGCAATAAGCGTCCAGATCAGCAGCGGCTCTTTCTCGAAAAGCGTTGGGCCGGGCTGGATCCCGTAGGACACAAACGCGGTCAGCATCACCGCCGCCGTAGCGTTGGTGGGCAACCCGAGCGACAGCATCGGCACCAATGTGCCTGCGGCCGAGGCGTTGTTGGCGGCCTCAGGTCCCGCGACGCCCTCGATCGCACCCCTGCCGAATTCGCCCTTGTGCTTGGACAGCTTCTTCTCGGTGATGTACGACAAGAACGTCGGCAGCTCGGCGCCGCCGGCCGGCAGTGCGCCGAACGGGAACCCGTAAGCGGTGCCACGCAGCCACGGCTTCCACGACCGCCGCCAGTCTTCGCGGCCCATCCACGGCCGACCCACCGGAATGACGTCGGCCGGACGGCGGCGCAGATGGGCGGCCACCCAGAGCGCCTCGCCGACGGCGAAGATGGCGACCGCGATCACCACGATGTCGATCCCGTCGGACAGCTGCGGAAGGCCGAACGTCGCCCGGGGCTGACCCGTGAGGAAGTCGATGCCGACGATGCCAATCGCGAGGCCGAGGAATAGTGATATCGCGCCGCGCAGCTTGGAGGCACCGAGCACCGCCGTCACCGCGACGAGGGCGAACAGCATGATCGCCAGGTAGGACGGAGCGCCCAGCGTCACCGCGAATCTGGAGATGGGTGGCGCGAATGCGGCCAACAAGGCCGTGCCTATCGCGCCGGCGACGAACGATCCGATGGCCGCTGTCGCAAGCGCCTGCGCCGCCCTGCCGGCCTTGGCCATCTTGTTGCCTTCGATCGCCGTGATGACCGACGACGATTCACCCGGCGTGTTCAACAGGATCGACGTGGTCGACCCGCCATACATGCCGCCGTAGAAGATGCCGGCGAACATGATGAACGCCGCGCTGGGACTCACGTTGTAGGTGACGGGCAACAGGAGTGCGACGGTCATGGCAGGGCCGATGCCAGGGAGCACACCGACAGCGGTCCCGAGGAGTACGCCGATGACGGCGTACAGCAGATTCATCGGCGTCGCGGCCTGCTCGAAGCCCTGGAGCAGCCAGTCCAAGTTTTCCATGTCAGAGGATCCCGTCGAGAATGCCTGCGGGCAACGGGATTCCGAGCCCGGAGTAGAACGCGTAGAAGCTGGCGACGGCGAGCACCGCGCCGATGACGAGGTTGCGAATGTAATAGCGGCTGCCGAGGATGGTCGCCGCACCTGCGAACAGCAGAGTCCCGGTGATCGCCCACCCGAGTGGGTTGACGAGCAGGATCACGGACACGAACAGACCGACGAGCAGTCCGACCGTGCGCCAGTCGCCCGGGGTGTTCGGGTCGACGTCCTCCCCCGCGTCCGCCTCACCCACCGAGCCGCGCGGAATGGCAATGGCGAGAACGATTGCGAGCACGATGAGGATGCCGCCGATCGCGATCGGAAAGAACTTGGGCCCGACGGGATCCACCTTCGCGAATCCCGCCTCCAGGCTGAGCGCGTCGTAGATCACGAATGCGCCGACCGCGACCAGCACCGCACAGACGATGTACTGCGCCTTGTCGACTGTTCTGGCAACCGGATTCTGTTGCGGTTCTTCGGTGGTGGTCATACCAGCCCCAATTCGGTCAGGGTCTCCGAGACCCGGGTGTCTTGCTCCTTGAGGAACTGCTCGAACTGCTGGCCCGTCACGAACGCATCAGTCCAGCCGTTCTTCACCAGCGCCTCCTTCCACTGCTTGGTGCCGTGCATCTCTTCGAGCACCTTGACCATCGCTTGTTTCGCGTCATCGGAGATGTCCGGTGGCGCAAGGACTCCGCGCCAATTCGCGAAGGTGAGATTGATGCCGGACTCCTTGAGGGTGGGTGCGTTGATGCCCTCGACTCGCTCCGCCCCGGATACGGCGAGCACCCGGAGTTGGCCGGCTTCGATCTGATCCATGAGTTCACCCGGGCTGGAGGTGCCGACGGTGATCTTCTTGCCGAGTAGCGCGGTCAACAGATCACCGCCACCGTCATATGTGACGTAGTTGACCGATTTCGGCTCGACACCGACCGCTTTCGCCAATTCCATTGGGAACAAGTGATCGGGTCCGCCCGGTGACGAACCGCCGCCGATGGTGACCTTCGACGGATCGGCCTTCCACGCCGCGACGAAATCCTGCACCGTCTTGAACGGCGAATCGGCCGGGACGAAAACCGCGCCGGGGTCCTCGATCAGCTTCGCCAGCGCCGTCGCGTCCGATGCGCGCGCCTTGGACCCGTTGGTGTAGGTGGCGCCGACGACGCCGAGCCCCATCGTCATCATGAGGTCGTCGTTACCCTTTTCGTTCATCAGGCGGGCCATGGCGACGGTGCCGCCTGCGCCGATGACGTTGAAGACCTCGACGCGGCCGGTGATGTCGTCGTCCTCCATGATTTTCACGGCGGTCCGCGCCGTGAGGTCGTAGCCGCCGCCGGGGCTGTTCGGCACCATCATCCGGAGCCGGTGCAGACCCGTCTGTTCGCCCTTCGTCACGCCGCAGGCCGTAAGGAGGAGCGCGGCGATCACGACGAGTATTAGGGCTGCGCGTTGCTGCGTTGATTTCACGTCGTCCCCAATCACTGATTTGTGATGCTCAGCAATACTGGACGTCTGCAGTGACCTACGTCACTGATAAGAACGCAAAGGAAGTATTGGTCGTTGTGGTCACCAACTCGTAGTTTCCGCAGCCTGGCGGGCCAGTTTCTGGTGTTCCAGTTGCTGGTGGTTGCCGTCGTGCTGGTCGCCGTGGCGGCGGTGTCGGTGGCGCAGTCGACGCGGGAGTTCCGCGAGGTGCGGGGACAGCGGATGATCGCGGTCGCCGAAAACATGGCGTCGACACCGATCGTGCGGGATCGCTACGCCGATCCATTTGCCACGCGGGTGCTTGCGCCGGAGGTGGACCGCGCCGTTGCGCTCTCGGGTGCGGGGCTGGCCGAGATCCTCAACCCGGATGGACATGTGCGGGTGTCGTCGGATCCGTCTCGCATCGGCCAGCGGATGGACCTCGGGCCGAGCCGGGCCGACGAAGGCCGGGCTTGGTTTGGCGACGACAACATCGACCGTGTGCACAGCTTGGTCGGCCAGGTGCCGATCCTTTCCACCAATGGTGACGTGTTGGCCGTCGTATCGGTCAGCGAGCCGTACCCGTCGGTGTGGGAACTGCTCAGCGGCGCCGGCGAGCGGCTACTCATCTATCTCAGCCTTGGTGCAGCGCTGGGGCTGCTGGCGTCGTGGCTGTTGTCGCGACGGATCA
>DASRJA010000763.1:0-2466 GCA_035649695.1 Mycobacterium sp. | reverse complement strand
CCGCCGTCGAGCATGAACGATTCGCGCTCGTCTTTGAGCGAACCGGTCGACTTCATCGTCCACGCCATCTGCGCCAGGATGGACACCCCGTCGACCATCGCGGCGTCGATCACCTGGCCCTTGCCCGACCGTTCCCGTTCGTAGAGCGCGGCGACGATGCCGAGCAGCACGAACATCGATCCGCCGCCGAAGTCGGCGACCAGGTTCAGCGGGGCCACCGGTGGCCGGTCGCGATAGCCGATCGCCGAGAGCGCCCCGGTCTGCGACAGGTAGTTGATGTCGTGACCGGCGGCCTTCGCCATCGGGCCGTCCTGACCCCAGCCCGTGATGCGCGCATAGATCAGCCGCGGGTTGACCGCCGCGCACTCATCGGGCCCGATGCCGAGCCGCTCGCAGGTGCCGGGCCGGAACCCGTCGAGCAACACGTCGGCCTTGGCCACCAGCTCCAGCAGCTTGTCCCGCTGGTTCTTGACGTCAAGGTCGACGATGCGCTTGCCGCGATGCAACAGGTCGAGGTTTTCCGCTGGGATCTGCAATCCGCCCGGCCTGCGCACCCGCACCACGTCCGCGCCAAGATCCGCCAGCACCATCGCTGCGTGCGGCCCGGGGCCGATGCCGCCGAGTTCGATCACCTTCACCCCGGCGAGGGGTCCGGTATTACTCACCGAAGCAACGTAACTCAGCCATTCCACTGCTCGTTGCGGCTCCCGTTTGTGCCGCAGACGTCAATATCGTCCGTTTGACCGTTTGTGCGCGCATGAAGCCATACGCTTTGCTGATCGTGCAGTCAGCGGGGGCCGCGGGAGCGACAACGCCAGCGACGCCGGCAGGAGAGGTTTGCCGGTCGTGTGGGGCTGCGCCGCATGAGGGTGCTCGATTCTGTGATGCGTGCGGGTCGCCGCTGGTGGCATCGGCCGATGCTGCGGAGTACAAGCAGGTGACGGTGCTGTTCGCCGATGTGGTGCGTTCGATGGATATGGCGGCTGCGCTGGATATCGAGCGGTTGCGCGAGATCATGACCGAGTTGGTGAACCGGTGCGCGGCGGTGGTGCTGCGCTTTGGCGGCACGGTCGACAAGTTCACCGGCGACGGGATCATGGCGTTGTTCGGCGCGCCGGTGGCGTTGGAGGACCACGCCGTGCGGGCATGTCTGGCGGCCCTGGATGTCCAGAAAGAAGCTGTACGTCTGGCCGCCGACGTCGAGCGCCGTGATGGCATCTCCTTTCAGCTGCGCGTCGGGCTCAACTCCGGTCAGGTCATTACGGGTGAGATTGGTTCAGGCTCACTGGGTTACACCGCGGTCGGTGAGCAGGTCGGGATGGCGCAGCGGATGGAATCGGTCGCGGCGCCTACCGGCGTGATGCTGTCGGAGTCGACCGCGCGGCTGGTCGAACATGCCGCTGTGTTGGGTGAACCGGAATGGGTGCACATCAAGGGGGCCGATGCGCCCGTCCCCGCACGCCGGTTGCTTGGCATGACTTCCGGCCATGTGAGGCAGCGCCAGGAAGCAAGTCTGGTCGGTCGACATTCGGAGATGGCGGCCCTCGAAGCCTTGGTGGACCGCGCGCTCGGTGGCCGTGGTGGTGTGGTGAATGTGGTGGGAGAGCCGGGCATCGGCAAGTCCCGGGCGGCGCGGGAGGCCGCAGCACTGGCGGCAAGTCGTGGGTTCGAGGTGGTGTGGGCGTTCTGCGAATCCCATGCCAGCGACATCCCGTTCCATGCGGTGCGGCGGCTGCTGCGCGCGCTGAGCGGGGTCGAAGACCTTGACGGGCCGGCCGCGCGGATCCGGGTCCGCGAACGCGTGCCGGATGCCGATCCGGAGGATCTGCTGCTGCTCGACGATCTGCTGGGCATCGCCGACCCCGATACGCCGACGCCCGCCATCGACCCGGATGCGCGGCGGCGCCGGTTGACCGCGCTGATCAACACCGCGGCGGAGGCCCGTGCTGCACCGGCGCTTTTCATCATCGAGGATGTGCACTGGGTCGATGCGGTCAGCGAGTCGATGCTGGCCGACTTCCTCACCGTGATCCCGCAAACCAAGTTGATGGTGCTGATCACCTCGCGCCCCGAATATGAGGGAGCGCTGACGCGGGCGCCGGAAGCGCAGACGATAGCGCTTGGCGCACTGGATGATTCGGACACCACAGCACTGCTGGGCGAGCTGCTGGGTTCGGATCCCTCGGTCGCTGACCTGGCCGCGGTCATCGCCGAGCGGGCCGCCGGGAACCCGTTTTTCGCCGAAGAGATGGTGCGCGAGTTAGTGCAGCGCGCGGTGCTGGAGGGTGAGCGCGGCGGCTATCTGTGTCGGGTGGATGTCGCCGATGTCGCGGTGCCCGCCACGGTGCAGGCGGCCATCGAGGCACGCATCGACCGGCTAAGCACCGCGGCCAAGCGGACGGTGAATGCGGCGTCGGTGATCGGGGCCCGCTTTGAGGCCGAGCTGCTGGCCGCGCTGGGCATCGA
>DASRJA010000762.1:0-3582 GCA_035649695.1 Mycobacterium sp. | reverse complement strand
TGATCTCCCCGGTTTGCCATCGGCGGAAAAGTGGATCTCGCTGCATACTCTTTTCGGGATCACCAAGACCAACGTCGCGCTACTGGGCACACTGCTTTTGGGGAGGCCACTTGCCGTCCGGCGCTGGCAGGCGGGGCAGGTTTTACGTTGCACCGCCAGCGGCCAGTGGTCCGCGGCGGGAAGGCACCCTGTCGGGCGACGTTAGCGCTGCAGAGCCCGGTCTGGGTCGTCTGGGGACTCGGGCGTTTGCCGTGCCGGCCCAACCGCGCCGATTTCGCAGGGCCACCGACGGTGTGCTGCTGGCGATCTCCGTCGTGGTGCTCATCGTGTGCGCCGCAGGTGCCGACGAGCCGCCAAGCGATGCGGAGACGGCGCTCGGTTCGCTGCTGTCGAACCTGCCCGGAATCCTGCAGCCGGTCTGGCAGATCTCCTTCGATCTTCTCCAGGTGTGGGCGGTGGTGCTGCTCGTCCTGGCGCTCGCCCGCCGGCGATGGAGGCTGGCGCGGGACTTGGTGGCTGTCGTCGCGGCGGTCGCGGTGGCCGGGGCGGCGATCGGGCGGCTGGCCACCGGGGAATGGCCGCAGGTACTCAACGGGCTTGGAGCGGCGAACGATCCGATCGACTTCCCATCCTTGGCGCTTGCCGTTGGGGCGGGGGCGGTCGCAGTAGCGGCGCCGTACCTGGCGCGACCGCTGCGCTATCTCGGCCGATGGTTGGTCGTTCTCGGTTGGCTCGCCGCGGTGGCGGTCGAGGTGCTGAGTCCGGGGGGTGCGCTCGGCGCGCTCGCACTTGGATGGGCGGCCGCGGCATTCGTCCACTTGCTCGCCGGCTCACCCGGCGGGCAGCCATCACTGAGCGAGGTGCGCGAAGAACTACGGGCGATCGGCATCGAGGCCGAACCGCATAGCATCCGGACCGCGGCCGGGGTTGCACACGTGACGGCCAAAACACCGGACGGCATCGAGCTCGACGTTCGGGTATACGGGCGGGACGCATGGGACAGCCAGCTCGTCGTCAAACTATGGCGCCTGCTGTGGTATCGGTCCGGCGGGCCCGACGTGGCACTCACCAGGCGTCAGCAGATCGAGCACGTGGCGTTCCTGACACTTCTCGCGGAGCGCCGCGGGGTCGCGGTGGCGCCGGTCATCGCCGCGGTCGTTGACGAGCGCGGAGACGCATTGCTCGTCGTGGAACGGGTCGGTCCCGGCCTCGGCGACGCAGCGCCCGAAGTGGATGACGCGGTGCTGTCGTCGTGCTGGCGCACCCTTGTCGATCTCCACGCCGGAGGTATCCGGCACGGAGCCATCGCCCCTGAACACTTACAGCTGGTGGATGCCGCCGTGCATCTAAGCGACTTCGACCTGGCGGTGGTCGGCTCCGACGCTGAGTCTCAGCGACTCGACCAGGCGCAGCTGCTCGCGACAACGGCCGTGGTCGCAGACATCGATCGGGCCACGGCGGTAGCCCGGGAGGCGCTGGGCGATGACGGCCTGGCAGCGGTCACCCCATACGTGCAGCCGGCTGCGCTGACGGCCAGCCTGCGCAGGCAGGCTGCCGCGGCCGACATTGACGTCGACGCGTTGCGCAAGAACGCGCTCGGCGCGATCGGCGGCCAAGACGAGACGCTGCAGCCACTACGCCGGTTCTCGCTAGGCCGGCTGGTGATGGGGGTCCTACTCCTAATCGTCGCCGTCACCCTGGTGAGTGCGCTGCAGAACATCGGCGTTGACGCGATCGTCGACGCCATACAGGCCGCCAGCGTGCCAGTACTGATCGTCGCGTTCCTGATCGGCCAGACACCAAGGCTGGCGAACGCGGTCTCGCTGGCGATCGCGGCACCGTTGCGGATCCCCCTGCCGCGGCTGGCCGCGTTGCAGTATGCGATCACATTCATCAACCTCGCCGTACCGTCGACCGCAGCCCGGGTGGCCGTGGGCATCAGGTTTTTCCAGCGCTGCGGTCTTGATCGAACCTCGGCGATCACCGTTGGTGCGCTCGACAGCTTCGCCGGGTTCGTGGCCCAGATCGGGCTGATCCTCACGATTCTGTTGTTCGGACTCGGCACCCTCGACCTCAACCTCGACGAAACGCTGTCCTATGACGCGGTGGAGAGTCTGCTCATCTTCCTCGGGATAGTGCTCGTTCTGGTAATCGCGGCCGCGATGTTGATCCCCAGCCTGCGCCGCCTTGTCTCGGCCGCAGTTCACCTCGTGCGGACCAAGATCTGGCCGATGCTCGCCTCACCACGCCGGCTAATCGGTGTGCTGGCCGCCAACGTCGTGGTCGAGCTGCTGTTCTCACTGTGCAGCTATCTGGTGCTGGCTTCCTTCGGGCAAGACGTGGCCTTCGCCGACGTGATACTCGTCAACGAAGCCGTGGCCATTTTCGCCGGCATCATGCCGGTGCCCGGCGGCATGGGTGTCACCGAGGCGGCCCTCACCGCCGGATACACCGCGATGGGAGTCGACAGCGCGACCGCCGTAGGTGCCGCGATCATGTACCGCATCATCACGTTCTACCTGCCGCCAGTAATCGGCTACCCAGCCCTGAAGTCGCTACGCCGCGACAGCTACCTCTAGCCGAGCCTTGCTGCGCGCGACGGGAAGACGGCTGCCGGTCGGGTGTTGCGTGGGGTGAGCGGAAGCTGCAGTCACGATGGGCTTGTCGGTGACGTGGCCAGGCTGCGAAGCGCGCCGCCTTGGCGGTGACGAACGCACCGCAAGGCGGGAGGAGCATTGAATGGCGGCCCCGGCCACCCAGACCGAGTACCCCGATCACATCGACGCGGCTGTTCTCAAGATCGCCGGCGTCGTGGTCCTTAGCACGATCATGTCGATCCTCGACATCACCGACGCGAGGCGCGGGCAGAGCGGTCGCGGTGGGATAGCGTGCGACGGTGTCACTCACCTGGCGTCGGGCCCTCGCATGGCGTATGCGGCGGCAGTTGCTCGATCCGGTCGGCACCGCACCGGTCGCGGGCGTCGTGCGCCGTTTGTGCGCCGTGCCGGCCCAATTCGACACCGCGGCCGAGCTCGCCATCGGTGCCAGGCGCGAAGGGTTCCGACCAGGCGAGGTTGCTCGCGCGCTTGCTGCGGGCCGGATCATCAAGACGTTCGCGTTTCGTGGCGCTACCCATTTGATGACGCCCGAGGACGGTGGCACCTACCTCGCTTTGCGGGCCGCCAGTCGGATGTGGGAGCTCCCCAGTTGGCAAAGCTTCTACGGTCTGACCCCAGCGGATTGGCCACTGCTTCGGGAGGTTGTCCGCGAGGCGCTTGCCGACGGGCCGCTGACCCGAGACGAGCTCGGCGCGGCGGTTACCGCCCGGCCCAGGTTCCGGCATCTGGGCTTCGCGTTCGGCGACGGGTCCGGCACATTGCTGAAGCCGCTCGCGTGGCAGGGTGACATGAGCTTCGGCCCACGACGGGACGGGCGTGCGACCTTCCAGCGCCTGGACAGCAATCCGCGTTGGGCCGGGGTGCCTGACCTCGACAAGGCGGGGGCGCAGGCGGTCGAGGCGTACTTCAAGGCGTACGGGCCGGCTACCCCCGACCACCTGCACTACTGGCTCGGCAATGGCCT
>DASRJA010000761.1:0-23571 GCA_035649695.1 Mycobacterium sp. | reverse complement strand
TCGAGCGCGAGCGGCTGGAGTCCAAGAAGATCTCCAAGACGCAGGCCGTCACCTCCAACCTGCAGCGCGAGTTCAAGACCAAGGACGTCCACATCGGTCCGTCCGATCACGTCGGCTGGCTCGACGACCGCAAGTGGGCCTACGTGCGGCTGGAGGGCCGCGCGTTCGGCGACGTGCCGCTGAATCTGGAGTACAAGCTCGAGGTGTGGGACTCGCCGAACTCTGCGGGCGTCATCATCGACGCGGTGCGCGCGGCGAAGATCGCCAAGGACCGCGGCATCGGCGGCCCGGTGGTGGCCGCGTCGGCATACCTGATGAAGAGCCCGCCGAAGCAGCTGCCCGACGACATCGCCCGCGCGCAGCTCGAGGACTACATCAAGGGCTGATACGGCAACGCCGGCACAATGCGGGGACCCCATCTGGGGTCCCCGTTTTGCATGTTGCTGTTGTCGGGGCGGTTCGAGGTTTACGCAGTTGACCGGGGGGTATGACGCTGGTGTCAATAATTTCTGTGGCCGGTCGAGCCTCGATCCAAGGAGCACGTCATGCAAGACCAACTCAGAGACATGTGGGGGTCGGTGCTCGCCATCGCTCCAAAGCTTGTCCTCTTCCTCATCATTCTGATTGTCGGCTGGATTGTGGCGAAACTGATCGCCAAGGCGGTCGACAAAATCCTCGAACGCGTCGGTTTCGATCGCGCGGTGGAGCGCGGCGGTATGCGGCGGGCCATGGAGCGAAGCAACTATGACGCCTCGACCATCGTCAGCAAGATCGTCTACTACGGGTTATTGCTGATCGTTCTGAATTTCGCCTTTGGCGTCTTCGGACCGAATCCGGTGAGCGAACTGATCGCCGCTGTGATCGCTTTCCTGCCCCGACTGTTCGTCGCACTGATCATCGTCGTGGTGGCCGCCGCGATCGCGGCTGCGGTTCGCGACATCGTGTCAAACGCGCTGAGCGGATTCTCGTACGGCCGGGCGCTCGGAACTCTTGCCAGCGTCTTCATCCTCGGATTGGGCATCATCGCGGCGCTCAATCAGGTGGGCATCGCGCTGACCGTGACGCTGCCGGTCCTGGTTGCGGTCTTGGCGACAATCGGCGGCATCCTCGTGGTCGGCGTCGGCGGTGGCCTGATCAAGCCGATGCAGGCGCGCTGGGAGGACTATCTGACCACGGCCGAGCGCGAAGGCCGCAGCATTCGGGAGCGGCGCTCCAGCGCGGACGCCGCACCGGTGGGCACGGTGGCCTCCGAACGCGCACCGGAGTCCGACTACAAGTGGGCGGCTGAGGAGCCCTCCGGACAGCCGCAGCGCACGACAGCGACCGCGCCGTCGGCCAAGCGGCCGGCGCACTACAGCGAAGGCCGGCCGAAGGCGTAACAGCGCTAGCCTCAACGGCGTGACGAACGCCGAAGTCTCCGACGACGACCTGGCCGGCCTCGACGAGTTCGGGCTGCTTCACGAGAACGCCGAACAAATCGGGGTCGGCGGGCCGCTGCCGTCGGTGCAGCGCATCGAGTCGGGGTCCATCAGCGCGCTCAAGTGGGGTGACGAGCCGCCGCAGGTGGTGTTCCTACACGGTGGCGGGCAGAACGCTCATACCTGGGACACCGTCATCGTCGGGCTCGGTCTGCCCGCGTTGGCGATCGACCTTCCGGGGCATGGCCGATCGGCGTGGCGTGAGGACGGCGACTACGGTCCGTGGCTCAATGCGGAGACGCTGCGTCCCCTGCTGCGCGAGTGGGCACCGAATCCCCGGCTGGTAGTCGGCATGTCGTTGGGCGGGCTCACCGCGCTGCGCATCGCAGCGTCCGAACCGTCGCTTGTGCCGGAGCTTGTACTCGTCGACGTCACGCCGTCGGCACCCGAACGCCACGAACAGATGACGAAGGCCCAGATGGGCACCGTGGCACTGGTGCAGGGCGACCGAACATTTCCCACGTTTGCGGCCATGCTGGACGTGACGGTGGCTGCGGCGCCACACCGTGACCGGAAATCTTTGCGCCGCGGCGTCTTTCACAATTCCAAGCAGCTCGACGACGGTACCTGGACGTGGCGCTACGACTCGTTCCGCAAGGGCGACGGCTTCGACGGGCTGTGGGACGACGTGCCGGCCATCACGATGCCGACCACGCTCGTACGCGGCGCCAACTCGTACTTCGTCAACGACGAGGACGCCGACGCGTTCGCAAAGGCCGCGCCGGGCTTCCAGCGCACACACGTCGTCGCCGACTCCGGACATTCCGTTCAGGGCGACCAGCCGGCCGCGCTCGTCGAGATCCTGCGGGGGGTGCTGGGCGCTTAGCGTCCCCAGTTGTTCACCGATTGCTTGCCAGCTGATTGCCAAACTGTCGTAGGTTTCGCGAGTCCGGCCGCCAGCCCCGGCCGGTTGTCGGAAGGAACCCGCACCCATGGCGCTTGTGCCGTTGAATCTTCTTGTCTCCCACGACGGCCGGTCGTCGCGCCAGCATGTGACGTGCCGCTACAAGTGCGGTGACGCCTGCTCCAAACCCGCACCCAACACCAGCGACAACGAGTACTTCGGCGACATCGTGAAGGCCGTCTCGCGGCGGTCAATGTTGCAGGCCGGCGGCATCGCAGTGCTCGCCGTCGGCGCGGGTTCGGCGCTGGCCGCATGCGGGCAGGGTGAGCAGCCCGCCGCGACGCCCACCTCGTCGCCGGCGCCCGCCGAGCCCCCTCCTGGCATGAACTTCACCGCCGTCGCGCCCAACAAAGAGGACGCGGTCGTGATCCCGGAGGGCTACCAGCAGGCAGTGGTCATCAGCTGGGGCGACCCGATCCTGCCGAACGCACCGAAGTTTGACGTGAGGGCGCAGACCGCCGCCGCGCAGCGCGGCCAGTTCGGGTTCAACAACGACTTCGCCGGACTGCTGCCCGTGCCCGGTCAAAAGAACCGCTTCCTGCTGGTGACCAACCACGAATACGTAAGCCCGCAGTTCATGTTCCCCGGCTACGACGACGCGAAGCCGACCCGCGAGCAGTTCGACATCGAGATCGCGGCGATCGGGATGGGCGTCGTCGAGGTCGAGCGCACGCCGGAGGGACTGAAGCCGGTAATCGGCCCGTACAACCGGCGCATCACCGCCGACACACCGTTCACGTTGACTGGTCCCGCCGCGGGCACCGACTTCGTCAAGACGCCGGCCGATCCGGCCGGCCGCACCGTGGCGGGCACCTTCGCCAATTGCTCCGGCGGCGTAACCCCTTGGGGCACTGTGCTTTCCGGTGAAGAGAACTTTCACGAATACTTCGGTGCACCGGAGGGTGCGCCGGAGCCCGGTCCCGTCGACGCCGACCGGCAGGACCGCTACGGCGTCACGCTTGAGCCGACCGAGCTCAAGTGGGAGTCCTTCGATCCGCGATTCGACGTCGCCAAGACCCCCAACGAGGTGAACCGCTTCGGATACGTCGTTGAGATCAATCCGTGGGATCCCAACTCCAAGCCCGTCAAGCACAGCGCGCTGGGGCGGTTCAAGCACGAAGCCGCCAACGTCTACGTGACCAGCGACGGAACCGTGGTGGCCTACGCCGGCGACGACGAGCGCTTCGACTACATGTACAAGTTCGTCTCGGCGAAGAAGATCCAGGCCGGTACCGATCCGGTCGCGATGGCCCACAACATGACGATCCTCGACGAGGGCACGCTGTATGTCGCAAAGCTGTCCAGCGACATCCCGGCCGACGAGATCGACGGCTCCGGCAAGCTGCCGAAGGAGGGGGCGTTCAGCGGCAGCGGCACGTGGATCCCACTGCTGCGCTCCGGCGCCAACGGTCAGGGCGAGTCGCTCGTCGACGGGGTGACCGCACAGGAGGCGGCGGTGTTCACCCGGCTCGCCGCCGACAAGGTCGGCGCCACCAAGATGGATCGGCCCGAAGACTTCGAGGCCAACCCCAAGACCGGCAGGGTCTACGTCGCGCTGACCAACAACGACAAGCGCGGCGCCGAGGGCAAGGCTCCCGTCGACGCCGCCAACCCGCGCAACGAGAACAAGAACGGGCAGATCCTCGAGATCACCGACAACCACGCGGGCACCGACTTCACCTGGGATCTCCTTCTCGTCTGCGGTGATCCCGCGGCAGCCGACACCTACTTCGCCGGATTCGACAAGACGAAGGTCAGCCCGATCTCCTGCCCCGACAACGTGGCCTTCGACAGCCACGGCAATCTGTGGATCTCCACCGACGGCAACGCGCTGAAGTCAAACGACGGCTTGTTCGCCGTCGCGCTGGAAGGGCCGAATCGCGGTGAGACCAAACAGTTCCTCACCGTGCCGAAGGGTGGGGAAACCTGCGGACCCGTGGTGACCGACGATCTCGTCACAGTCTGCGTGCAGCATCCCGGCGAGGGCGACGACTACACCATCGATAAGCCGCTGTCGCACTGGCCGGAGGGCGGAAACGGCACCGCGCGCCCGTCCGTCGTCGCGGTGTGGAAGGCCAACGGTCAAATCGGCGTCTAGCCTGACGACAGTGAGCTTCCCCATTCGCATCGGCGTGCAACTGCAGCCGCAACACTCCCCGCAATACAGCCACATCCGCGACGCCGTCCGTCGCTGTGAGGACATCGGTGTCGACGTCGCGTTCAACTGGGATCACTTCTTCCCGCTCTACGGCGATCCCGATGGTCCGCACTACGAATGCTGGACGATGCTCGGCGCCTGGGCCGAGCAGACGTCGCGCCTCGAGATCGGCGCGCTGGTGACGTGCAACTCGTATCGCAACCCGGAGCTGCTTGCCGATATGGCGCGCACCGTCGACCACATCTCCGAGGGCAGGCTGATCCTCGGGATCGGGTCGGGGTGGAAGCAGAAGGACTACGACGATTACGGCTACGAGTTCGGCACAGCGGGCAGCCGGCTCGACGATCTGGCCGACGCGTTCCCGCGGATCACGTCGCGGCTGGCCAAGCTCAACCCCGCGCCGACCCGCGACATCCCCGTCCTGATCGGCGGCCAAGGCGAGAAGAAGACGTTGCGCCTTGTCGCCGAGCACGGAGATATCTGGCACGGGTTCACCTCGCTGGAGACGTACCCGGCGAAGGCGGAGATCCTGGCACGTCACTGCGCCGACGTCGGACGCGACCCGGCGACCATCGAGCGCTCTGCCGGTGTGGCGGGCGCCAACCTCGATGCGCTGCTGGAAGAGGCCGGCGCGTTCGTGGAACTCGGCGTCACGATGCTGACCGTCGGCGTCAACGGACCCGACTACGACCTGACACAGGCCGAGGCGTTGTGCCGGTGGCGCGACCGTCGCCAACAGAATGGAAACTGAACTGGCGGAACGGCTCCCGGCGCGACGGCTACGTGAGATGCTTGCCGCGCCATGCCCAAGAAGTACGGGGTCAAAGAAAAAGACCTCGTGGTCTCGCATGTCGTCAACCTGGTGCTGACTGGCAAACTGCGGTCGGGGGACCGGATTGATCGCAACGAGATCGCGCAGGAACTCGGGCTCAGCCGCGTCCCGATCCAGGAGGCGGTGGTCCAGCTCGAACATGACGGCGTGCTGTCGACGCAGTATCACCGCGGCGCGTACGTCGAACGATTCGACGAGTCCGTCGTGCGTGAACATCACGAGCTGTATGGATTGCTGAGCGGCATCGCATCGGCGCGCGCCGCCGTCGATGGTCTTCCCCGAATCCTCGACACGCTCGGCGCGCTTCTCGATGTCATGCGGGCCAGCAAAGAGTCGCGCGCGTTTCAGGAGACGGCGTGGAAGTACCGCCGCGTGATCAACGACGAATTCGCCGGCCCACGCTTGCAGGCCGCGATCCGTGCATCGCAGACCTTCATCCCCCGCACGTTCTGGCTCGCCTACCTCAACAACCACGACGAGATATTGCCGTTCTACGAGGCCGAGACCGCCGCCATCCAACGTCGCGATCCCGACGGTGCCCGCGCGGCGTGTGCCGAGCGCGCAGAATTAATGGCCAGGATCATGCTTACTGAGCTGGTGCGGCGAGGGGTGTTCCGCCCGTCCGGGGCGTCCATTGCGTTCTAGGTGAGCGCAAGGCGATTCCGTCGAGCGCTTGGCGGCTACCTTGCTTTGGTGACCGCCGTCAAGACAACCGTCGTGGCCCTGATTGCGATGCTGGTCTGCAGCATGGGTCTGGCAGCGCCAGCCGGTGCCAACGTCGACCAGTGCGCCCCGCCGGGGATCCAGAGTGCGAGCGCGCTGCCGACCAACCTCGGGAAAGCGGCGACGGGCCCCGGCGCCGACAAGTACACGACCGCGACGGTCGAACCGTTGACCGCCGTCAACGTCAATGCGCTGGGGCTGAGTGTGCCGGGCACGCTGACCGTCGGCACGCTGTCGGACGCGCCGCCGAGCATCTGCATCAACTCGGCCGGCCAGTTCACGGGCTTCGACAACGAACTGCTGCGCGCGATCGCCGACAAGCTGGGACTGAAGGTGAACTTCGTCGGCACCGAGTTCTCGGGGCTGCTGGCGCAGGTGGCGTCGCGGCGTTTCGACGTCGGTTCGTCGTCGATCACCACCACCGATGCGCGACGCAAGACCGTCGGCTTCACCAACGGCTACGACTTCGGCTACTTCTCTCTGGTGGTGCCTTCTGGCTCCCCCATCACCGGGTTCGACAAGCTGGCCGAAGGCCAGCGCATCGGTGTCGTGGTGGTCACGCACGAGATGGGATTCGCCCGCTCGACGTCGGACGCGGTGGTGTTCATGGATCACGGCCAGGTGGTCGAATCCGGTCCGCCGAGCGAATTTTCGAGGCCGCCGAGACGGATCGGCTGCGCCGATTCCTGTCGCAAGTTTTGTGAGGCTAATTGACGCGCATTCGCTTGTGGCAGCCTCCGACAGGTTAGACTGGCGAATTATGGTGGAGACCGAATCGCAGGTCGGCGAACTTGCCGGTGAGCTGCAGCGAGTGCTCTCCAAGGTGTTTTCAGTGCTTCGCCGGGGGGACACGAATCGCACGGATGCCGGCGATCTGACGCTGGCTCAGTTGTCGATTCTGCTGACGTTGCTCGATCAGGGGCCGATCCGGATGACGGAGCTGGCCGCCCACGAACGGGTGCGCACACCGACGACGACGGTGGCGATCCGGCGGCTGGAGAAACTTGGGCTGGTGAAGCGTTCGCGCGATCCGTCGGATCTGCGGGCCGTGCTCGTCGACATCACGCCGAAGGGCCTATCTCAGCATCGTGAAGCGCTGGCCGCGCGCCGGGCACACCTGGCGACGTTGATGGCGAAGCTCAGCCCCGAGGACCTGGAGACGCTGACCAAGGCGTTGGTTCCGTTGGAGCGGCTGGCCGAATAGGCGTCAGCCCAGCCAGTCCAGCACCGCTGCGGCGGTCCACGACTGCTGCATGCTGCCAAGCGGTTCTCCGGTGAACGGCTCGTAATACTCCGCGAAGGTGCCGTCGCTGGCTTGCCGCAGCCCTTCCCGTTTGAGCATCAGCGCGCGCTCTGCCCAGCCGCGGCGCGCAAAGCACCACGAGAACAGCCATGTCATCACCGGCCACACCGGTCCGCGCCAGTACTCGCGCTGGCGGAAGTCCCGCGACACCGGTGACGTCGACGGGATCAGCGTGTACCTCAGATCCGGATGCCCGCAGAACCGTGGCCCCTCCAGCAGCCGCAGCAGGGTGCGCTCCTTATCGTGCGAAAGCCCGCCGCACAGCAGCGGCGCGAACTGCGCCACCGTCTCGGTAGCCACCCACCTGTCGGCGCGCAGGTCGAAATCCTTTGCGGCGCCGGTGCGTTCGTCGGTGGTCTCGACGACGCCCCTACGAAATCGTTCGGCCCACGCGTACAGGTCCTTGACGTCAGCGTGCGGCCGTTTGTAGTCTTCGCCGATCTCTGCGAGGACTGTGCAGGCCACCGACAGGATGGCCGACACGAACACATCCTCGACGGCGAAGCTCATCACCTTGGGCAGCAACTCGTCGTCGTAGCGCGCCGACTTCATTTCCTCCAGCAGCCACAGGTAACGGTCGTACTCGAGGTCGCTTGGCCGCTGGCTGGCGTCGGTGACGATCGTGTTGTCCTCACGCTGATACTCCGGCACGTTGCCCGGAACGACGTTCGCGTAGGCGCTATCCCAGCGCGGCGAGTTGTCCATGCCGGATTCCCAGCCGTGGTACAGCGTGACGCGGCCGCGGGATTTCGGGTCGCGGGCCTCGGCCAGCCAGCGGTGCCAGCGGACGAGGTCGGCCCAGCGGCGATCGAGGAATGCCTCGGCGACGGCGCGGGTGGATCGGCCGCGGGTGCGCGCGTGGTCGAGGATTCGTTGCACCGCGATGGCATGCACCGGGGGCTGCGTGATGCCCGATGTGTGGCGGGTTCGTGGCGCGTTGGCCGCGAGCGCCGACGTAGCCCAGCGGGCGGGTCCTGGAAAGTAGCCGTCGACGCCGTTGGCGAACACGATGTGCGGGATCATCCCGTTGGTCCACTGCGCGCTCAGCAGTGTGTCGAGTTCGACGACGGCGCGCTCGACGCTCAGCGGCGCGAGCCCGATGGACACGAATGCGGCGTCCCAGCTCCACATATGCGGGTACAGCAACGGCGCGGCGGTCGTCATCGCGCCCAGATCGTTGCCGCGTAGCAGGTATGCGGCGCGGGCCGCCAGCTGGGTCGGAGCGAAGCTATGGTCGGGTGGCATCGGTTCAATAATGCGACGAGAGCCTGGGACTTGCAGATCGGTAGTGTTGCGACATGCCGACCGCGATGATCACCGGGGCTGGTCGCGGGCTCGGTTCGGCGCTCGCCGAGGTGCTTGCGCCGACGCACACGCTGTTCCTGGCGGGCCGGCCGTCATCGCGGCTGGACGAGGTGGCTGCGCGGTTCGGTGCGACGACGTGGCCTGTTGACCTGGCGGACACCGACGCGATACGGGCGGTCGTCGAGCCGATCGTCGAGCTCGACGTGCTGATCCACAACGCAGGTGTCGCCTACCCCGGCCGCGTCGCAGAGTCTTCTGTTGACGAGTGGCGTAAATCCATGGAGGTCAACGTCATTGGGGCGGTTGCCCTCACGCTCGCGCTGCTGCCAGCGTTGCGCGCCGCTGGCGGTCACGTCGTGTTCATCAACTCCGGTGCGGGCATCAACGCGTCGCCGGGGCTGGCGTCGTATACGGCTAGCAAGTTCGCGCTCCGCGGGTTCGCGGACTCGCTGCGCGACGACGAGCCGTCGCTACGGGTGACGTCGATCCACTCGGGCCGGATCGCGACGGAAATGCAGGAAGGCCTGATCGCTTACGAAGGCAAGGATTACGACCCGTCGCAATTCCTGAGCCCCGAGACCGTCGCGAAAGTCGTCGCCGACACGATCAACGCTCCACGCGATGCCCAGATCAACGAGGTGATCGTCCGCCCCCGATGATTTCTGCGCAGTTCGCCGCGGTGAACACAACCAAGTGCGCACAATCGGTTATGAGCTCGATAAAAGACACCGCCGAACGGTTTTTCGAGGCGTGTGAAACCGGAAAGGGTTGGTCGGGGTGCGAGCCATACTGTCACCCCGGCGCGACCTTCGCGGCGCAGACCGACGCGCTGGCTGATGTGACCACTCTCGAGGCGTACTCCGAGTGGATGAAGGGCCTGATGACGATCCTGCCCGACGGCAATGCCGAAGTGCGGTCGTTCGCCGTCGACGAGGAGCGGAAAAACGTGGCCGCCTTCGGCGTCTTCCGCGGGACACACACGGGCGACGGCGGGCCGGTGCCGCCGACCGGTAAGTCCGCCGAAGCCGATTACGTCTACGTGATGGACTTTGACGGCGACAAGATCCGCCACATGACAAAGATCTGGAATGACGGGATCACGATGCGCCAGCTCGGCTGGGCGTGATTTGTGGAGCCGAAGCCGCGCTGAGAGCGCGGGTCCCGCTCCACAAGCCGCTACTAGACGACGATGTTGACCAAGCGGCCGGCGACCACGATGACCTTCTTCGGCGCGGCGCCGTTGAGGAAGGCCTGCACCTTCTCATCGGCCAGCGCCGCGGCCTCCATCGTGTCGGCATCGGCGTCGGCGGGCACCGTCACGTGGCCGCGGACCTTGCCGTTGACCTGCACCGGATACTCGACGGTGTCCTCGACGAGGTACTGCGGATCGGCGACCGGGAATGGGCCGTGCGCCAGCGACTTGTCGTGGCCGAGCCGCTGCCACAGCTCCTCCGCCAGATGCGGGGCCAGCGGCGCGACCATCAGCACCAGCGGCTCCAGTGCCGCCCGTGCCCGCACCCCTTGCTTGGTCAGGTGGTTGGTGTACTCGATGAGCTTGGCGGCCGCGGTGTTGTTGCGCAGCGACGCGTAGTCGTCGGCGACTCCCGCGATCGTGCGGTGCAGCAGCCGCAGCGTCTCGTCGTCCAAGGCCTCGTGCTCGGCGGGATGAGTGATACCGGTCTGCTCGTCGACCACCAACCGCCACACCCGCTGCAGAAACCTGTACGCGCCGACCACGTCCTTCGTGGCCCACGGCCGCGACGCCTCCAGCGGACCCATCGACATCTCGTAGACCCGCAGCGTGTCCGCGCCGTAGTTGTCGCAGATCTCGTCGGGTGACACCGAGTTCTTCAGGCTCTTGCCGATCTTGCCGAACTCCTGGTTGACCTCGATCTCGCCGTCCGGGCCCGTCCAGTAGAACGTGCCGTCGCGTTCGGTGACCTCGGCGGCTGGCACATACGCGCCGCGGGAATCGGTGTATGCGAACGCCTGGATGTAGCCCTGGTTCACCAGCCGCCGATACGGCTCCTTCGAGCTGACGTGGCCGAGGTCGTAGAGCACCTTATGCCAGAACCGCGCGTACAGCAGATGCAGCACCGCGTGCTCGACGCCGCCGACATACAGATCGACACCACCCGGGTCCTTGGCGCCATGCTCGGCCGGCCGCGGACCCATCCAATACGCCTCGTTCTCCTTGGCGCACAACTCTTCTGAATTGTGCGGGTCGGTGTACCGCAGCTCGTACCACGAGCTGGCCGCCCACTGCGGCATCACGTTGGTATCGCGGCTGTACGGCT
This sequence comes from Mycobacterium sp., assembly GCA_035649695.1. Lineage (GTDB taxonomy): Bacteria > Actinomycetota > Actinomycetes > Mycobacteriales > Mycobacteriaceae > Mycobacterium. Next base: position 12,571 of record DASRJA010000761.1, on the reverse strand, counting down.
TGAGACCGTCGCCGAGGTCCAGCTCCACGTGCACCCAGTCGGTCGCCTTGCCCAGCGGCGGCGACGGCTCGCTGTCCGCATCGTCCGGATCGAACTGAACCGGCGCGTAGTCCGGGATGTCGGGCAGCTCGACCGGCAGCGCCGACTCGGGCAGCGGGTACGCACGCCCGTCGGCGTCATACACGATGGGGAACGGCTCGCCCCAGTACCGCTGCCTGGCGAACAGCCAGTCGCGCAGCTTGTACTCGATGCGGGCCCGCCCACGGCCGTCGGCCTCCAGCCGCCGGGTGATGGCCTCCTTCGCCGCAGCGACAGACAGACCGTTCAGGTAATCGGAGTTGACCACCTCGCCGTCACCGCCGTAGGCACCCTGCGAAATATCGCCGCCGGCAACCGTTTCCACGATCGGCAGCCCGAATGCATGCGCGAAGTCCCAGTCCCGCTGGTCGCCACCGGGCACCGCCATGATCGCGCCGGTGCCGTAGCCCAGCAGCACGTAGTCGGCAATGAACACCGGAATCTGTTGACCATTGACGGGATTGGTGGCGTAGCCACCCAGAAAGACGCCGGTCTTGTCCTTGTTCTCCTGCCGTTCCAGATCCGACTTGGCGGCGATGGTGGCGCGATAGGCGGCGACGGCCTCGGCGGGCGTTGCCGAGCCGAATGTCCACCGTTCGTCGACGCCGGCCGGCCACTCGGACGCCGTCAGCTTGTCCACCAGTTCGTGCTCCGGCGCCAGCACCATGTACGTCGCACCAAAAAGCGTGTCCGGCCGAGTGGTGAATACCTCGATGTCCCCGGCGGCCGTACCGAACAGCACAGATGCGCCCGTGGACCGGCCGATCCAGTTGCGCTGCATGGTCTTGACCTTTTCGGGCCAGTCCAGTAGGTCGAGGTCGTCGAGCAGCCGATCCGAATAGGCAGTGATGCGCATCATCCACTGCCGCAACCGCTTCCGGAACACCGGGAAGTTTCCGCGCTCGCTGCGCCCGTCGGATGTCACTTCCTCGTTGGCCAACACCGTGCCGAGGCCGGGGCACCAGTTGACCATCGAGTCGGCCCGATACACCAACCGATACGAGTCGATCACATCGGCGCGATCACCAGCCGACAACTCCGACCACTGCCGACCATCGTCCAAACGCCTTGCACCGGATTCGAATTCGGCGACCAGTTCGGTGATGGGCCGCGCCTTGTTCGCGGCGGGGTCGAACCACGCGTTGTAGATCTGCAGGAAGATCCACTGCGTCCACTTGTAGTAGTCGACGTCCGTGGTCGAAAAGCTGCGGCGGGCGTCATGCCCGAAGCCCAGCCGGCCCAGCTGCCGGCGGAAGTTGACGATGTTCGCCTCGGTGCGGATGCGCGGATGCGTACCGGTTTGGATCGCGTACTGCTCGGCGGGCAGGCCGAACGAGTCGAAGCCCAACGCGTGCAACACATTGCGACCCGTCATCCGGTAATAGCGCGCGTAGACGTCGGTGGCGATGTAGCCGAGCGGATGCCCAACATGCAATCCCTCACCCGACGGATACGGGAACATGTCCAGCACGAACATCTTGTCGGCGGGCACCGGGGCGTCATCTGGCGGTGCCAGCGAGCCGACCGGGTTGGGCACGTTGAAGGTCCCCGACTCCGCCCAGATCTGCTGCCAGGCGTGCTCGATCTTCCCGGCCAGCTCCGCGGTGTAGCGGTGCTGCGGGGTGTCGACCTCGGGCTCTGTCACGTGAACAGCGTATAAGCCCGCACATGGCCGCCTCGTCGGCCACGGGATGGTCTCGGTTGCGTCACCACACGATCAGGGGTTGGTTCCAGGTCGATTCCAGCCCTGGTGGCTAACGCTGCGCACGGGATACGGTCGGCGCCTGACCTGGGATGTGACGAATCCCGCTCGCCTCGGAAGGACCGCCGTCGATGAACGAGATCGCCCGCCGCTGGCGGATTCTGGCAGGTGGCACGGCAGCCGGTGTGGCCGCCGTCGTCGGCCTCGCTGGGGGCACCGCTTCAGCCGAGCCGGTGTTCCCGCAACCGCCACTGCCCGGCCCTGCTTCCGTCACGCAGACGGTCACCGTGCCCACCGCGCCGCAAGCCCTCGGGCAGCCCGGCGTGACGCCGGCCACACCGGCGCCATCCCCGCCGCCTGTGACGATCACCCCGGCGAGCTCGGGGACGCTGGACGATTTCTTCAAGGCGAAGGCCGTCAAGCTCGAGCCGCAGAACAGCCGCGACTTCAAGGCGCTCAACATCGTGCTGCCGATGCCTAAGGGCTGGGCGCAGGTGCCCGATCCGAATGTGCCCGACGCGTTCGCGGTGATCGCCGACCGGGTCGGCGGCAACGGGCTGTACTCGACCAACGCCCAGGTCAAGGTCTACAAGCTGATCGGCGACTTCGATCCGAAGGAGGCCATCAGCCACGGCTTCATCGACAGCCAGTTGCTGCCTGCGTGGCGGGCCACCGACGGGTCGCTCGCCGACTTCGGCGGCATGCCCTCATCGTTTATCGAGGGCACCTACCGCGAGAACTCGATGACGCTGAACACGTCGCGACGCCATGTCATCGCCACGGCCGGCCCTGACAAATTCCTAGTGTCGCTGGCGGTGACGACGAGCGTCGACCAGGTTGTCGCGTCAGCGGATTCCACCGATGCGATCGTCAACGGATTCAAGGTGAGCCTCCCCGGGCCACCGACCCCGACGCCGCTACCCCCGGCGCCGGGCCTGCCCCAGTTACCGGCGTCCCCCAGCTCGCTGGGGGCCCAGCCGCAGCCGCTAGGGCAAACGGGATAGACGGTCCCCCCGGGCGAAGCCTGGCGCCCGGGGGGACGCCCATCCGGCGGACCGTGTCCGAGCCTCGTATTGTGTGGCGCATGCTGATCGCCGCGGTGCTCTGCTTGTGCGCCGCCGTCGCGACCGCAGGACTTGGGGTCTGGCTGCTGACCCGCCCGCGCTCTGGCGATTTCGTCCGTCAAGTCCTGCGCGGGGTCGCGCCGACGCAGTTGGCCGCCGCGGTGATGCTGGCTGCTGGCGGCGCCGTGGCATTGTCGTCGCGCCCGCAGACCGGCTTGCTCGTTGTAGTCGTCTGCGTGATCGGCGCGATCAGCACCGTCGCGGCCGGGTGTTGGCAGAGCGCCAAGGTGGCCGCGGCGGCAGCCGCGAATAGCGCCGGAGCCCGCGCCCAGACCGCTCCAGCTGCGGGCGGCTGCGGCGGAGCGTGCGCGACCTGCACGCTGTCCTGTAACTGAGCTCGCGTGCTCAAGCGGCTCCCCGTCGACACCTTCCTGCTGGCGCTGTTGGCTGTCGTGGCGCTCGCGGCGCTCTTCCCCGGGCAGCGGCACGATCGGCGACGTGCTATCGGTGGCCACCAAGGTCGCCATCGCGCTGCTGTTCTTCCTCTACGGCGCGCGGCTGTCACCGACCGAGGCCTTGCACGGGCTGCGGCACTGGCAGCTGCATCTGTTGGTGCTGGCCGCGACCTTCGTCGCGTTCCCGCTCCTTGGCCTGGCCGCACGTGGCCTGGTGCCGTCGGTGTTGACGCCCGATCTCTACACCGGGGTGTTGTTCCTGTGTCTGGTTCCGTCGACCGTGCAGTCCTCGATCGCGTTCACGTCGATCGCGAACGGCAACGTGCCCGCCGCGATCGTGAGCGCGTCGCTGTCGAACATCCTCGGCGTCGTGCTCACCCCGCTGCTGGTCGTTTTGCTGATGCGCACCACCGGTGCGCCGCGCATCGACGGTTCGGCGGTCCTGGACATCGTCGTGCAGCTGTTACTGCCGTTCATCGCGGGCCAACTTCTACGGCCGTGGCTCGCCCCATGGGTGCACCGGCATGCGTTGGTCACTAAGGCATTCGACCGCGGCTCGATCCTGCTCGTCGTCTACACCGCTTTCTCGATGAGCATCACAGAACACGTCTGGAGCACGGTGAGCCCGTGGCGGGTGGTGGCGGTCGCGGGGGTGTGCACGGCGCTGCTGGCGCTCATGCTCGGCGTCACTGTGGGCATCTCACGACTCGCCTCGCTGAATCGCGCCGACGCCGCAGTAGTGCTGTTCTGCGGCTCCAAGAAGAGCCTGGCGTCCGGCCTGCCGATGGCGCTGGTGTTCTTCGGCACCGGAGCCGTGGGCCTGATCATGTTGCCGCTGATCATCTTTCACCAGATCCAGCTATTCGTCTGCGCGGTGATTGCGAGCCGAATGTCGCGGACGGTGCCTGCGACTTAGTTCCGGCTGATGTCGATGGGGTGACTGGCCAGCAGGGACATCGGCAGCGGTTGGCGGCGAAGCACCCGCGACCACAGATCCACCCGCGCCTCGACCAGGACATCAGATGGCAACGCGGACAGCACAATCCAGTCATCGCGCTCGATCTCACCCTCGAGCTGACCGATCGTCCAGCCCGAGTAGCCGGCAAAGATTCGTACCCCCTCGACCATTGGCGCGATCGCATCGGGATCGGCGTCCAGGTCGACCATCACTATCCGGCCCTGCACATGCCGTAGCCCCGGCACCCCGTCCGCCTCGAGACCGACCCGCAGCGTCCCCAGACACAGCGCGGCGTCACGCTTCACAGGTCCGCCGATGAACATCGTCTTGGGCTTGGTGGCGAGCTTGGCCCACTGCGGCAACACGTTGTAGACCGCGGTCTCGCTTGGCCTGTTCAGCACCACGCCGAGGGTGCCGCCGTCGTTGTGCTCGACGATGTAGATGACGCTGCGCCGAAAGGTCGGCTCGAGCAGATCGGTGTTCGCCAGCAGCAATGTTCCGGCACGCACCCGGTGAGCCGCGGGAGCGAGGAAATCCTCCGGGTCTTCTGAGTGCGCCACCTCACCATAATGGCACCGGCAACGGGTCGCGGTGGCGAACAAGCGCGGCCCGCCGGGATATTTGTACTGTGGGTCGGGTTGCCGATCTGCAGCAGCTCTCAACCAGGACGTGATTTCCGTGGCCGACATCCGCGCGCCGATCGCCGTATGGCGTTCGGTGCGTGCGCTACCTGAATTTTGGCGGTTGCTCGAACTGCGGACCGTCAGCCAATTCGGTGACGGGCTGTTCCAGGCCGGTCTGGCGGGCGGGCTTCTGTTCAGTACCGACCGCGCCGCCGGCCCGTGGGAGATCGCCGGTTCGTTTGCCGCTCTATATCTGCCGTACTCGGTGCTCGGCCCGTTCGCAGGCGCCCTGCTAGACCGCTGGGACAGGCGGCTTGTGCTGATCGGGGCGAACATCGGGCGGCTGGTGTTGGTGCTCGGCATAGCCGCACTGCTCGCCGTGGGCGCCGGCGACCCGCTGATCCTCTTCGGCGCATTGATCGTCAACGGTTTCACCCGCTTCGTGTCGTCGGGTCTGTCGGCGGCCTTGCCGGACGTGGTGGCCCGCGAGCAGGTGGTCACGATGAACGCGGTGGCGACCGCCACCGGCGCCGCCGCGGCGTTCCTCGGTGCGATCTTCATGTTGGTGCCACGCTCGCTGTTCGGCGCTGACGACACCGGGGCCGCCGCAATCATTTTCATCGTCACGGTGCCGGTCGCCCTTGCGCTGTTGTTGTCGGTGCGTTTCCCACCGCACATCCTCGGGCCGCACGAGAGCAAGCGGTCGATCCACGGCTCGGTCATGTATGCGGTAGCCACCGGGTGGCTGCACGGCGCGCGCACGGTGTTGGCCGTGCCGACCGTCGCGGCCACGTTGTCGGGGCTGGCCGCCCATCGAATGGTGTTAGGCATCAACACGCTGCTGGTGCTGGTGATGGTGCGGCACACCGACACTAAGGAAGTCGCGGGATTCGGGACGTCGGTGATGTTCCTCGCCGCCGTGGGTCTTGGCTCGTTTCTCGCGACTGCACTGACGCCGAGCATCGTCCGTCGCTGGGGCCGGTACGCCGCGCCGAACGGCGCGCTGGCCTTCGCGGCAGCCGTACAGCTGTGCGGCTCCGGCTTACAGCTTCCCGTGATGGTGCTGTGCGGTTTTCTGCTGGGCGCGGCCGGACAGGTGGTCAAGCTGTGCGCAGACACCGCGATGCAGATCGATGTCGACGACGCGCTGCGCGGCCACGTGTTCACCGTCCAGGACGCGCTGTTCTGGATGGCGTTCATCGTCGCGATGACGTTGGCGGCGACGGTGATTCCGGCCGACGGCCACGAGCCCGCCCTGGTGTTCGCCGGCTCAGTGGTCTACCTCGCAGGGCTGGCCGTTCACGCCAGCGTCGGTCGACGCGTGCAATCACCCGGCTAATGTGACCGGCATGTCGACAGCGGAGCCGATGGTGGCTGATCTCCGTGCGGAAAGCGACGACCTCGACGACCTCGTCGCCGACCTGCCTGCCGACCGGTGGGCCGAACTGACGCCTGCGCCGGGGTGGACGATCGCCCATCAGATCGCGCATCTGCTGTGGACGGACCGCGTCGCGCTCACGGCGGTGACCGACGAGGCCGGCTTCGCAGACGTGCTCGCCGAAGCCGCCAAGGATCCGACGGGTTTCGTCGACGCTGGCGCCGAAGAGCTCGCGGCACCTCCGCCCGAACAGCTCCTGGCCGACTGGCGCCAGACCCGGGGGCGGCTGCACGACGAACTGCTCGCGGTCGCCGACGGCCGCAAGCTGCCATGGTTCGGTCCGCCGATGAGCGCCGCGTCGATGGCCACCGCACGGCTGATGGAAACCTGGGCGCACGGCCTCGACGTCGCCGACGCCCTCGCGGTGAAGCGTCCCGCGACCGCCCGGCTGAAATCGATCGCACACATCGGTGTGCGCACCCGCGACTTCGCGTTCTCCATCAACGGGCTCACTCCACCCGCGGAGCCGTTCCGTGTGGAGTTGCGCGCGCCCGACGGCTCGACGTGGTCGTGGGGGCCGGACGACGCAGCTGTGCGGGTGATCGGTTCGGCCGAAGACTTCTGCATGCTGGTGACGCAGCGTAGGCCGCGGGCTGCCCTAGACGTGCGTGCCGTCGGCGATGACGCCGAGAAATGGCTCGGTATCGCGCAGGCATTCGCCGGCCCGCCGGGCCCGGGCCGTGACTAGAGCTCCGTGGCGGCGTCGGCCTTGCCGTCGCCATCCGCATCAGCGAGCTTGACGTCCCACCGGCCGTCACCGTCGGCGTCGACATAGGCGACGTCACCGGACAGCGCGCGGTCCGCCAGCCCGTTTCCGTCGGTATCGGTCAGGCGGTCGTCGGTCTGCCCGTCGGCGTCGACATCGACCACCGGTCCCCCGGTGTGCTCGACACCGTCCAAGCCGAACCACCGCAATTGACCCGCCCGGTCGACCGCTACCGCCCACGTGCCGGTGCCGTCGTCGGTGAAGAACGTGGCGTCCGAAGCGAAGTCGAGCACCGCGTGGTCGGCGAGGCCGTCGCCGTCCGTGTCGGTCATCGCGTCATCCAGCAGCCCGTCGCCGTCGAAATCCAGGCCGACGGCGTCCAGCGAGCCATCCCCGTCGACGTCGACATCCGGGGCGGCCGTCCACATCGTCGCCGAGCCGTCCGCGTCGCCAAGGCAGTACTCCATGGCGGTTTAGACGTTGCCGCGCTCCGGCGAGTTCCACCACTTCATCAGCTCGTCGACGGCCTCGTCGTGACTCAACGGCCCGCGGTCGAGCCGCAGCTCCTTGAGATATCGCCACGCCTCCCCCACCTCGGGCCCGGCCGGGATGCCGAGGATCTGCATGATCTCGTTGCCGTCGAGATCCGGCCGCACTCGCGCGAGATCCTCCTTCGCCGCCAATTCGTCGATGCGGCGTTCCAGGTCGTCGTAATTGGCCTGCAGCCGGGCCGCGCGGCGCTGATTGCGGGTGGTGCAATCGGCGCGCACCAGCCTGTGCAGCTTCGGCAACAACGGCCCGGCGTCGGTGACATACCTGCGCACCGCGGAGTCCGTCCACTGGCCACCGCCGTACCCGTGGAACCGCAGATGCAGGTACACCAGCTGCGACACGTCGTCGATCATCTGCTTGGAGTAGCGCAGTGCCCGCATCCGCTTGCGGACCATCTTGGCGCCGACGACCTCGTGGTGATGAAAACTCACCCCGCCGTCGGCCTCGTGCTTGCGGGTGGCCGGCTTGCCGATGTCGTGCAGCAGCGCCGCCCAGCGCAGCACCAGATCGGGCCCGTCGTCCTCCAGCCCGATCGCCTGCCGCAGCACCGTCAGCGAATGCCAGTAGACGTCCTTGTGTTGGTGGTGTTCGTCGATGGCCATCCGCATCGCACCGACTTCCGGCAGCACCACATCGCCCAGGCCGGTCTGCACCATCAGATCGACGCCCGCGACCGGGTCCGCACCCAACAGCAGCTTGTCCAGTTCGGCGGCCACGCGCTCCGCGGTGATGCGACCCAGTTGCGGCGCCATCTCCAACAGCGCCGAAACCACGCGCGGTGCGACGGCGAACTCGAGCTGCGACACGAACCGCGCCGCGCGCAACATCCGCAGCGGATCGTCGCCGAACGACACCTGCGGAGCCGACGGTGTGTCCAGCACGCGAGCCCGCAGGGCCGCCAAACCGCCTAGGGGATCAAGGAATTCGCCGGGGCCGTCGGCGGTGACGCGCACCGCCATCGCGTTCACCGTGAAGTCACGGCGCACCAGATCGTCGTCGAGGCGATCGCCGAACCGCACTTCCGGGTTGCGCGAAACCTGGTCATAGGTGTCGGCGCGGAAGGTGGTGATCTCCAGCCGGTCGCCGTCCTTACCGACGCCGAGCGTGCCGAATTCGATGCCGGTGTCCCACAGCGAGTCGGCCCACGACCGCAGCATCTTCTGCATCTGCTCGGGCCGCGCGTCGGTGGTGAAGTCCAGGTCGTTACCCAGGCGCCCGAGCAGCGCGTCGCGCACACTTCCGCCGACGAGATACAGCTCGTGACCTGCGTCAGCGAACAACCGGCCGAGTTCGCGCAGGACGTCGCCGTGCTCGTTCAACGCCACCAATGCGGTAGCAAGCAGCTCGGCATCTGCAGCAGAATCGGGCACGTTCGGACAGCCTAATCGGCAACGGCTCTGTCACGACCGGTGAGTGCGGCGGGAGCGAATCTTCGTGGCAGCTACTATCGCTTGGGTGTCGGACGGCGAACAGGCCAAACCACGACGGCGCCGAGGGCGGCGCCGCGGCCGACGCGCGGCCGGTCCGCCCGAGTCCACCGAGCACCGCAACAACAGCAATCCGGTGCACGCCAAGAAGGACCAGCCGAACGGTCAGAACAAACCGCAGAAATCCCGTCCACGCAGACCTGCCGATCGGCTGCGCACCGTGCACGAAACCTCCGCGGGCGGGCTGGTGATCGACGGCATCGACGGGCCCAAGGAAACTCAGGTCGCCGCGCTGATCGGGCGCATCGACCGGCGCGGACGGATGCTGTGGTCGCTGCCCAAGGGCCACATCGAGCTGGGTGAAACCGCTGAACAAACCGCGATCCGGGAGGTCGCCGAGGAGACCGGCATCCAGGGCAGTGTGCTGGCCGCGCTCGGCAGCATCGATTACTGGTTCGTCACCGAGGGTCGTCGCGTGCACAAGACCGTGCACCACTATTTGATGCGGTTCCTCGGCGGCGAACTCTCCGACGAAGATCTCGAAGTCAGTGAAGTGGCGTGGGTGCCGCTGCGGGAATTGCCGTCGCGCCTGGCCTACGCCGACGAACGCCGGCTCGCCGAGGTCGCCGGCGAGCTGATCGACAAACTGCATGCAGACGGGCCCGCCTCGCTGCCGCCGCTGCCGCGCACCTCGCCGCGACGGCACGCCCAGACGCATTCGCATACCCGCAACCGTCGTCCCGACGAACAGCCATCTCGCCGGACGAACGGCTGCGGACAAGGGCCGTGAAGATAGCGGCAGTGGTGGCGCGGCTGTTGGCCGCCCTCGCCCTGCTGACCCTGATCGCGCTTCCTGCCGCCGTGCCCCACGCCGCCGCGGGCGAGCCGGGGGCAGTGCCTTTCCTGCAGGTGCGCATCGACCGGATCGCCCCCGAGGTGGTCACCACCACCAGCGAGCCGGTCGTCACCGTCAGCGGATCGATACTCAACGTCGGCGATCGACCGGTCCGCGATGTGATGGTGCGCCTCGAGCACGCCGCCGCCGTCACGTCGTCGGCCGGGCTTCGCACCAATCTCTCCGGCAACGTCGACCAATACGAGCCCGTCGCCGACTTCATCACTGTTGCACCGGAATTGCTTCGCGGACAAGATGTTCCGTTCAACCTCGTCTATCCGCTGCGATCAGCGGAACTGCCGTCGCTGAACATCGGCGAACCGGGCGTGTACCCGGTGATGGTCAACGTCAACGGCACCCCCGACTACGGAGCTCCCGCCCGCCTCGACGATGCCCGCTTCCTGCTTCCTGTACTGGGTGTGCCGCCCGAGCCCGCGGCCGACTCGGCCGCCGACACGCTGACGTCGGCGGTGCCGCCCGATACGTCCAAACCGGTTGGACTGACCATGCTGTGGCCGCTGGCCGACCGGCCCCGGTTGGCGGCAGGCGCGCCCGGTGGCACCACACCCGTGCGGTTTATCGACGACGACCTCGCGGCCTCGCTCGCCCCCGGCGGCAGGCTCGACGTCCTGTTGTCTGCGGTCGACTTCGCGACCAGTCCGCAGGTTGACCAGGGCGGCGAGGTGCGAAACGCGATGTGCCTGGCCGTCGATCCTGACCTGCTTGTCACGGTCAACGCGATGACGGGCGGCTACGTCGTCAACGACGCGCCCGACGCCGGGCCTGGCACCCCGACACATCCGGGCGCGGGTCAGGACGCGGCGGTCGGCTGGCTCAATCGGCTCAAGGCGCTCGCGCAGCGCATATGTGTGGCGCCGACAACGTACTCGCACGCCGACCTCGACGCACTGCAGCGGGTCGGCGACCCGGGGCTCAGCGCCACTGCCACCAAAGGTGCCGCCGACATCGTCGACCAGATCCTGGGAATCACGTCGACGCGAGGCGCCACCCTCGTCGGCGATGGTCCGCTGACCGGCCCCGCCGTCGAGCTGCTGTCGGCGCAGGGGCCGACGGTCGCGATAGGCGCGGCGAACGCCGCCGCGCAAGACTCCGCCACCGGAGAGCCGGCGACCGCGGACGTCCGGCCGGTGCGATACACGCCGCACGTCGTCGCCGCGCCGTTCGATCCGACCGTCGGTGCTGCGCTGGCCGGCGCAGGCACCGAACCGGCGTCGCCGTCGTATCTGGATCCCTCGCTGGACATTCCGGTCAAACACGATTCAGCGGTGGCCCGCCGCCAGGATGCGCTGGCCTCATTGCTGTGGCGCGGCCTGCAGCCCGACACCGAACCGCGCACCCAGGTCCTGATGCCGCCGCTGGCCTGGAACCTGCAGCCCGACGACGCACAGGCGATACTCACCGCGCTGGCCTCCACCATTCATGCGGGGCTGGCCGTGCCGCGGCCGTTGACGGCGGTGATCGCCGAGGCCAACGCGGTGCCGCCGCAGGACCTTGCCCCGCTGCCCGATGGCGAGTTGGGCAATCCGCGCGGCCGCTTCGACGACGGTGTCGTCTCCGGCATCGCCGGGGTGACAGGGCGGCTGTGGGGTCTCACTGCGGCGCTGACCACCGACGAGCGCACCGGGCTCACCGGGCCGCAGTACACCGCGCCGTTGCGTGAAGACATGCTTCGCGCGCTGAGCCAGTCGGTGCCGCCGGACGCCCGCAACGGGCTGGCCCAGCAGCGGCTGACAACCGTCGGCCGAACCGTCGACGACCTGTTCGGCGCAGTCACCATCGTCAACCCAGGCGGTTCCTACACACTGGCCACCGAGCACAGCCCGCTGCCGCTCGCGCTGCGCAACAACCTTCCGGTGCCGATCCGCGTCCGGCTACAGATCGAGGCCCCGCCCGGAATGTCGGTGACGGATATGGGCGAGATCATGCTGCCGCCGGGCTACCTGCCGCTGAAGGTGCCGATCGAGGTGCACTTCACGCAGCGTGTCGCGGTGGACGTCGCGCTGCGCACCGCCGACGGCCAGCCGCTCGGCGAGCCGGTGCGGCTCTCGGTGCACTCGAACGCCTACGGCAAGGTGCTGTTCTTCATCACGCTGACCGGCGGTGCTGTGCTGGCGCTGCTGGTGGGCCGACGACTCTGGCACCGATTCCGCGGCCAGCCCGACCGCGCCGACCTAGACCGGCCGGACCCGATCGACGTCGCGATCGCCTACGGGAAGGATGTCGACGAGCCGCGGGTCATGAGCCGGTCTGCGGGCGGGGAAGGTCGCGCCGGCTCAGCCGGCTGGGAAGGTCGCGCCGGCTCAGCCGGCGGTGACCAATGAGTACCGCTGGCGGGCCGCCTCCGCCGCAGCCACCGCCGTTCAACAGAGCCCCCCCGCGGCACTATCCGCCGCGCCCCTACCCGCCGCCGACCCGCCGCATGCCCCCGCCCCGGCTCCCCCGCGGGGCGGCACCGCGACGCCGCGCGGGACGCCCGGAATTGTCCGACGCCGCGGTGGTGTCGCGGTCGTGGGGCATGGCGTTCGCGACGTTGATCAGCAGGATCACCGGCTTCACCCGCATCGTGCTGCTGGCCGCGATCCTGGGCGCCGCGCTGTCGTCGGCCTTCTCGGTGGCCAACCAGCTGCCCAACCTGATCGCCGCCCTGGTGCT
>DASRJA010000760.1:0-26573 GCA_035649695.1 Mycobacterium sp. | reverse complement strand
GCGCGGTACGACGGCAGCTGGCCGTAGATCGCGAACTCTTCGGCGGCACGGGCGCGGGCGGCGTCGATATCGTCGGTGACGCTCACCGGCAGCGAGGCAGCGACCCGGACCGCCGATTCCTCGCGACCGGCCTCGGCGGCGGCCTCACGCAGCGCCGGGCCGACGTGCTCGGCCAGGGTCTTGGGCCCGGTCATCCACGTCAGCGTGCCCGCCGTGCGGCGTCCCGCCAGCCGCAGCATCTGCGGGCCCAGCGCGGCGATGTAGACGTCGGGCGTCGGTGCACCCGGAATCTGCAGCGACCCGCGGGTCGTCACCGTCTCCCCGACCGCGTCGGCGGCCTGCCCGGACAACAGGGGCAGCAGGCCGTCGAGGTACTCGCGCATGCGGCGCAGCGGCTTCTCGTAGGAGATACCCCACATCTGTTCGGTGACCATCTTGTGGCTCATGCCGATGCCGAGGCTGAACCGCCCGCCTGCGATCGCATTAAGCGTCAGCGCCCGCTGCGCCAACTGCGTCGGATGCTGGACCTGGATCGGTACCACGCCGGACCCCACCTCGATGGTGTCGACCTCGTGGAGTGCGACGGCGAGGATCGTCAGCAGATCTGGGTCGTAGGGCAGCTGCGCCATCCAAACTCTGCGGAAGCCCTCGTCGCGAAGCCGGGCGAGGTTCTTTATGGTCCCGTCGACCGGCGAAGCACCGGTCGAGTCGCTGAGTAGTCCGACGAGGCTGAGGCTGATTTGCATGACCTCATCGAAGCATCCCGGGCGAAAAAATAAGAGCCCCGTGTTGCCGTCGGGTCGGGGGGTCAGACGGCAACACGAAGCTACCGGGTGTATCGACGACCCCCGCGGGCGCGTTACAGCGCCCGCGAAAGTTTTTTTCTACGCCTCCAAGATGGCCGCGACGCCCTGACCACCCGCTGCACAGATCGAAATGAGGCCGCGCACGGGCTGGCCGGTCTCCTTCTTCTTCTCGGCCAGTTGCTTGGCCAGCTGCGCCACGATCCTGCCGCCGGTCGCGGCGAACGGGTGACCCGCGGCCAGCGACGAGCCGTTGACATTCAGCTTGGACCGGTCGATCGAGCCGAGCGCCGCGTCAAGCCCGAGCCGCTCCTTGCAGTACTGCTCGGACTCCCAGGCCTGCAGATGCGCGAGCACCACCGACGCGAACGCCTCGTGGATTTCGTAGAAGTCGAAGTCGCCCAGGCTCAACCCGTTTCGGGCAAGCAGCCGCGGCACCGCATAGGTGGGGGCCATCAGCAGGCCGTCCTTGCCGTTGACGTAGTCGACCGCGGCCGTCTCGGCGTCGACGTAGTACGCCAGCGGTTCGATGCCGTGCGCCGACGCCCACTCGGGCGTCGCAAGCAGCGACACGGACGCGCCATCCGTCAGCGGGGTCGAGTTGCCGGCCGTCATGGTCGCGTCACCGGCCTTCACCCCGAAAACCGGCCTGAGCGACGCCAGCTTCTCGGGCGACGAGTCGGCCCGCAGGTTGTTGTCGCGATACAGCCCGAGGAACGGGGTGACGAGATCGTCGAAGAAGCCGCGGTCGTAGGCGGCGGCCATGTTGCGATGGCTGGCCGCGGCCAGCTCGTCCTGGTCGACCCGCTTGATGCCCATCTGCTTGGCGGTGATCGCCTGGTGCTCGCCCATCGACAGGCCCGTGCGCGGCTCACTGTTCACGGGGATCTGGACTCCCAGCGATGCGGGCAGTTTGCCCACCAACTTGAGCCGCTCGACGTTGGACTTCGACCGGCGCAGCCCGAGCAGCACGCGGCGCAGGTCGTCGCCGAAGGCGATCGGAGCGTCGGAGGCGGTGTCCACCCCGCCGGCGGCGGCCACGTCATAGCGCCCGGCTGCGACGCCGTCGGCGGCCGCGATGGTCGCCTGCAGTCCGGTGCCGCACGCCTGCTGAATGTCGAACGCCGGTGTGTAGGACGACAGCGAGCTGCCGAGCACGCACTCACGCATCAGATTGAAGTCGCGGCTGTGCTTGAGCACCGCGCCGCCGATCACCGCGCCGAGCTTTTCGCCCTCGAGGTTGAAGCGGTCGATCAGCCCGCCCAGCGCCGCGGTGAACATGTCCTGGTTGGAGGCGTTTGCGTAGGCGCCATCCGATCGTGCGAACGGGATCCTGTTGCCGCCAAGAACAGCTACGCGGCGACTCGATTGGTTGGCCATGGGGCCCATCCTACTCACGGTTCTTACTCTGGAGTAAGTTAGGGCTATGGCTTCCGATCTGTACTCACAAATCGTCCACTCGACGCCCGGATCGTTCCTCGCCAAGCAGCTCGGCATCCCGCAGCCGGAGACACTGCGGCGCTACAAGCCCGGCGATCAGCCGCTGGCGGGCACGCTGCTGATCGGCGGTGAAGGCCGCGTCGTCGAGCCGCTGCGCACTGCGCTTGCCGAGGACTACGACGTGGTGTCCAACAACCTCGGCGGCCGTTGGGCCGATTCGTTCGGCGGGCTGGTGTTCGACGCCACCGGCATCACCGAACCGGCGGGCCTGAAGGGCCTGTACAAGTTCTTCACTCCGCTGCTGCGCAACCTCGGGCCTTCGGGTCGCATCGTGGTGATCGGCACGACGCCCGACGAAATCAGCGGGCACGAACGGATCGCGCAGCGGGCGCTCGAGGGGTTCACCCGCTCCCTCGCCAAGGAGCTGCGGCGCGGCGCGACGGTGAACCTGGTGCACCTATCGCCCGATGCCAAGCCCGCGGCAACCGGCCTGGAGTCGACGGTGCGGTTCATCCTGTCCGGCAAGTCGGCGTACGTCGACGGGCAGGTCTTCCGCGTCGGCGCGGCGGACTCGGCGCCGCCCGCGGATTGGGACAAGCCGCTGGACGGCAAGGTCGCGATCGTGACGGGCGCGGCCCGCGGCATCGGGGCGACGATTGCCGAGGTGTTTTCACGCGATGGCGCCAAGGTGGTGTGCATCGACATAGAAGGCGCTGCTGAGCCGCTGGGTGTGACGGCATCGAAGGTGGGCGGCACGGCGTTGACGCTTGATGTCACGGCGGAGGACGCCGTCGACAAGATCACCGAGCACCTGCGCGAGGTGCACGGCGGTCGCGCCGACATCCTCGTCAACAACGCAGGTATCACCCGCGACAAGCTGCTGGCCAATATGGACGAGTCCCGGTGGGATTCGGTCGTCGCAGTGAATTTGCTTGCACCGCTTCGGCTTACCGAGGGCCTGATCGACAACGGGAGCCTTGGCGAGGGCGGCCGGGTCGTCGGCCTGTCGTCGATGGCGGGCATCGCGGGCAACCGCGGGCAGACCAACTACGCAGCCACCAAGGCGGGGATGATCGGGCTGACGGACGCGCTGTCGGAGGCGTACGCCGACAAGGGCATCACGGTCAACGCGGTCGCGCCGGGCTTCATCGAGACGAAGATGACCGAGGCGATTCCGCTGGCCACACGTGAGGTGGGCCGACGGCTGAACTCGCTGTATCAGGGCGGCCAGCCGGTCGACGTCGCCGAAACCATCGCGTATTTCGCCAGCCCGGCGTCGAACGCCGTGACAGGCAATACGATTCGGGTATGCGGACAGGCATGGCTGGGGGCGTAGCGTGACGCAACCGTCGGGGTTGATGAATTTGGTGCGCGCGGCGGCCGGGGCGCTGCCGTTCGTTCCGCGCGGCGATACATTGCCCGACCGCACGCTCACCGTCGACGAGTTGGCGATCGACCCCGCGAACGTAGCGGCGTACGCCAATGTGACTGGGTTGCGGTTCGGCGATGCAGTGCCGCTGACGTATCCGTTCGCGCTGACGTTCCCGACGGTGATGTCGCTTGTCACGGGGTTTGATTTTCCGTTCGCCGCAATGGGTTCGGTGCACATCGAGAACCACATCACGCAGTACCGGCCGATCCTGGTGACCGACACGGTGTCGGTCCGGACTCACGCCGAGAACCTGCGGGAGCACCGGCGCGGGCTGCTGGTCGACATCGTCACCGACGTGAATGTCGGCAATGAGACCGCGTGGCATCAGGTGACGACGTTTCTGCATCAGCAGAAAACCAGCCTGTCCGACGAGCCGAAGCCACCGCCGCAGAAGCAGCCGAAGCCGGGACCGCCAAATGCAGTGCTGCGCATCACGCCCGGCCAGATCCGGCATTACGCGTCGGTCGGCGGGGATCACAATCCGATTCACACCAACCCGGTCGCAGCCAAGCTGTTTGGTTTTCCGACCGTGATCGCGCACGGAATGTTCACCGCCGCTGCGGTTTTGGCAAACGTCGAGGGCCAGCTCCCAGACGCCGTCAAGTATTCGGTGAAGTTCGCCAAGCCGGTCGTGCTGCCTGCGCGGGCGGGTCTGTACGTCGACCGCATCTCCGATGGGTGGCAGCTCACGCTGCGTAACCTGTCGAAGGGCGACCCGCACCTCACGGGCACGGTGACGTCGCTGTAGGTTCGCGCTCGCCGGAAGGCACTTTCTGTTTTGCCCGCGTAGGGAGCGACAACATCGGGCGCATATGCGCGCACCGGCCACTCGCGATTCACTCGAATGTTTCGATTGTGTCAATAAACGGGTAGAACACTGACGTACACGTTCTGCCGCCAGAGCGTCATATGGTCTCGCAAGGAGCCAACTCTGAGGAGTGCAACGTGCCGCGCCAGCGATTTGACCCCTACGCCGTGCTGGGGTTGTCACCAACGGCGACCCCAGACGAGATCACGCATGCGTACCGCACGCAAGTACGAGCCTTTCACCCGGACACCAGAACCACACCAGAGTCGACGCCGGCGCCCGCCGATGAGCAACTACGGCGGGTTTTCGCCGCCTACGCATTGCTGCGCGACCCCCAGCGCCGGGCGCGCTATGATCGCCAAGCTGCGCGCTACAACCGCGCAACCCAGCGCCGTCCCACCGTCCCGCGAGCACCGGCTGAAACGACAAACACCGTGGATTTGGTTGGTACGGTGCGCATCCTGGGCTTGACGTTTGGGTTCAGAATCGGGCGGCAATCTGACTAAATCAGAGTGCGGTCAGTCCACCGCTGGCCGCAGTCGTCACGGCCCTGCATCTTGGAAGCCGCGAGGTGGGCTGGTGGTCCACCATCGTCCGCAGGTGAGGCAGGGAGCTCGCGTGTCGGTTTGTCGCTCGCAACGCGGGCAATTCGCGGACTATCCCGGGAGCGCCGTGGTCTTGGCGAACGCGTCGGTCGGCGGGGATCACAATCCGACCCACACCAACCCGATCGCCGCGAAGTTGTTCGGTTTTCCCACGGTTATCGCCCATGGAATGTTCAGCGCCGCAGCGGTTTTAGCGAACCTCGAGGGACAGGCGATGCCACGAGTCCGAAAGCCCAAGGCCGGCGAGGTCTTTCTTTGAGCCGTGAGTGGTAAGTTGGCCCGGGCATCGAACATGTGTTCTAATAACCTAGGCCAGCCCGCTCACTGCGGGCGAAGTTCCGAAGGAGATCGCCGCAACGATGACTGTAGACACTCTGCCACGAGAAGCCCCGTCCACCGACTCCGACGCTCCCGACGTCTTGGTTCCTTCTGTCGAGAGCATTTCGCCTGCGCCCGACACGTCCGCCGATGCCGCTTCTGTCGAGGAGAAGCCGAAGAAGGTTCAGGCCAAGAAGGCGGCCGGCAAGAAGACCAAGACACTCGAGCTGACCCTCACGGTCACCGGTACCGCCGACGGCGAATGGCGCGCCGAGCTCAAGCAGGGCACCACCTACCTGGCCCGCAACCTCACGGTCGCGGCCGCCGCCGTTTCCCGCGCGGCCAAGGAACTGCACGAGGACCTCTCCACCCCGATCGACGAGGTCATCGAAGAGGCTCGCTCTCAGCAGGCCGCCAAGGTCGCCGCCCTCGAAGCCGAACTAGAAGCCGCCCGCAAGGCCCTCGCCGACCTGGAATGAGATCCCTCAACTAACCCCGCTCGGCCGGGTCTGATCCGCTTGCGCGCGGGTTTCCTACGGCTTGGCTGGCTGCGAATGCGTCGGCGGCCGCGAGGTCGAACTCACCGTGGTCGCTGCCCAGACCCTGTGCGACGAGCGCCGCGACCGCATTGCCGAGGACCGCGGCGTCGCGGGGCGGCCGGCCGATACCCGTGGCATAGACGAAGCCGGCGGAGAATGCGTCACCGCAGCCGGTGGTATCCACCACGTTGACGGTAAACGCCGGAACCTGTTGCTTCCCTTCATCGTCGACGACAAATGCTCCGTCGGCGCCACACGTGATGGCCAGCAGCCCGGCGCCCGCGTCGAGCAGCTTCCGGCTCCCACTATCGAGGTCCGTGGCTCCGGTGAAACCGAGGACTTGGTCCTCGTTTGGCAGCAGGTAGTCGGTGTAGGCCATCGCCGGCGCGATGAGGTCGAATGTGCCCATACCGCCGGGCGCGATCAGGTCGACAGATGTCGTGACTCCATTCTCCTTGGCGTGCTTCAGGATTCGCGCGGCGAAGTCAGGACCGAGCATCTCCGTACCGCCGAGATGGATGTGGTCCGCGGCGGCGACGGCGTCCCAGTCCACGTCGTCCAGCGTGTAGGACAGGTTGGCCCCGAGCAGGTGCAGGGCCGGCCGTTCGCCGTTCGGCCGGATCGGCAGTACCGACATCGACGTTGGCACATCGGGTTTGCGCACCACGATGCTGGTGTCGATGCCGGCGCGGCCAAGCAGAGACAGGAGTAGGTCGCCCGCGGGATCGGTCCCGATCGCCCCGGCCGTTTGCACCGTCGCGCCGAGTTTGGCGAACGTCAGCGCCGTCCCTGCGGCGGTGCCCGCCACCGTCATCCGTATCTGCTCGACCAACGCCGTTTCCTGTCCGGGTGGAATGTCGGTGACCGGACGCACGAGGACATCGAGTATGTGGGCCCCCATCGTGATGACGTTCATCGGGCGAGAGCCTAGCCGCTCGGATAGACGAGATCGGGGTCGACGTTCTGCGCCTCGTACAGTCGCTTGTAGAGGCCACCTTCGGCCATCAACGTGTGGTGGTCGCCCACCTGCGCGATGCGGCCGTGCTCGAGGACCAGAATTCGATCCGCAACCGCGGCAATGAAGTCCATGTCGTGACTGATCACCATGCAGGTGCGATCGCGGGCATAGCCGCGGATCACTCCTTTGAGCCTCGCCCGCTGGTCGGCGTCGAGGTTTTCGGTCGGCTCGTCGAGCAGCAACACCTCGGGCTTGCGCAACAAACAGCGCGCCAGTGCGATCAGTCGTTTCTGTCCTCCAGATGGCACTTGCACGTCCACCACGGTGTCGTAGCCGTCGCGCAACTTCGCCGGATCGGTGATGACGGAGTGGACGTGGGCGTCCTCGCACGCCTTCTCGATGTCGATGTCGCTGGCGTCCGGTCGGGCCAACCGAATGTTCTCGCGGATCGTGTCCTTGGTGAAGAAGGGGAACTGGGCGAGCTTCGATACCTGCTCACGCAGTGAGGCCATGGTGACCGCAGTGATGTCGTGGCCGTCCAGCAGTATGCGGCCCCGCTGCGGGTCCAGGAAGCGCAGCACGAGGTTGAACACCGTCGACTTTCCCGATCCGATGCCACCCACCAGGGCCACCGTCTCGCCTTCTGTTATCGAGAACGACAGACCGTCGAGGACGTTTTGTCCCGGTGTGTAACCAAAGGCCACGTCCTCGAATACCAGGTTGCCGTGCACATCGCCGAGCGGGATAGCGTCGGCTCGGTCCTCAACCGACGGGCGAGTGTCCAGCAGTTCGTACGTCGATGCCGCACTCGGCAGCACCGACTGGTAGGTGGTGTACGCGCCCATGACCCGTTGCGCCGCACCGAACATCGTCGGGACCATTCCTGCGAACACCATCAAGCCGGCGAACGTGAGACCAAAGCTCGCACTGAACCCGATGCCAACCAGGAGCGCCACGACAATACTGAGCGCGATGAACACTTGCGATCCGTTAGCCGTGGCCTGCATCCAGACCACGGTCGACGCGTCGCTCTTCGCAGCGTTCTCCGAGGCGACCTGAAATCGCTTGCTGCGTATGGGCTGCGCATTGAACGTTTGGATCTCTGCGATCCCGTTCACCGTCTGCTCGAGCTCCGCGGCCATCACGCGGTCCGCGTTCATCACGCGTTGTATCACCGCCTGGAGATTGCGCCCTGCGAATCTCAGCGTGAGCAAGGCAACCGGTGTAAGGGCCAGCGCGGCGATCGTCATCTGCCACGAGAGGGCCAGCAGATAGGCGATGGCCACAGCCAGCACGACGGCGTCGATGAGAGGCGCCAGCAGACAGTCCATCAGAAGGCGTTGCACGCCAGCGGATTCCGTCGTCACGCGCGGTATCAGCGCGCCGCTGCCCGACCCGGTGAAGAAGTCCAGTGAAAGCGTTTGGATGTGATCGTGTACCCGCTGCCGGATGTCGGTGACGAGTACCCGTTGAGCCTTCACCCTGACCGAGGCGTTGATCAAGTACATCAACTGGGTCAACAACAGCGAGGTTCCCCATGTCGCAAGGAGCACCGCGAACGGGACAGGGCCCGCAAGCGACCGAAGCAAGCCGTCCTCACGAGCGACGAGAGGCCCCTTCAAATCCCATACCCCACTGAGATTTCCACGCGCCCCGGCGTCGGCGACGACCTGCATCATGGGCCCAAAGGCAGCAGCCGTGACATACGGCAACGCCGACGCAACGACGCCGAGGGGGATTAGGACGACGATCAGGCCTCGCACCGCCCGCAACATGCCCAGACTGCGCCACACCAGACGACCAGACGGCGTCGTTGTTTCAGCCATTGACTGCACCTCTTCCAGCCGAAGGCCACGCCTCGACTGTCCGGCGAGCCTAGTTGGACGCCACCGCCTGGGCATCCTTATCCGACGGCGTGCCCTTCAGGCCACGCCAGAACAGGTTGATCATCAACTCGGCGGCCTCGTCGACATCGGCATCGCCGGTGCTGACCCGGGTAGCAACGGCTTCGCCAGCACCCACCAACGCCACGGCCATCATGTCGAAGTCGGTGTCCGGCTCGGGATGGCGGGTGCCCGACCGCAGCAGCCTGCCCACCAGATCGATGATGCGCTCGCGACCCTCACGCACCGTGTGCGCGAACGCCTGCGAGCTGGTGGCCTGGGTGTAGAGCACCATCCACGACGCCCGATTCGCGTCGATGTAGGTCAGGAACGCGAGAACGGCGTTGCGCAGCAGCTCTTTTGGGCTCTGCGAGAAGTCGATCTTGGTGCGCACGTCGTCGACGAATCGCGTCAGCTCGCGATCAAGGCACGCCCCGAACAGCTCCTCCTTCGAGCCGTAATACAAATACAGCATCGGTTTGGAGATCTGGGCCTCGGCCGCGATCGCGTCCATCGACGTCTCGTGATAGCCGTTGACCGAGAACATTTGCACCGCGGCGTCGAGCATCTGCTGTTCGCGCACGGCGCGCGGCAAACGCTTGGTGCCTCCGGCCATTACTCCAGAGTAAGCAATAGGGACCCTGCGGGTGTCGTGAGCGTGGATTTGTGCTCGTCAGGGCAGTAGTTCGGCGCGGAGTTGCTCCTCCCACAGCGCCATCCGAGTGCGCGCGGGTTCCCCGATAGCGTCCATCACGAGCGGAATGAGGAGTTCGGTGAGCAGGAATCCGGCGGCCATGCTCTGGTAAGTGGTGCCCACGGTGCTCGACGCGGCCAGCACGACTTCGGCGTCGGGAGCCACCGGGCAGGCCAAGTCATCGGTGATCAACAACACCGTCGCTCCGGCACGGTGCACCCATGACGCGAGTTCGGCGGCGCTTCGCTGATAGCGGTGGTAGTCGAACAGCACGACCACGTCGGTACGAGACATCTCGAGCATCACCCCGAGATCGCGGCCGCTGGGGTCGTCGAGCACTCGTATTCCTGGGCGCAGCTGCTCGAGATGCGCCGCCAGGTGAATGGCCAGCAAGTGAGAAAAGCGCCCACCGTGCAGATACACCGCCCGCCTGGTGTCCGCCAGGAGGGTCACTGCGGCCTCCAACGCTGATGCGGGCAGCTGAGCCAAAGTCTCTGCGGCACGGTCGTTTTGGGCGCGCGCCTGCTGCAGCAGTCGCTCGAGAATGCTGCCGGCCGCCGGCGCATCAGGCAACCGCGCGATCGGGCCGCTTGATCGGGCCGACAGTTCCGCGCGCAGCGCCACCTGCAGATCGGTGAAGCCCTCGTAGCCCAGTGACTGCGCAAACCGCAGCACGGTGGGCGGGCTGACCTCGGCGCGCTCGGCCAACGTGGCGGCGCTGGCCAGGCCGGCGCTGGGGTAGTCGGCGAGCAGGGCCCGACCGACGCGTCGCTCGGCCTTACTCAACGCCGGCAGCGCGGCACTGGTGCGCGCGGACACGGGCTCGTCGATCACACGGGTCAACCTGTCACAAGCGGATGCAAGGACATCGACAGGTCGCGCATCGAGATTGACGTGACGCTTTCCGGTGGAAGCGGTTGCCAGTCCAGATCGCCGAAACCGGTGGATCCGACGACGATCGTGTGCTCGTCGGGACGGGCCCAGCGCAACGCGAAATAATCCTCCAGATGCTCGGGCGGGAGCTCAGCTGCGGTGATCTCCTTGATGTCCTCGTCGGGCAGCCGGCTTCGCGCGTGCGCGTGCACTGCGATCAATTGGTCCTCGCCGAGAACCAGTGCGTTCAGGCTGGTGTCGGGGTAGAACTCCCGCAACTGCGCCACCGCGCGCCGCACCGCCTCGGCCAGATCCGGAGCGGCGGGGCGGTGTTGGCGGATCAACGCGAAGTAGCGCTCGCTGTCGGTGGTGCCACCCAGTGTCGCGGTGATCGACGGATCGATAAGCGTGTCGAGCGCGGCCGTCGGCTTGATGGAGCCGTTGTGCGCCATCGCGACACCGTCCGCGAGGAACGGGTGGGAGTTCCGCGGCTGTACCGCGATTCCGTTTGTCGCCCAACGCAGGTGGACCAGGCTCGCCGCCCAGCGGTGATTGCGGGTCGCCGCGTCGAACGCGGGATCGTCGAGCGCGCTGCCGGCGGAAACCTCAACCCGCGGAGGCTGGCCGGCCCGGCCGGCGTGGGCGATGCCCCAGCCGTCGCCGTGGATCTTGGTCAGCGCGACGAAGTCCTTGAGGACGTGGGCGCCGACGGCATCCGAGACGGCGATCGGCGATGTCGAGACCACACCCAGCAGCCGGCACATGCGGGCATCCTCCGATCCCAAATTTTATGAATCAATCCTCTAGCGCCAATATTAAAGATCATGAAACATTTATGACATAGCGTGGCCGCAGACTCAGGTTGTCTCGATGGAGGTCGAATGCCCGTGCCGAGCGACGGCAGACGTGCCGATGAGGACGCTGAGCTCGCCCGCCGCACGGCCGAATTGCGCGCAACGGGAGTCGAACTGGTCGCCGGCACGGTGACGGACCTGGCGGGCGTCACCCGGGCCAAATACGTGCCGATGCGCCGGCTCGGCGCATTCCAGCAGGCGGGGATGGGCGTGTCGCCGTCGTGGAGCGTCTTCTGCGTCGATAGCGGGATCGCCTTCACCCCGGAGATCGGTGTCGTCGGTGATCTGCGGATCCGGATCGACCCCGCGGATCTGCGTCAGGTGGACGACGGGGTGGCATGGGCGCCCGGCGACCTGCGGGACCAGCAGGGCAACCCGGCGCCGCTGTGTGTGCGTTCACTGCTCGCACAAACCGAAGCGGGGCTCGCCGATCGCGGGCTCACCGCACGCGTCGGCGCCGAACTCGAGTGCACGATGCTGGCGCCCGACGGCGATCATGCGTCGACCGACCCGTGGTCGCCCTACGGCGTGCGCACGTCACTGGACCGCTCCGCCTTCCTTGTCGACCTGGCGCTCGCCGCCGACCGCGCGGGCCTGGCCATCGAGCAGATCCACACCGAATATGGCCACGATCAGCTCGAGGTCTCGCTCGCTCCGACCACACCCGTCGCGGCCGCGGACGCCGTCATCCTCGGCCGGATCGTGATCGGTCGCGCGGCCGCCCGCCACGGCTTGAAGATCTCATTTTCGCCGGTGCCGTTCGTCGGGGAAGCGGGCAACGGAGCGCACCTGCACCTGTCGCTAGCCGATCGTGAGGGCCCGCTGTTCTCCGGCGGCGACGGCCCACACGGAATGCGGCCGGCCGGACAGTCCGCCGTCGCCGGTGTGCTCGAGGGTCTGCCGGATTTGCTTGGCGTTTATGCCGGTTCGGTGTTGTCGGGGTCGCGGTTGCGGCCCGGCAACTGGGCAGGTGCGGCCAAATGCTGGGGGCTGGAGAACCGCGAGGCAGCGGTCCGGTTCATCGCGGCGACTCCCGGAAACCCGCACGGCGCCAACGCAGAACTGAAGATCATCGACCCCAGCGCCAACCCCTATCTGGCGGTCGCGGCGCTTCTTGGCAGCGCACTACGCGGCATCGACAAGTGTCTCGACCTGCCCGCCGAGGTCCCGGACAACCCGTCCGAGTCGGCCGCCGCGCCACCGCCGCTGCCGACCGACCAGCGGGGTGCGATCGAGGGGCTCGAGGTGTCCGCGATCGCCGCAGACCTGCTCACACCCGCCGTGATCGAGGCTCTGGCAGCCGTGCGCCGGCACGAAATCACCACATACGGAGACCGATCCCCCTCCGAGACCATCCAGGCGCTCCGGCTGGCCTGGAGCTGTTGACCCATCCCCTAAGGAGATACCGATGACTGACACCACGCAGGCACAGGCCGATCAGATTCCGCATCGCCGCTTGCCGTTCTGGGTGGCGTTGGCGGTGTCCGTCGCCTTGGTCGGGCCGACGCTTGCCATGTCAGGCAACGGCCAGGGGCTCATCGCCACGGTTGGCAAATCCATTCCACTGGTGTTCCTGATCGGCCTGATCGGGGTGTCGCTGGTCGGTTACAGCTTCGTCCGGCTGACGCGCCACCTGAACCACGCCGGGTCGGCATATGCGCTTGTGGGCGGCACGATCGGGCCGAGGACCGGGTTCTTCTCCGGCTTCGCGATGCTGGGTGCGTATTGGGGCTTCGCCATCGGCACCCTCGCGTTGACCGCCGCGTTCACCAACGCGTTCATCGCCGAGCTGCAGCCGGGCAACGACAATCCCTACCAGGTGCCGTGGATGGTGGTCGTCGTGGTGGCCGCAGCGATCTCGTTCGTGTTGTCCGGCCGCGACATCCGCCTGCTGGCCAAGATCCTGCTCGCCATCGAGGGTATCGGCATCCTCGCCATGGTGGTGCTCGTCATCGTGATCTTCGCGCGCGGCGGCGCGCCGTCGACGGGCATCGACTTCAGCGTGTTCTCGTTCTCCGGCAGCGACGTTTCAGCCTCGGCGGTGATCAGCGGCGTAGTGGCGGCCTTCCTGTCATGGGCCGGGTTCGAGGCGTGCGCATCGCTCGGTGAGGAGACCGACAATCCCGGCCGAAACATTCCGCGCGCGCTCGCAGGGACCCTGGCCCTGACCGGCGTGCTGTTCGTCGTCGTGATGTTCGCTCAGGTCATCGGCTTCGGCACCGACGAAGCCGGTCTGGCCGCCTTCCAGAGTTCAGGAAACACATTGGGCGACTTAGGCAGCACGTTCATTGGGCAATGGTTCAGCTTGATCATCATTCTCACCGCGATAGTCTCGGCGTTCGGTTGTCACATGGCCACCACGGCCGCCTCTGCACGGATGCTCTACGCCTTCGGCCGCGACGGTTTCGGGCCTCGGGCCTTGGCTCACATCCACGAGTCGACCGGCGGTCCCCGCCGGGCCACCTGGCTCGTCGTCGCTGTCGCGTTGGTAGTCAATCTGATCTGCGGTGCGGTCGGATGGCCCGACATGGGCACAGGTAACGACGCCATCGACACCTACTTCCTGTTCGCCGTCGCCGGTTCGGTGTGCCTGATGGTCAGTTACCTACTCGTGGATATCGCCGCAGCCTGGTTCGTCGGCGCACCCAAATTCGTTGGCGTGCACGGCGGCCGAGCCAAGGCGCTGGGGCTGACGCTGCCGCTGCTGGGCGCCCTGGTGATCGTGGTCGTGCTGTGGTTCAACGTCAAAGGTGCCGAGACTTGGTCGGCAGCACCGCTTTTGGGCCTCTACTGGTGCGCGCTCGGGTTGGTGATCGCCATCGCAGCTTCTGGCATCGCCAAGCGGGTTGGTGAGTCGCTGATCCGCGAACTCGACCTGACGCCACCAGTACAGGCGAGTGCGCAATGACCACGCTGTACGACCGCGACGAGGCCGTCATCGCCGGCATCGAGAAGCTGCGGTTCTTCCCGCTGGAGGTCGTCTCGGGGCACGGCTCGACCCTGGTAACCCCCGACGGGCGCGAGCTGTTGGACCTGTCGGCGACCTGGACGGCGTCCGGGCTGGGGCACGGTCACCCCGCCGTCGTGGAAGCGGTCAGCCGGGCGATCCGCGACGCGCCGGGCGCCGGCGGACTGTCGGCGGTGCACCCCGATTCGGTGGGCCTGGCCGAAGATCTGCTCGCACTGGTCCCCGGCATTGGTGAGCGGCGGGTCTATCTCGGTCACGCCGGCTCGGATGCGAACGACGTCGCATTGCGGGCCTGCCGACACGCCACGGGGCGGCGCACGGTCGTGGCGTTCGAACACAGCTACCACGGCGGCGTTGGCCTCGCGATGGGCGTCTCGGGTGTGCACGTCGACGCGGGGTCACCGCCGGACGCCGACGCAGTATTCCTGCCCTACCCCAACCCATTTCGACCGGCGCAGGGAGACGTCGACGCCGACGTCGCGGCCTGCCTGGTGCTCGCCGAGCAGCATCTGGCGACCGGCTCCGTCGCGTGCCTGATCGTGGAGCCGATCCTGTCCGACGGCGGCCTAGTGGTGCCGCCGGACGGCTTCCTGGCCCGACTGCACGAACTGTGCCGCCGCCACGATGTGCCGATGATCTGCGACGAGGTCAAGATGGGGCTGGGCCGCCCCGGCACGCTGCACGCGTTCGAGCACGACGGTGTGGTGCCCGAGATCGTCACGTTCGGCAAGGTGCTCGGCGGGGGCCTGCCATTGTCGGCGGCCGTCGGACCCGCGGCGTTGCTCGACGAGCCACCCGCCGCGGCCTTGCTGACCACGGCGGGCAATCCGGTGTGCACGGCGGCAGGCCGCGCGGTATTGGCCACCATCGTTGGTGAGAACTTGCCGGAGCGAGCCGCGAAAGTCGGTGCGGTGCTGCAGGATCGGTTGCGCGGGCTGGACTCGGACCGCATCGGCGACGTTCGTGGACGGGGACTGGCGATCGGTCTGGAGCTCGTCGACCCCGCGACCGGAGATCGTGACGCCCGGCTCGCGGCGCAGGTGGTGTACCGCGCCTGGGAGTTGGGCGTCGTGGTGTACTACGTCGGCGGCAACGTGCTGGAAATCACGCCGCCTCTGGTGTTGACCGAAGCCGAGGCGGACCGCGCCGCCGACATTCTCGGCCAGGCCATCACGGATGCGGCCGCCGGGAAGGTCGATGACGGGGAGGTCGCCCGGTATGCCGGGTGGTGAGCTGGCCGACGTGTTCGCCGGGGTGGACGCTGACGTGCCCGCGGCGCTGGCCGATCACCTGCGCGGCATCCAACTGGTCGACCATCATGTGCATGGCGCCTTCGAAAAGGCCGTTGACCGTGCCGAATTCGAGGCGGCGATCAACGAGGGCTCCACCGATCCGGTGCCGTCGTTCATGACGCAGTTCGATTCGCCGCTGGGCTTGGCGATCCGGCGCTGGTGCGCGCCGGCGCTGGGCTTGGAGCCGCACGCCGACGCCGACACCTATTGGCGACGCCGCAGCGAACTGGCTCCGGAAGAACTTGCCGGCGTGATGCTGCGCGCCGCCGGCATCGCCAGGTGGATCGTCGACACCGGCTACAAGGGCGATCTCATCTCCACGCCGCAGCGCCTGACCGAGCTGAGCGGTGTCCCGTCGTCGGAGATCCTTCGGTTGGAACGGCTCGCCGAGGACTTGCTGGAGTCCGGGACCCAACCCGAGGCTTTCCCCGGCGCGTTCCGGGCGGCCCTACAGAAGGCGGCGGACGACCCGGCGACAGTGGGCACCAAAACGATTGCGGCCTACCGCAGCTCGTTCGACATCGACTGGTCGCGTCCGGCCGACGGGCAGGTGATCGAGCACGCCCGCGTACTCGAGGCGCGGTCGAGGCCGCTTCGCCTCGACAGTCCGGTGGTGATCGCGTTCGGAGTGCACGAGGCCGCAGAACATGGATTGCCGGTGCAGGTGCATGTCGGATTCGGCGATCGCGACCTGGATCTGCATCGCACCGACCCGATGCTGTTGCTGCCGCTGCTGCGGACCATGACGCCGGTGCCGGTGCTGCTGCTGCACTGCTATCCGTTCCAGCGTCAGGCCGGCTATCTGGCGCAGGCTTTTGATCACGTGAATTTCGATGTGGGACTTGCCATCAACTACTTGGGTGTGCGTTCGACCGCGTTGGTCGCCGAAGCGCTGGACACTGCGCCGTTCGCCAAGCAGCTGTTCTCCTCTGACGCGTTCGGCCCGCCCGAACTGCACCTGCTCGGCTCGGTGTTGTGGCGCAGGGCAATGGGGCTGGTGCTCGGCGACTGGGTACGCACCGGCGACTGCACCGAGAGCGACGCGATCCGCATCGTCGACATGATCGGCGTCCACAACGCCGCGCGGGTATACGGGCTTTGAAAGCACGCGACCGCGCCGCTGTTCGGCACTGGACGTCGTCAAAGTTGTTCGGTGAGTGCGGCTTCAGCAGCGCGGATTCGGGCCCTTGACCGCGGCCATCCGCAGCACAGAACCGTCCACCTGCGACATGTTCAGCTCCCCGCCCGCGACCGCCTTCTCCAGCCGATCCAACACCGCCGGGACCTCGTCCGTCGTCACCCACAGCGCGATGTCCGCGCCGGCCTGCAGCCCGCGCAGCGCGGCCTCCGCTACGCCGAACCGGTCGGAAATCGCCTGCATGCTGGACAGGTCGTCGGTGAACACCGGGCCGTTGAACCCCGGGCCGCCGTAATCACCCGAACGCAGCAACGCGTACGCCGCCGGGCTCAGGCTCGCCGGGTCGCTGCCGGTCAGGCCGGGCACCTGGATGTGGCCGACCATGACCCCGACCGGGGCCTCCGTGGTCAGCGTGCGATACGGGATCAGGTCGTTGGCCTGCAGATCCGCGATCGGCGGGGTCACCACGCTGCCGGTGTGCGTATCGCCGGAGCCGTGGCCGTGGCCGGGGAAGTGCTTGAGCACCGGCAGCAGGCCAGCATCGCGCAGCCCGCGGGCGTACGCGCCCGCGTAGTCGGTGACGGCCGTCGGGTTGGCGCCGAACGAGCGGTCGCCGATCACGGTGTCGTCGGCGTCGTTGGTCACGTCGACGACCGGAGCGAAGTCGATTGTGATGCCGAGGTTCCGCATCTTCTGGCCGCGCTGAAGCGCGATGTTGTACACCTCTTCGGGCGTATGGCTGGCCGCCAGCACTCGCGGCGACGGCTGGTTGCCAATCAGCGAGGCCAGCCGTGACACCCGGCCGCCCTCCTCGTCGACGCTGACGGCCAACGGCAGCGGGCCCGTCGCGGCAATGTTGGCCAGCGTGCCGTCGGACAGTATCGAGAGGTCGGTCCAGCTGCCGATGAAGATGCCACCGACGTGATGGTTGTCGACCACGGCCCGCGCGTCTGCCGCGCCGGTGACCCCGACCATCAGCAGCTGCGCCAGCTTGTCTCGGGTCGACATGCTGGCCAGCAGCGCGGGCCCGTCACCGCACGCCGGCATGGGCGGCTCTGCAGCAGGTGCAGGCCCTCCGGTCGCGGCCATCGTCGGAGATGAGGCTGACGACGAGGGGGCCGGCGCCTGAGCAGGCGACGAACAGGCCGCCAGAAGCGAAGACAGCGCCGCCAGGACACACAGTCGACGAGCCAATGCCATTCCGCCATGCTGTCATGCGCTAGTAGCGGCCGCTTCGTGGGTATTCCTGCCACATGTCGTGCCATGCCTTCGTGCTGGGTGGGGGCGGTCTCTTGGGAGCCGCCGAGGCCGGTATGGCCAGCGCACTGCTGGACGCCGGGGTGCGGCCAGACGTGGTGTGCGGTACATCGGTCGGCGCGATCAACGGCGCGGCACTGGCGGCGGATCCCACGCCGACCGGCGCGCAAATGTTGGTCGCGTTCTGGGCCGAGTTGGCCGACGAGGGCGCATTCGACGGGTCGATGCTTCGCCGGGTCGCCGAGATGGTTCGCCGCAGAACGTCGTTGCACGACAACGGCGAGCTGCGCCGGCTATTGCGTGAGCGCCTGCCCGCGCAGACCTTCGAGGAACTCGTCGTGCCGTTCGAATGCGTCGCCGCCAGCATCGAGCAGGCTCGCGAGCACTGGTTCAACACCGGCGATCTGATCGAGCCGGTGCTGGCATCTTGTGCGCTGCCAGGCGTTTTCCCGCCTGTCCGAATCGGTGACGAGCACTATTTCGACGGCGGTCTGGTCAATAGCATTCCGCTGGATCGGGCGGTGCAACACGGCGCAGACACGATCTGGGTGTTGCACGTCGGTCGCCTTGAGGAGCAGCTCGCCGCGCCCCGGTTCCTGTGGGAAGTCGGGTTTGTGGCGTTCGAGATCTCTCGCAGGCATCGCTTCCACAGCGACCTCGAGCGGGTCGGCCCCGAGGTGGCTGTGCATGTCCTTCCGAGCGGCTTACCGCAGCGGCCTGCCGCGACGTGGTCGAATCTGCGCTTCCGCGACACCCGCCGCATTTCCCGGCGCGCCGAGCTGGCCTATGACGCCACGCGCGAATACCTCGAGGCCCTGCCATGAAGCTGCTGCGTCGGGTGATAACGGTGCCGATGGCGACGGCCGCGATGATCGGCATCCTCGCGGTGTGGCCGGTGCTGCTGGTCATCGGTGGTGTGGCGGGGCTGATAGCTCGGTCGAGTCTGCCGGTGCGGACACTCGGCGTGCTCATGGCGTATGCGGTGCTGGAACTTAGGGCGTTGTGGACACTGCTGCGCGGCGGGCAGGACTGCGATGAGTTCGTCAGCGACGTGCTGGAAAGGGCCTATACCGTCGGGCGCCGAACCCTGAATCTGGGCGTGCTGCTCGATGATGCCTCGCCGGGCCCGGAGCAGCTCCCACGCGAGGTTCCGGTGATTGTGCTGTCGCGGCATTGCGGTCCGGGCGACACGCTTCTGGTGGCCTGGCTGCTCAACATTCATTACCGGCTGCGGTTGCGGATCGTGCTCAAAGCCCTGCTGCGGTGCGAGCCGGTTCTCGATCTCGTCGGCGACCTCGGCTGCCTGTGCTTCCTGCATCACCGAAGTGCGAAGGCGCGCAAGCAAATTCACGATCTGGCGGCATCGTTGGGCGGCGGGCAGGCGCTGCTGTTGTTCCCCGAGGGAGGGAACTTCACCTGGGGCCGGTGGCGAGCCGCCATCGAGCGGCTCCGGTCGTCCGGCCGGCTGCGCGAGGCGCGTCGGGCCTGGCGTCAGACGCACACGCTGCCGCCGCGCACGGGTGGCACCGCTGCGGCGCTGGCCGGAGCGCCCGACGCAGACGTCCTTGTGCTCACCCACACGGGTTTCTCACCGGACGGGCGGGCACGGGCGTGGTGGCGCCTGCCCATGAACCGGCGGCTGCTGGTCCGCACCGTGCTGGTTCCCGCTGCTGAGCTTCCCTCCCCCGACCAACTGGCTCCGTGGCTGGAACGGACGTGGAGCAACGTGGACGCGTGGGTCGCCGGCCATATCAACAGCTGAAGTCTCGTTCTATGCCGTGGTCGTCCAGCCAGGTCCGCTCGCCGCGCGCCATGATCTCGTCGACGTGGGCGCAGACGAGGTCGACGACGTCGGCGCCCGAGTCGGCGCCGAGTACCCGTCGCAGGTTGGCGAATTGATCCGGCGCCACCGTGACGGCGTACTCGTAGCCGTCGAGATACGCCCGGTCGAGGCCGTTGAACACCCAGCGCCCCGTCGTCGTCATAACCGACCCACACCGTGCTGGTATCGGTCCGCCAGAAGACGCGTTCGGTGGCGGGCACGCAAAACATTGTCTGCTACGTTGGCCGCATGGATCGGTTCATCGTTCCCGCCGCGGCCAGCATCGTTGTCGGCCTGCTGCTGGGAGCGGCCGCCATTTTCGGTGTGACGCTGATGGTGCAGCAAGACAGCAAGCCTCCGCTGCAGGCAGGCGATCCGGCCTCGTCGGTGCTCAACAGGGTCGAGTACGGCGACAGAACCTAGCGTGACCGCGCCGCTCTCGCGGCGATGGCTTTGGATGGCCGCCGCGGCGGCGCTGCTCCTGACTTTCGCCCAGTCGCCCGGAAAGATCTCACCCGACACCAAACTCGACCTCACAGCGAACCCGCTGCGGTTTCTCGCCCGCGCGTTCAACCTGTGGAACAGCGAGCTGCCGTTCGGCCAGGCGCAGAACCAGGCCTACGGCTACCTGTTCCCACACGGCACCTTCTTCCTGCTCGGCGACGTGCTTGGCCTGCCCGGCTGGGTGACGCAACGGCTGTGGTGGGCGCTGCTACTGACGGTCGGTTTCTGGGGCTTGTTGCGAGTCGCCGAGGCGCTGGGCATCGGTAATTCGACGTCGCGTGTCATCGGCGCGGCCGCGTTCGCGCTGTCGCCGCGGGTGCTGACCACGCTGGGCGCGATCTCGTCGGAGACGCTGCCGATGATGCTGGCCCCTTGGGTGCTGCTGCCGGTGATCCTCGCGCTGAGGGGTCAGGGTTCGGTGCGGGTGCTGGCCGCCCGGTCCGCGTTGGCGATCGCGTTGATGGGCGCGGTCAACGCGGTGGCGACGTTGACCGGCTGTCTGGCGGCGGTGATCTGGCTGGTCTGCCATCAGCCGAACCGCCTGTGGTTGCGCTTTGCCGCGTGGTGGGCGGCGTGCATCGTGCTGGCGGTGCTGTGGTGGGTGGTCGCGCTCGTCATGCTGGGCCGGATCAGTCCGCCGTTCCTCGACTTCATCGAATCCTCCGGCGTCACCACGCAATGGATGTCGCTGACCGAGATATTGCGCGGCACCGACGCCTGGACACCGTTTGTCGCGCCGACCGCCACCGCCGGCGCGTCGTTGGTGACGGGCTCGGTCGCGGTGTTGGCGACGACGTTGGTCGCGGCCGCAGGCATGGCCGGACTGGCGATGCGCACGATGCCCGCGCGCGGTCGGCTCATTGTGATCCTGCTTGTCGGTGTCGTGCTGCTCGCGGTCGGCTATTCGGGTGGGCTGGGATCACCTGTCGCGCACGCAGTTCAGGCGTTCCTCGATGCAGACGGCACTCCGCTGCGCAACATGCACAAGCTGGAGCCGCTACTGCGGCTGCCGCTGATGCTCGGGCTGACGCATCTGCTGGGCCGAATCCCGTTGCCCGGCAGCGTGCCCCGGCGCGAGTGGATGCATGCGTTCGCTCATCCCGAACGCGACAAGCGAGTGGCCGTCGGAGTGGTGGTGCTTGTTGCCCTGGCCGCCGCCACATCGCTGGCCTGGACCGGCAGGCTTACCCCACCTGGCGCCTTCGACGCGATCCCGCAGTATTGGCATGACACCGCCGACTGGCTCGACGAACACAACAAAGACGGCGGCCGCGTGCTGGTGGCGCCCGGCGCGCCGTTCGCGACGCAGGTGTGGGGCAACAGCCACGACGAACCGCTGCAGGTGCTGGGCAGCAGCCCGTGGGGAGTACGCGATTCGATTCCGCTGACCCCACCGGAGACGATCCGCGCTCTCGACTCTGTGCAGCGGCTGTTCGCCGCGGGCCGGCCGTCCGCGGGTCTGGCGGATACGCTTGCCCGGCAAGGTATTTTGTATGTGGTGGTCCGCAACGACCTCGATCCCGAGGCGTCGCGGTCGGCGCGTCCACTGCTGGTGCACCGCACGATCGAAGGATCGGGTGGACTCGTCAGAGTGGCGCAGTTCGGCGAGCCTGTCGGCCCGGGAACGCTGGCCGGGTTCATCACCGACAGCGGACTGCGGCCGCGGTTCCCGGCAGTGGAGATCTACCGAGTCGACGGCTCACCGGGGATGCATCCGTACCTGGTCGACACAGCCGCGACGGCGCGGGTCGACGGCGGACCCGAGGCACTGCTGCGGCTCGACGAGCGACGCCGGCTGCTCGGCCGGCCGCCGCTGGGGCCGATGCTGCTCACCCAGGACGCCCAGCGCGCCGGCCTAACGTTGCCCCCAGGAAAAGGGGTCACCGTGACCGACACCCCGTTGGCGCGCGAAACGGACTACGGCCGCGTCGATGACCACTCGTCGGCGATCCGGACCCCCGACGATCCCCGGCACACGTTCAACCGCGTGCCCGACTATCCCGCAGCCGGCGCCGACCTGGTCTACGGGCAGTGGAACGGCGGGCGAGTCTCCGTGTCGAGTTCGGCATCGGATTCCACGGCGCTGCCCAACGTCGCACAGGCAACCGGGCCTGCGGCGGCCATCGACGCCGATACGTCGACGAGCTGGGTGTCCAACGCGCTACAGGCGGCGGTCGGGCAATGGCTGCAGGTCGACTTCGACCATCCGGTCACCAACGCCACCATCACGATCACGCCCAGCGCCACCGCCGTCGGCGCGCAGATCCGCCGCATCGAGGTGTCGACCGTCAACGGCACCAGCACCACGCGCTTCGAACAGGCCGGCAAGCCGCTCACGATCGCGCTGCCCTACGGCGAGACGCCATGGGTGCGGATCACCGCGGTGGCCACTGACGACGGGTCGTCCGGGGTGCAGTTCGGCATCACCGATTTCACCGTCACGCAGTACGACGCGAACGGCTTCGCCCATCCCGTCAGCCTGCGCCACACGGTGCAGGTGCCTGGCCCACCACCCAATTCTGCTGTGGCGCAATGGGATCTGGGGTCCGAGCTGCTCGGCCGTCCGGGTTGCGCCCAGGCTCCCAACGGCACACGGTGTGCAGCGTCGATGGCGCTGTCGCCAGAAGAGCCGGTGAACCTGAGCCGGACGCTGACCGTGCCGTCGCCGACCGAGGTGACGCCGACGGTGTGGGTGCGCGCGCGTCAAGGCCCGAATCTCGCCGACTTGATCAGCGAACCCGGCACGGCGCGGGCGCTCGGCGACGCCGATCCCATCGACGTACAGGGTTCGGCATACGCCGCCGCCGACGGCGATCCCGCGACCGCCTGGACCGCGCCGCAAGGCGTCGTGCAACACAAGACGCCGCCCACGCTCACCCTGAAATTCCCCGCCCCCCGCGAGGTGGCGGGCCTGCGGATCACGCCGAGTTCCTCAGTGCTGCCCGCACATCCGACACTGGTGGCCATCGACCTCGGTGGCGGCCCCGAGGTGCGCGCGCTCGCCAGCGACGGCGGTACTCAGTCGGTGAGCCTGCGACCACATGTCACCGACACGGTAAAGCTGTCGCTGTTGAGTTGGAACGACGTGATCGACCGCACCGCGCTCGGCTTCGATCAGCTCAAGCCACCCGGTCTGGCCGAGGTCTCCGCGCTGGATGCCAGGGGCATGCCGATCGCCGGCGCCGACGCCGCGCGCAATCGAGCGCGTGTTATTGATCTGCCGTGCGGGAAGGGTCCGATCATCGGCGTGGCCGGACAGTTCGTCCAGACCTCGATCGTCACCACCGTCGGCGCGCTGCTCGATGGCGAGCCTGTGGCCGCCACGCCGTGTCGGTCCGAGCCGATCACGCTGCCCGCCGGTCAGCAGGAGCTGCTGATCAGCCCCGGCTCCGCGTTCGTGGTCGACGGTGTGCAGCTGGCCGGACCCCTGGCAAACCAATTGCCCACAGCGGCAACGGTTCCCGCCGCCACAGGCAACTGGGGTGCCGACCACCGCGAGGTCAATGTCGCGGCGTCTCCGTCGTCTCGGGTCCTGGTGGTGCCCGAAAGCATCAATCCGGGCTGGACGGCCCGCGCGGCCGACGGTGCTGCGCTGACCCCGGTCACCGTCAACGGGTGGCAGCAGGGCTGGGTGCTTCCCCCGGGCACGTCGGGACCCGTCGCGCTGAGCTTTGCGTCGAACACGCCCTATCGAGCCGGGCTGATCGGCGGGCTGGCACTGCTTCCATTGCTCGCGTTGCTTGCCTTCCTGCCGGTTCGACGCCCCCGTCCCACCGACGAACCTGCGCGGCCGTGGCAGCCGGGACGGATGACGACGAGCGTCGCTGTGGTGGCGGTCGCGGCGATGATCTCCGGGATCGCAGGCGTCATCGTCGGCGGCGCGGCAGTGGGCCTGCGCTACCTGCTTCGGCGGCGCGAAAAGCTTTGTGAAGCAGTCACGGTCGGCGTCGCCGCGGGCGGGCTGATCGTCGCGGGAGCGGTGCTGAGCCAGAACCCGTGGCGGTCGGTCGACGGCTATGCCGGACACTCGGCGGGTGTACAGCTGCTGGCACTGATCTCGCTGGTGATGCTGGCCGCTTCTGCGGCTACAACGTCTCGTCCAGCTGACCTAGAGTGTCTGTCAGACGCAGGTTCTCGGAGTAGTCGACCGGACAGGCGATCAGCGAAACTCCGTCGTCAGCAAGTGCCTTCTTCAACGTCGGCAACAGCTGATCAGCCTCAGTGATGCGGTACCCCTTCGCACCGAAGCTTTCGGCGTACGTCACCACATCGGGGTTGGTGAACGAGACGTAGTGGTGCTCGCCCAACTCCAGGTCCATCTTCCACTCGATCAACCCGTAGCCGCCGTCCTCCCAGATGAGTACCACCAGCGGTATCCGCTCGCGCACCGCGGTCTCGATCTCCTGCGAGTTCATCAGAAAGGCGCCATCGCCGACCAGCGCCAGCACCTTCACGTCGGGCTTGGCCAACTTGACCCCGAGAGCGCCCGGCAATGCAAACGCCATGGTGGACAAGCCATTCGAAATCAGGCAGGTGTTGCATTCATAGGTCGGGTACAGCCGCGCCATCCACATTTTTGTTGCGCCCGTGTCGACCAGCACGACGTCGCTACGGCCGAGAGCGGCGCGAGTGTCCGCAACGATACGCTGCGGTGCGAGCGGGAACCGCGAATCCTGCTGTCCCCGTGCGAATTCAGCGGCGAGCAGACCGCCCCCTGGTGCGGCGTCGGCGGTGTCGTATCTGTGCCCGGCTAACGCGTCGGTCAGCGCGTTCAGAGACTCGCTGATGTCGCCGATGATGCCGACCGAAACCGGGTAGTGCATGTCGACCTCGGCCGGGAAGCGATGAATATGGATGATCTTCTTGTCACCGTTCGGGTTGATCCTGACCGGATCGAACTCTTGCAGTTCGTATCCGACCGCAATGACGACGTCCGCCGTCTCGAATCCGAAGTTGACATAGTCGCGGCGCATGAACCCCAGGGTGCCGATGCTGTTGGGGTGGTCATCGGGCATCACGCCCTTGCCGTGGAAGGTGTTCGCCACCTGCACACCGAGTTCGTCGGAGAACCGGACCAGCGCTGCAGTCGCGTCACTGCGTGCGGCACCGTGGCCTGCCAACACCACGGGCCGCTTCGCATCGCGCAGAACCTCGACCGCACGCTGTACCTGTCCGGGCGACGGCGCTTCGGCGCGGACAACGTTGCGCGGCAAGGGGGTTAGGTCGTAATCCGTTTCGTCGGCGTCGATGTGCTCGGGCACGGCGAGGTAGACCGCGGCGGGGCGTTCAGTCTCGGCTACCTTGAATGCCTTGCGGACCATCTCGGGTATCGCGCGGGACGTCGGAACGCCGTCAGCCCAGCGGGTGATGGGGGCAAACATCGATACCAGGTCGACGTACTGATGTGACTCCTTGTACTCGCGGTCCTGGCCGACTTGAGCAGAGATCGCGACCAGCGGGGTGCTGTTGGTGGTGGCGTCGGCGACGCCCAGCTGCATGTTGATGGCACCCGGCCCCAGCGTCGCCGAAGCAACGGCGGCCCGCCCGGTGACCCGGCCGTACATCTCGGCCATGAACGCAGCGCCCTGCTCGTGCCGGGTGAGTACATAGCGAATCGGCGATGCGGCGAGCGCCTGGATGAAGCGAATGTTCTCCTCGCCCGGCACCCCGAATACGACTGAAACACCCTCGTTTTCCAGGCACTTGACCATCAACTGGGCGGCTGTCGGCATGAGGCACCTCCATTCGCCACGATAGCGGCCCGGAGAAATCGCGATCGTCCTAGCATCGGCGGGGTGCCGATTCTGAACACCGCACGGGGAGCAATCGATACATCAGGTCTAGGCGTGACGCTCATGCATGAGCATGTGTTCATCTTGTCGCCCGACATCACCGCGAACTATCCCGAGGTCTGGGGTGACGAGGCCAAGCGAGAAGACGACGCCATAAGGCGGCTGAACGAACTGAAGTCGCGCGGTGTCGACAGCATCGTCGACCTCACAGTGATCGGGATGGGCCGCTACATCCCGCGGATCGAGCGCGTCGCGGCGGCCACCGACATCAACATCGTGGTGGCAACGGGCGTGTACACCTACAACGACGTGCCGATGTACTTCCACTTCACCGGACCTGGGGGCGCACTCGGCGACGGCGAGCCGATGGTCGACATGTTCGTCCGCGACATCGAGCACGGCATCGCCGACACGGGGGTCAAGGCCGCGATCCTCAAGTGTGCGACCGACGAGCCGGGCGTCACCCCTGGCGTGGAGCGCGTGCTGCGGGCCGTCGCCAAGGCGCATCGTCTCACCGGCGTG
The DNA here is from genome assembly GCA_035649695.1 of Mycobacterium sp. Lineage (GTDB taxonomy): Bacteria > Actinomycetota > Actinomycetes > Mycobacteriales > Mycobacteriaceae > Mycobacterium. Next base: position 71 of record DASRJA010000760.1, on the reverse strand, counting down.
CCGATCTCGACTCACACCCACGCGGCCACCCGCCGGGGTCTCGAGCAGCAGCGCATTTTCGCCGAAGAAGG
>DASRJA010000759.1:0-13779 GCA_035649695.1 Mycobacterium sp. | reverse complement strand
CCTGAGAGCCCTTCACAACTGACTCGTCTACCGTGGGCCCTTCGTAATTACGGGCCGATATGACGGACGACGACGAGTGACAACGCAGACCACACAACACATTGACCACACGAGAAACATCAGCCCCTGGGTTCGCGGGGGCGGTCCAGCGGTCGCGGCAGCGGCGCTGCTGACCTACGTCGCGGTATATCTGCAGTGGCCGACGCTGAAGCTGCAGATCGACGCGATGGTGTACCGCTTCGCCGCCGAGCGACTGCTGGCGGGGCTTGACCTTTACTCGACGGGTTTCACCGGCAAGCCCAACGAGTTGTTGTTCATCTATCCACCATTTGCGGCGATCTGCGCGGTCCCGCTCGCCTTGCTCGACCGTTCCTCGGTGCAGGTGCTGTGGCTGCTTGGCTTGGTCGTCGCGCTGACGTACGCGGTGGTGAAGATGCTGCGGGCGACGGGCCTGCCTGCCGGTCGCGGCCTCTTCAGCCTCGCTGCGCTCCTGGTCGGTGTGATCGCATGGCTCGAGCCGATGCGGCTGACCGCCGAGCTGGGGCAGATCAACGTCCTTCTGCTTGTGCTCGTCGTGGCCGATCTCCTGAAGCAGAGCCGCTGGTCGGGTGTCGGGATCGGGCTGGCCGCCGGCATCAAACTGACCCCGGCGTTGTTCATCATCTATCTCCTGGTGACCCGTCGGATCCGGGCGGCCCTGGTGGCCATGGGCACGTTCGCGGCCACCGTTGGACTCGGATTCGCAGTTGCTCCAGGCGATTCCGTCACCTTCTGGTTGCGCGGCCGCTTCGACGACGTCAACCGGATCTCGCATGATCCGCTGGCGAACACCAGTGTGCGCGGTTTGTTTCTGCGCCTGCATTGGTCGCCGACGCTGGCCACGATCACCGCGATTGCCGTCGCCGCCGTCGCGGTGGCGATCGCTGCGATTGCGTATCGACGTGGTCAGGCTGTATTGGCCGTCGGCATTGTCGGCATGGCATCGGCAGCCGCTTCACCGTTCAGCTGGAGCCACCACTGGGTGTGGTTCGCGCCGTTGGTCGTTCACTTGGGGTACCGCGCGTATGTGCTCGGCAGCCGCTGGGCCGCCGCGGCGATGTGGTCGGTCTGCGCTGTCGTCGGCGGCTGGTTCGTGGCCGTCGTCGGCGACACGCCTCAGGCGGGCATACTGTCATTGCGACCCGGTGGTACGTGGGACGAAATCCTGCCCGGCGCTTATGTTTTCGTGTTCATCCTCGTCTTGCCGGCGACGGCGGTGTGGCTGTGGCGGTTGCGCGCCGAAAGGCACCTAACCCGTCTGCCCACCCATGATCTCGAACACCTCGAAGGTGTTGACGCCGGCCAGAACTGACGGATCACGCTCGCCGATCGCGAGTACCTCGCCCCGGTCGGCGGCGCGCAACACGCCCATGCCCCACACGCCTTCGGGGTCGGCGACCGGACCGTAGACCACCACGCGACCGTCCTTGAGCAGCTGCTGCCAGTACTCCATATGCTCGGCCATCGCCTGCTGCTCGTCCGCAGTCATCGTCTGCGCGAAATCCGCGCGCGGCGGAATCAGCTTGAACAAAAAGAGGGTCATTCGGCCAGGCGCGTCGCGGGATGCACAGCGATCAGTCCTAAACCACTGCGCCGCTTACATATTCCGGCCAGCTCGGCGTATGCCTTCTCACCGAGCAGCTCGGTCAGTTCGGGGGCGTACGACTCCCACACCTGCTTGGCGCCGACGTGCGCATTGGGGTCGCCGGTGCAGTACCAATGCAGATCGGCACCGCCCTCACCCCAGCCGCGGCGGTCGTACTCGGTGATCCACGTCTTGAGGATCTCCGACCCATCCGGCCGCTCCACCCACTCCTGGGTGCGGCGGATCGGCAACTGCCAGCACACATCCGGCTTCATCGTCAACGGCTCGACACCAATCTTGAGTGCCTTGCTGTGCAGTGCGCAGCCGATCCCGCCGGGGAACCCGGGCCGGTTCAGAAATATGCAGGCGCCCTTGTACTTTCGTGTACGAAGGTTGGGTTTGTCGTCGTACTCGTCCCACTCCAGGTAGCCCTTCTTGCCGAGCCCCTTCTCGCGGAACTGCCAATCCTCGTCGGTCAGCTGCTTGACGGCGTCATCCAGCCGGGCACGGTCGTCGTCGTCGGACAGAAACGCACCGTGCGAGCAACACCCGTCGTCGGGCCGATCCTCCACCGTCCCCTTGCACGCGGGCGTGCCGAACACGCACGTCCACCGCGACAGCAGCCACGTCAGGTCCGCCGCGATCAAATGCTCGGGGTTGTCGGGGTCGTAGAACTCCACCCATTCGCGGGCAAAGTCCAGTTCGACCTCGCCGGGATGTGATGCCGTCACAGCATTCAACGGTAAACCCATTAAGTTGGGTGCGTGCGATTAGGCGTGCTGGATGTCGGCAGCAATACGGTCCATCTGTTGGTGGTGGACGCCCGCCGCGGCGGCCACCCGACTCCGATGAGTTCCACCAAGGCCTCGCTGCGGCTCGCCGAGGCGATCGACGGCTCGGGCAAGCTGACCCGCAAGGGCGCCGACAAACTCATCAGCACCATCGACGAGTTCGCCAAGATCGCCGCCAGCTCCGGCTGTGCCGAGCTGATGGCATTCGCCACGTCCGCCGTGCGCGACGCGAAGAATTCTGAGGACGTGCTCACCCGGGTGCTCGCCGAGACCGGTGTGGCGCTGCAGGTGCTCAGCGGGGCCGACGAGTCACGGTTGACGTTCCTGGCGGTGCGAAGGTGGTACGGCTGGAGCGCGGGACGCATCATCAACATCGACATCGGCGGCGGTTCGCTGGAGCTGTCCAACGGCGTCGATGAGGAACCCGATGTGGCGCTGTCGCTGCCGCTGGGCGCGGGCCGGCTCACCCGCGAATGGCTGCCCGACGATCCGCCCGGCCGGCGCCGGGTGGCGATGCTGCGCGACTGGCTGGCCACCGAGATCGCTGACACCGGCGCCAAGGTGCTCAAGGCAGGAAACCCCGACCTGGCGGTCGCGACGTCGAAGACCTGCCGCTCGCTGGCCCGACTCACCGGCGCGGCCCCGTCGGGGGCTGGACCACGGGTGAAGAGGACGCTCACAGCGACCGGCCTCAGGCAGCTCATAAATTTCATCTCTAGGATGACCGCGGCTGACCGTGCGGAGTTGGAAGGGGTGAGTGCCGAGCGGGCGCCACAGATCGTGGCCGGCGCATTGGTAGCTGAGGCGAGCATGAAGGCTCTCGATATCGAAAGTGTGGATATCTGTCCCTGGGCGTTGCGAGAAGGGCTGATTCTGCGGAAACTCGACAGCGAAGCCGACGGCACGGCCTTGGTCGAAACGTCCGTGCGGGGACGCTGAAACGAGCGGACGGAGGCGCAATGGCGCCGACTTGGACATTAGCTAGGCCCAGAGGCAACACAGGATGACAGGACCAGAAGACCACAGCGGCTCGCGACCGATCTCGGTCGCGGAGTTGCTGGCGAAGAACGGCACGATCGGTGCCCCGCCCGTCGGCGGCCGGCGCCGCAGGCGCCGCGGCAACAACTAAGCCGTCACGGTCGCCGAGTTGACCGGCGAAATCCCGATCGTCGGCGACGATGACGTCGACGACACCGAAACCACCCGGACGATCCCGGCAGTCACCGACGAGCCCCAGGCGGTTTCGACCAATGGTGTCCGCGGCTACGTCGACGACGTTGAAGCCGAGGCGGAACCGGCCGAGGACGAATACGACGACGTCGACGACGACTACGCCGACGCGGTCGCCGACTACGCGGCCCATATCGATCAGCGCGACACCGATGACGAACCGGTCGACTTCTTCGCGCTGCCGCCGCGTCGACCGCGGTACACCCCCGCCCCGCGACGTGTGGGGCCGGTGGGCAGGGGCGCCGAGCAGATGAGCCCCGACCCGGTCGACGAGGAGGACCTGTTCGCCGCCCCGCTCGATTTGGCGGACGAGCCGGAGATCGAGGACGAGGACACCGAGGCCGCGGTCGAGGATAGGAACGAGGAACTGCCGTCGTACTTGCGGTCCTCCGCGGGCACGCTGTTCGGCGGTCAGACCGTCGCTGATGACCTGGCTCGGCGCGCCGCGCCGCCCCGACCCGACGAGATCGACCTCGACGATGATGCGGACACGGAGGCGGTGCCTTCGTCGACTTCGACATCGTCGTTCCTGCGCGGCGCCTGGGTCGTCGGCCAGTGCATCATCGCGGTCGCGTTCGGCGCCGGCCTGTTCATCGCGTTCGACCAGCTGTGGAAGTGGAACAACATCGTGGCCCTGGTGCTGTCGGTGCTGGTGATCCTCGGCCTGGTGGTGGGTGTGCGCGTGGTGCGCAAGACCGAGGACATCGGCAGCACGCTGATCGCGGTGGCGGTCGGGGCGCTGGTCACGTTGGGACCGTTGGCACTGCTGCAATCGGGCTAGACACCTACAGACACAGTGCGCCCTGCCATCAAGGTCGGTCTGTCGACCGCCTCGGTCTATCCGCTGAGGACCGAGGCCGCCTTCGAGTACGCGGCGCGGCTGGGCTACGACGGCGTCGAGCTGATGGTGTGGGCGGAAACCGTCAGCCAGGACGTCGACGCCATCGAAAAGCTCTCCGAGCAGTACGACATGCCTGTGCTGTCGGTGCACGCGCCGTGTCTGCTGATCTCCCAGCGGGTGTGGGGGGCCAACCCGATACCGAAGCTCGAGCGCAGCGTGCGCGCCGCCGAACAACTCGGCGCGCAGACCGTGGTCGTGCATCCGCCGTTTCGCTGGCAGCGGCGCTACGCCGAGGGCTTCAGCCAGCAGGTCGCCGATCTGGAGGCGTCCAGCGACGTGATGGTCGCGGTGGAGAACATGTTTCCGTTTCGCGCGGACCGATTCTTCGGCGCGGGGCAGACGTCGATCGAGCGGATGCGCAAGCGCGGCGGCAGGCCCGGTCCGGGCATTTCGGCGTTCGCGCCGTCGTATGACCCGCTCGACGGCAACCACGCCCACTACACACTCGACCTGTCGCACACCGCGACGGCAGGCACCGACGCGGTCGACATGGCGCGCCGGATGGGCGACGGGCTCGTGCACTTGCACCTGTGCGACGGCAGCGGCGCCTCGACCGACGAGCACCTGGTGCCGGGCCGCGGCACTCAGCCCACCGTGGAGGTCTGCGAGATGCTCGCTGCCGGCACCTTTTCCGGGCATGTGATCCTCGAGGTGACCACATCGGGCGCACGCACCGCCACCGAACGCGAAGGGCTGCTGAAGGAGTCGTTGCAGTTCGCCCGCCAGCACCTGCTGCGCTAATGCACAAAGGACATCAGATGCCGGGATCCACCCTGTTCACCGACGCCATGGCGCTCACCCCAGCCGGGGACGGTGTGTATCACGGTGTGCTGAACGAGCATTGGACCATCGGGCCGAAAGTGCATGGCGGGGCGATGCTGGCGCTGTGCGCCAACGCCGCCCGCACAGAGCACTGGGCCCACGCGCGCAGCGCAGGGGAGGAAGACGTCCAGCCGATAGCGCTGTCGGGCAACTTCCTGTGGGCCCCCGATCCCGGCCCGATGCGGGTGGTCACGACCGTGCGCAAGCGGGGCCGTCGCGTCAGCCTCATCGATGTCGAACTGAATCAGGGCGACCGCACAGCCGTCCGCGCGGCCATCACGCTGGGCGACCCCGAGCATCATGTGCCGCCGCTGTTGTCGGTCAACCCCGTCATCGCACTGATGCAGCCCGAGCCGCCGCCTGGCCTTGAACCGATCGGTCCCGGGCATCCGATGGAAGACATCGTGCATCTGGCGCACGGCTGCGATATCCGGCCGTCGCTGACGACATTCACGCCGCGGACGGACGGCGGGCCACCGATCATCGAATACTGGGTGCGCCCGAAAGGCGTTGCGCCGGACGTGCTTTTCGCGCTGCTGTGCGGCGACGTGTCCGCGCCGGTGACGTTCGGGGTGAACCGGACGGGGTGGGCGCCGACGGTTCAACTCACCGCGTATCTGCGGGCGTTGCCAGCCGACGGCTGGCTGCGCGTCTTGTGCACGACGGTGCAGATCGGCCAGGACTGGTTCGACGAGGACCACATCGTGGTCGACTGCGAGGGCCGCATCATCGTGCAGAGCCGCCAACTGGCGATGGTGCCCGATGCCTGACGCCGCAGGCGTCGAATAACCAGTGCCGCAGCGCGCATGCAATGCTTGCGCGCATGGCCAGAATCGCGATCGTCGGCGGTGGAAGTATTGGCGAGGCACTGCTATCCGGGCTGCTGCGAGCCGGGCGGCAGGTCAAGGACCTGGTGGTCGCCGAGAAGCATCCTGACCGCGCAAAGTATCTGTCCAACACGTATTCGGTGTTGGTGACGACGGTCGCCGACGCGGTCGACACCGCGACCTATGTGGTCGTCGCCGTCAAGCCCTCCGATGCCGGGACCGTCGTCAACGAGATCGCCGAAGCAGCGGCAAAGGCCGAAAGTGAAGCCGCCGAACAGGTTTTCGTGTCGGTCGTCGCGGGTGTGACGACCGAGTTCTACGAGAACAAGCTGCCGGCCGGGTCGCCGGTGATCCGGGTGATGCCCAATGCGCCCGTCGTCGTCGGCGGGGGAGTCAGCGCGCTTGCGCGCGGTCGGTTCGCCACCGCCGAGCACCTCAAGGAGGTGTCGGCGATCTTCGATGCGGTGGGCGGTGTGCTGACGGTGCCGGAGTCGCAACTCGACGCGGTCACCGCGGTGTCGGGCTCCGGGCCGGCGTACTTCTTCCTGATGGTGGAGGCGCTCGTCGACGCGGGCGTCGCGGCGGGGCTGACTCGGTCGGTGGCGACCGATCTGGTCGTGCAAACGATGGCAGGCTCGGCCGCGATGTTGCTGGAGCGGCTGGACGAGGCTCAGCCGGCCGGCGACGCGGCGATGGGCACCGCGATGGACACCACCGCCGCGCAATTGCGGGCCACTGTTACCTCGCCGGGCGGTACTACCGCTGCTGGGCTGCGCGAACTCGAACGGGGCGGTTTGCGGGCGGCGGTCGCCAATGCCGTTGAATCTGCAAAAACGCGCTCTGAGCAGCTCGGAATTACATCCGAGTAATTAATCAATTTCGGACCGATTAGCCCACACCCGTCGCAGTAACCCCATCCGCCACGCTATTCTCCCAGTGGTAAGCACGGGTTGGTGCCAGCGGTGGGGAAGCCGCTGGAACTGCCCGTGCCTGATGGATTGGGTTGCGATGACGTCTATGAACGGGCCATCGGCGCGGGACTCGGCGAGTGGGAAGGCGGCGCGTGACGCCAGCCCGACCGACGGCCAGCCGCCACGAGCTCAATTTCTCACCGTCGCGGAGGTGGCGAGCCTGATGCGGGTCAGCAAGATGACCGTGTACCGGTTGGTGCACAACGGCGAGTTGCCCGCCGTTCGCGTCGGACGCTCGTTCCGGGTGCACGCCAAGGCTGTCCACGACATGTTGGAAAGCTCATACTTCGACGCTGGCTAGCGGGGCTGTGCGTTTTCCGTTTACCTACGCCGCCCAGGTAAGGTGTGCGGGTCAAGAGGCTTGGAAACATTAGGTAGCGGAGTTCATGGGTTCAGTCATCAAGAAGCGGCGTAAGCGCATGTCGAAGAAGAAGCACCGCAAGCTGCTTCGTCGCACCCGGGTGCAGCGCAGAAAACTCGGCAAGTAGCTTTCGTGCTCGGCCGCTAGTCTGTCCAGATGGATTCTGGGGGCAAATCGAACGGCTCCGACTCGCGCGACACCGTCCACTACCCGAAGGTCGTCCTCGTCACGGGGGCATGCCGATTCCTGGGTGGATATCTGACCGCTCGGCTCGCGCAGAACCCGTTGATCAACCACGTCATCGCGGTCGATGCGATCGCGCCGAGCAAGGATCTGCTGCGACGGATGGGTCGCGCGGAGTTCGTCCGCGCCGACATCCGTAACCCGTTCATCGCCAAGGTCATCCGCAACGGCGACGTGGACACCGTGGTGCACGCCGCGGCGGCCTCGTATGCCCCGCGCTCGGGTGGGCGGGCCACGCTCAAGGAACTCAACGTGATGGGCGCGATTCAGCTGTTTGCGGCCTGTCAGAAGGCGCCGTCGGTGCGTCGTGTCGTGCTCAAGTCCACCTCCGAGGTGTACGGCTCGAGTTCGCGGGATCCGGTGCTGTTCACCGAGAGCAGCAGCCGCCGCAGGCCGCCGGGCGAGGGCTTCGCCCGCGACAGCATCGACATCGAGGGCTACGCCCGCGGATTGGGCAGGCGCAGACCGGACATCGCGGTCAGCATCCTGCGGCTGGCCAACATGATCGGCCCGGCGATGGACACCGCGCTGTCGCGGTATCTGGCCAACCCGGTGGTGCCGACGGTCGTCGGTCACGACGCACGGCTGCAGCTGCTGCACGAGCAGGACGCGCTCGGCGCGCTGGAGCGCGCCACCATGGCGGGCAGGGCCGGCACCTTCAACGTAGGCGCGTCCGGCGTCATCATGATGAGCCAGGCCATCCGTCGCTCGGGCCGGATTCCACTGCCGGTGCCGCGCTCCGCGTTATGGGCTGTGGATTCGCTGAGGCGCGCAACTCGCTACACTGAACTGGATCGCGAGCAGCTTGACTATTTGAGCTACGGCCGGGTGATGGACACGACGCGGATGCGTAATGACCTTGGCTACAGCCCCAAATGGACTACTGCCGAGGCCTTTGATGATTACGTAAGAGGTCGCGGATTGTCTCCGATCATCGAGCCACGATGGGTACGCTCAATGGAGAGTCGCGCCGTGTCGGCGGCGCAACGCTGGGGACGCTAACAAGAAATATTTTCCAATCGGGTGGGGAGAAGGTACCAACGTGGCGGGCGAGCCCAAAGCCAAAGTCATTCCGCTGCACTCTAATTCGGGCCGAACTTCGGCTGGGCGGCGCGCTGCTGCTGCTGCGCGTGCCGAAAGCTCGCGCCGACATCCCTCCCTGCTCTCGGACAGCGGTGGGCGCGCTACCGCCGAGCAGATCGCCGCCGTCGTCCGTGAGATCGACCAGCGCAGAGGCTCCGTCAGCGGCACCGCGACCGTCGAGGAAACGCCGTCAGAACTCGCCAAGCGGGTTGCCTCGATCGCCGAGTTCGTCCGCAAACGCATGCTGGGTGACTACACCGTCGACGAGTTCGGGTTCGATCGCCATCTCAACGACGCAATCTTTTTGCCGTTGCTGCGTGTGTTCTTCAACTCGTGGTTCCGGGTTGAGGTCAGCGGGATCGAAAACCTGCCGAAGTCGGGTGCGGCGTTGGTGGTCGCAAACCATGCCGGCGTGCTGCCGTTCGACGGGCTGATGACCGCGGTGGCGGTGCACGACAAGCATCCCACGCACCGCGACCTGCGCCTGCTGGCCGCCGACATGGTGTTCGACATGCCGATGATCGGTCAGGCCGCGCGCAAGGCCGGCCACACCATGGCATGCACGGCCGACGCGCACCGGCTGCTGGCCGCCGGCGAGCTGACCGCCGTCTTCCCTGAGGGCTACAAGGGCCTTGGCAAGCACTTCAAGGACCGTTACAAGCTGCAGCGCTTCGGCCGCGGTGGCTTCGTCGGAGCGGCGCTGCGAACCAAGGCGCCGATCGTGCCGTGCTCGATCGTCGGGTCCGAGGAGATCTACCCGATGATCGCCGACGTCAAGCTGCTGGCCCGGCTGTTCGGACTGCCGTATTTCCCGGTCACCCCGCTGTTCCCGCTGGCAGGGCCGGTCGGGTTGGTGCCGCTTCCGTCGAAGTGGCACATCCAGTTCGGCGAGCCGATTTCGACCGCCGACTACGACGAATCGGCCGCCGACGATCCGATGATCACGTTCGAGCTGACCGACCAGGTTCGCGAAACCATTCAGCAGACGCTGTATCAGCTGTTGGCGAATCGCCGCAACATGTTCCTCGGCTGAGGTCTAGCTCTTCTTCGAGCTTTGCCCAGCAATCATTTTCGCGATCGCAGCGTCGCGTGCGGCGGCGATCTGTGCGCTCACTTCGTCGGCCTCGGTATCGGAGGCGGCCTCGCCCATCACCGTGACGATGCTGGTTAGCACCGGGTTGCCGTCGGCGTCGGTCACCTCGCCGCGGATCTCGGTGACCACGGCGCCATGCGACTCGGTCACCGAATCGAGATAGGAGTCGAAGTACAGCTTGTCCCCGGCCAGGATCGGGCGATGGAAGACGATCTTCTGGTCGCGGTGAAGCACCCGCTCCATGTTGATCGGCACGTCGAACTGGTTGAAGATCTCCGACTGGACCTTGCGGCCGGCGACCGCCAGGAACGTCAGGGAGGCGATCAGCGCGTCGTAGCCGCACTCCTTCGCGGCTTCCTCGCTGTAGTGCGCCGGATGGTCGTCCTTGACGGCGCGCGCGAACTCACGGATCTTCTCCCGGTCGACCTCGAAGTAGTCGGGGTACCGGTAGTGGGTTCCGATGATGTCTTCAGCAATGGCCATGCTGGTCGTTCTTCCCCTCTAGGTGTTAGCGGGCGAGCCTATCAGCGGCCTTTCAGCTGTCTTGGCGTCGCGACACAATCGCCGCCAACGCCCCGCCGACGGCACCGAGCGCCACCGCTGACGGCACGCCGATCCGGGCGGCCTTGCGTGCGGTGCGGAAATCACGGATTTCCCAGCCCCGCTCGCGGGCCAGGGCGCGCAGATCGTTGTCGGGGTTGATCGCGACGGCCGTGCCGACCAGCGACAGCATCGGCACGTCGTTGAAGCTGTCGGAGTATGCCGTGCAGCGCCGCAGGTTCAGCCCCTCGCGTATGGCGAGCGACCGCACTGCGTGCGCCTTGCCGGTGCCGTGCAGGATGTCGCCAACCAGCCGGCCGGTGAACACCCCGTCCACCGATTCGGCGACGGTGCCCAGTGCGCCGGTCAGCCCTAGCCGCTTGGCGATCGTCGCGGCCAACTCGTAGGGCGTCGCGGTGACCAGCCACACCTGCTGGCCCGCGTCGAGGTGCATCTGGGCCAGCGCGCGGGTACCAGGCCAGATCTTGTCGGCGATGATCTCGTCGTAGATCTCCTCGCCGACCGCCTCCAGTTCGGCAGTCGACCGGCCCTCGATGAACGCCAGCGCCTTGGTCTTTCCGGCGGCCACGTCGTCGCTGTTCTCCCGGCCGAGAAGCTGAAACTTGGCCTGCGCGTAGATGAAGCGGCCCATATCGCCGTAGGTGAAGTACTTGCGAGCGGCCAGGCCGCGGGCGAAATGCACCAGCGACGAGCCGTGCACCAGCGTGTTGTCGACGTCGAAGAACGCCGCGGCGGTCAGGTCTGGCGGTGGGGATGGCGGGGCGGTGACGGCCTCGACCGCAAGCTCGGTGACGGCGGCCTCCGCACTGGCCTCGCCCGCGAGCTCTTGGTCGACGACGTCGCCGGTTTCGGACACGAATTAACAGTAGGACACCGGCTCGCCATACTGGCGGGGTGAACCGGCGGGTGGAATTGCTCACACGGGAGGGCTGCACGATCTGCTCGGGGGCGGTGACGCAGCTGCGGCGGTTGGCCGATGAGTTGGGCTTCGAACTGAGGATCACGGACGTCGACGCCGCCGCGGCGGCAGGCGATTCCGCGCTGCGCGCCGAGTTCGGTGACCGGCTCCCGGTGGTGCTGTTGGACGGCGCCGAGCACAGTTACTGGGAGGTCGATGAGCCCCGGTTGCGGGCGGATCTGGCGAACCGATAAAGACGCGAGCAAATTTGGTAGCCCAGCTGGTCAACGATTACCGTGGATGACGTGGTGGACAAGCCGTGAGCGTCTTGCTTTTCGGGGTTTCGCATCGCAGCGCGCCGGTGTCGGTGCTGGAGCAGTTGAGCACCGACGAGGACGATCAGGCCAAGATCGTCGACCAGGTGCTGCAGTCCTCGTTGGTGACCGAGGCCATGGTGCTGTCGACCTGCAACCGCGTCGAGGTCTACGCCGTTGTCGAGGCGTTCCACGGCGGCTTGTCGGTGATCGGCTCAGTGCTCTCCGAACACTCCGGAATGTCGCTGGGCGACCTGACGAAGTACGCCTACGTGCGGTACGCCGAAGCTGCCGTCGAGCATCTCTTCGCCGTGACCAGCGGCCTGGACTCCGCAGTTATCGGCGAGCAGCAGGTGCTCGGCCAGGTCCGGCGTGCATATGCCGCCGCCGAAGCCAACCACACCGTCGGGCGCACCCTGCACGAGCTGTCCCAGCGTGCCCTGGCGGTAGGCAAGCGGGTGCACTCCGAAACAGGCATCGACTCCGCAGGGGCATCGGTGGTGTCGGTGGCGCTCGGCATGGCCGAAACGAAACTCGGTGGCCTGGCCGGCCGCAGCGCCGTTGTCGTCGGCGCCGGCTCGATGGGGGCGCTATCGGCCAAGCATTTGGCGCGCGCGGGGGTCGAGCGCGTCCACGTCGTGAACAGGACGCTGCCGCGCGCGAAGCGGCTCGCCCACAACATCCGTGAACTCGGCGTCGCCGCCGACGCCTTCCCGTTCGATCACCTGCCGCCCGTGCTGACCGATGCTGACGTCGTCGTGTGCTGTACGGGTGCGGTGCGGCCGGTGGTGTCGTTGGCCGACGTCCATCACGCGCTGGCCCGCCGCGAGCACCAGCTGGTCATGTGCGACCTCGGAATGCCGCGTGACATCGATCCCGCGGTCGCCGGTCTCCCGGGCGTCTTCGTCGTCGACATGGACCGCATTCAGCGCGAACCGTCGGCCCGCGCAGCTGCCTCCGACGCCGATGCCGCCCGCGAGATCGTCGCTGCCGAGGTTGCCAATTACCTGGCCGGACAGCGAATGGCGGAGGTCACCCCGACAGTGACCGCGCTGCGGCAGCGCGCCGCCGACGTGGTCGAGGCTGAGTTGCTGCGGCTGGACAATCGGCTGCCAGGGCTCGACGCCGACCATCGCGAGGAAGTCGCCAAGACCGTCCGCCGCGTCGTCGACAAGCTTCTGCACGCGCCGACGGTGCGGGTCAAACAGTTGGCCAGCGCACCTGGCGGCGACAGCTACGCCGAGGCTCTGCGCGAGTTGTTCGAGCTCGACCAGCAGGCCGTAGACGCCGTCGCCGCAAGCGAATTGCCTTTGGTGACAAAAGATCTCGACAAGACTGAGTAGCGCTTGACTGATAGCCACGAAGTAATCCGGATAGGCACCCGGGGCAGCCTGTTGGCGAAGACGCAGGCCAGCGTCATCAAAGACGCCCTCGCCGCCAACGGGCACGCCGCCGAATTGGTGATCATCTCCACCGAAGGCGACCGGTCGACCGGACCGATTGCCAATATCGGTGTGGGTGTGTTCACCGCGGCGCTGCGCGAGGCCATTGACGAACGCCGCGTGGACATGGCCGTGCACTCCTACAAAGATTTGCCGACTGCACCCGACCCGAGGTTCAACATCGCCGCGATACCCCCGCGAGAGGACCCCCGCGACGCGCTTGTGGCCCGCGACGGAATGGTGCTCGGAGAGTTGCCGGTGGGCTCGGTAATAGGGACGTCGAGCCCGCGACGGACCGCGCAGCTTAGAGCATTGGGTCTCGGTTTGGAAATCCGCCCCCTACGAGGCAACCTTGATACCAGGTTGAACAGGGTTAGCAACGGTGATCTCGACGGCATCGTGGTCGCACGGGCGGGACTGGCCCGCATCGGGCGGCTGGCGGATGTCACCGAGACTCTCGAGCCGGTGCAGATGTTGCCGGCGCCGGCTCAAGGCGCCCTCGCGGTCGAGTGCCGTGCGGGCGACACAGAGCTGGCCGCGCTGCTGGCGGAGTTGGACGACGCCGACACGCGCGCCGCAGTCACCGCTGAACGAGTCCTGCTCGCCGAACTGGAGGCG
>DASRJA010000758.1:0-7126 GCA_035649695.1 Mycobacterium sp. | reverse complement strand
TCGACACGATGAAGCCCTCGGAATCGAACTTCACCGCGTCGGGCACCCCGAGATCACCGGCAACCCGTTGTGGCTCACCGCCATTCGGGTCGATACGCCAGATCTCGTTCGCCGTCATCAGCGGGTAATAGAGCATCCCGTCGGGACCGACCTCCATCGCGTTGGGCGACGGCAGGTTCTCGGCCAGCATTCGGACGATGGATCCGCTGCCGTCGAGCTCCATGAGCCGGCCGCCGTCGCGGCACTCGTTGATGAACAGCCGGCCCGCATGCACGGTGATTCCGTTGGCGCAGGGCAGGTCGTCGCGCAACACGCGGGTCGTGCCGCCGGGCTCGCGCACACTGACCCGGCCGTCCATCACTTCCGTCGCGTACAGGTTGCCGCGCGGATCGAAGGCAACGTCGTCGGGCGCGATGATGTCGCCGCCCTTCGCGCTCACGGTGTCCAGCTGGCCGGTCTTGAGATCCAGTGCGCTGATCTGACTGCCTGTCACTTGCGCGACGTACACGCGTCCGTCCGGACCGGTCCGCAGACCGTTGGCACCGAACAGCCGGCTGGGCGGGGTCAGCCGCTCGAGCCGCCAGCCGTCGGCGAGGGTCGGGTTGGCGGCGGAGTAGCGGGCCTGCAGCACCGAGGTCATGACCTCGGACGGTATCAAGCCTCTTTAGTCCAGACAATAGTGTCAGCCCGCTGCTAAGCCGACCTTGACGGGGACATTCCCGCTGCGGAATAGTGTTCTGCAATATGCAGAGCACCGTATGTTGTCCGGACAAATGACGTGACCATGGACGATCTCTTGAAGCTGGATGGCCGCATCGTCGTGGTGTCGGGCGCTGGCGGGGGTGGCATCGGGACCACGGTGACGCGACTGGTCGCCGAGGCCGGCGCGACTGTCGTCGCGGTCAGCCGGTCGAAGGAAAACCTGGACGAGCACGTGTCCCCGCTCGCGCAGCGGGGGCTGTCCGTCGTGCCGGTGGCGGCCGACGCGTCGACCGACGACGGCATCGCGACCGTGATCGAGCATGTCCGGCGCACCGACGGCAAGCTGTACGGGCTCGTCAACGTGGCGGGCGGTGCGGACCCGTCGACGTGGATGCCCTCCACCCGGGTGACGCGCGACGACTGGCGCGCCCTGTTCACCCGCAACCTGGAGACGGCGTTCTTCATGAGCCAGGCGGTGGCCCGCGAAATCCGGCAGCACGGCGACCCCGGGTCGATCGTCTCAATTTCTTCGATCAGCGGCATGAACACCGCGCCATTCCACATCGCCTACGGAACGGCCAAGGCCGCGGTGGCGGCGATGACTCGCACGATGGCCGTCGAGCTGGCGCCGGACAACATCCGCGTCAACGCCGTCGCGCCGGGAGTGACGGAGACGGCCGCCTCGCGGACCTACACCGGCGAGGACCCCGACCGCGATCGTCAGGCCATCGCGATGGGCCGGCGCGGACGACCCGAGGAGCAGGCCGGCGCCATCCTGTTCCTGCTGTCGGATCTGTCGAGCTACATCACCGGACAGACCCTGCTCGTCGACGGCGGTCTCAACCTCAAGTGGACGCACCTCGGCGCCGACAACACTTCACTGTTCTTGAAGGACGACAACTTCCGCAGAGCCATCAGTCGGCACGAGGAGGAAGCATGACGGACACCGAAGTCCAAGCAGCCGAAGAGCTTTCGGAACCTGTGACGATCGGGGTGGAAGCCTACATCTCGGAGGACTACGCCCGCGCGGAACGCGACAAACTGTGGCGAAAGGTCTGGCAACAGGTCGGTCGCGTCGAAGAACTACCGGAAGTCGGCAGCTATCTCACCTACGACATTCTCGACGACTCGATCTTGGTGGTGCGCACCGGCCCAAACGAATTCACGGCACACCACAACGTGTGCATGCACCGCGGCCGCCGGCTCGTCGACACTCCTGAAGGCGAGAAGAACGCCCGCGGACGCGCCCGCAAGTCGTTCGTCTGCGGCTTCCACGGCTGGACGTACGGGCTCGACGGGGCGTGCACGCACATCCGTGAGCAGGACGACTGGAAGGGCCAGCTGACCCCGCGGAATACCCATCTCGCTCCCGTCCAGGTCGACACCTGGGCTGGCTGGCTGTTCATCAATATGGATCCCGACTGTGAACCGTTGGCGGACTACCTGTTTCCCGCCGCGAAGATCCTCGACCCGTTCGGGCTGGAGAACATGCGCTACAAGTGGCGCAAGTGGCTGTACTTCGACTGTAACTGGAAAGTCGCGATGGAGGCCTTCAACGAGACCTACCACGTGTTCACCACGCATCCCGAGTTCAACAAGTTCGGCGAGTTCAAGGGTTGGGCCAAGGCGCAGGGCAAGCACAGCAACATCGGCTACGACGCGCCGAAGGGTTTGGACGAGACGAAGTCGAAGATTCGGCTCGGCACCGGCGACCCGCGCATATCGACAGCCGAGATGCAGGTCTACACAATGGAAGAGACCAACGCGACCACCACTCAGACGCTGGTGAACGCGGCCAAACGGCTCGTCGACGAGCTGCCCGAGGGCACGCCGGCCGACAAGGTGCTCGAACACTGGCTGTCCTCGGCGCGACGCGACGACGAAGCGCGCGGGGTGATCTGGCCGACGATCCCGGCCGACATTCTCGGGCAGAGCGGCACCGCGTGGCAGATCTTCCCGAACTTCCAGATCGGCCAAGGCTTGACCAGCGCGCTGTGCTACGCCGCACGGCCTGACCCGAGTTACGACCCCAACAAGTGCATCTTCGAGGTGGCGGTGTTCGAGCTGTATCCCAAAGGCCAAGAGCCGCAGACGGAATGGCAGTACACGCCCAAGGAAAGTCCTAACTGGCTGTCCGTTCTGCCACAGGACTTCTCGAACATGGCCGCAGTGCAGCAGGGCATGAAGTCGCTCGGCTTCCCTGGAACCAAACCGAACCCGTATCGCGAACGCAGCACAGTCAACCTTCACTACCAACTGTCCAAGTACATGGGCACCGGCGAACCACGAGAGCTCTGAGATATGACCTTGTTTGACACGTGCGGACCGACGCAGACGCCAGATGACATCGACATCGACGCCCTGCGGGATAAGTACCTGTACGAGCGCGATAAGCGGTTGCGCGCAGAGGGATCCAAGCAATATCTGGAACTCAAGGGTGAGTTCGCGGAGTTCGCGGAGGTCGATCCGCACACGCCGGTGACGCCTCGGGCGCCGATGTCAGAGGACATCGAGGTCGCCGTGCTAGGCGGAGGCATCGCCGGGCTGCTGGCGGGCACGTACCTCAAGAAAGCCGGCGTCGACGACGTGCATGTCATCGAGATGGGCGGCGACTTCGGCGGTGTGTGGTACTGGAACCGCTTCCCGGGAATCCAGTGCGACAACGATGCTTACTGCTACATCCCGATGTTGGAAGAACTCAACTTCATGCCGTCGAAGAAGTTCGCTGACGGGGCTGAGATCTACGAACACTGCCGGCGCATCGCCAAGCATTTCGGACTGTACGACGGCGCAATCCTGTCCACGCAGGTGCGCACGGTGCGCTGGGACGAGTCGATCAAACGCTGGCGATTGAGCACCAACCGCGGCGACGACATCCGTGCCCGCTTCGTGGTCATGACGCCCGGCTCCTACAACCGGCCGAAGCTACCGGGGATCGCCGGGATCAAGGACTTCAAGGGACACGTCTTCCACTCGGCGCGCTGGGACTACGACTACACCGGCGGCGACGCCAGCGGCGGCCTGCACAAGCTGGCAGACAAGCGCGTCGCGCTCGTCGGAACCGGTGCCACCGGCGTGCAACTGGTCCCGCATCTCGGCCGGGATGCCAAGCACCTGTATGTATTCCAGCGCACCCCCTCGTCCGTCGACGAACGCGGCAACGCGCCGACTGATCAGGAGTGGGTTAAGTCGCTGCAGCCAGGCTGGCAGGAGGAGCGCAAGCGCAACTTCCATCGGTGGTCACCGTTCGAAGGTGTGGTCTTCGACGCGGCGGATCAGGTGTGCGACTTCTGGACTGAGTTGGGGCGCAACATGACCGCGCGGATTGCGGCGAGCGAGGATCCCGCGTCGCTGGGCATTGAGCAGATCATGGCGATCCGGGAAGAGGAAGACTACAAGATCATGGAACGGCTGCGCCGCCGCATCGCCGCCGTCATTGATGACCCCGAGACGGCTGAGGCGCTCAAGCCGTATTACCGGTTCCTATGCAAACGGCCGTGCTCGAGCGATGAGTACCTGCCGACGTTCAATCGTCCCAACGTCACGCTGGTCGACGTGTCGGCGTCGAAGGGTGTGGAGCGGCTGACCCAGAACGGGGTCGTCGCCAACGGCGTTGAATACCAGGTCGATTGCGTCATCTTCGCGAGCGGCTTCGAGATCTCCACGGAGATCAGCCGCCGTTATGCGATGGACGTCATCGAAGGACGCGAAGGCCTGTCACTCTTCGACAACTGGCGCGACGGCTACAAGACGCTGCACGGGATGACCAGCCGCGGTTTCCCCAACCAGTTCCACACGGGCTTCATCCAGGGCGGCGTCTCGGCCAACACCACCGCGATGTTCGAGCAGCAGGCCAAGCACATCGCGTACATCATCTCCGAAGCCGTGAGTCGGGGCGCTACGACCGTCGAACCGAGTCAAGAGGGCCAGGACGATTGGGTCAGCACCATTCGCGAACTGTCGATGGACAACTCGGCGTTCGAGGTTTCTTGCACTCCCGGCTACTACAACAATGAGGGCGGTGGTGGCGGAGAGGGCATCCGCTCATTCCTCGGCGAGCCTTACTCGCCCGGCTTCTACGCGTTCGAGGACCTGCTGATCCAGTGGCGCGACAAGGGTGATCTGAATGGCCTGGTGCTGAAGTGAGTTTTCATAGTGGTCGAGTGGCCAGTTATGCCACGCTTGAACGCCGAAAAGCGTGCAATAACTGGCCACTGGGCGCGAGAACTCCAGATGCCTGACTTGAGATTCGACGACCGGGTCGCGGTCGTCACCGGAGGCGGCAGGGGATTGGGCCGCTCATACGCCCTGCTGCTGGCATCGCAGGGCGCGAAGGTCGTCGTCAACGACCCCGGCGGCAGCATCGGCGGCGACGGCACCGACGCGGCGCCTGCCGACGAGGTGGTTCGCGAAATCACCGCGGCGGGTGGGCAGGCGACAGCCAGCACCGAATCGGTGGCGACCCCCGAAGGGGGCAAGGCGATCATCGATGCGGCGCTGGACGCGTACGGACGCGTCGACATCCTCGTTCACAACGCCGGAAACGTTCGTCGGGCGTCGCTGAAGGAGATGTCGTACGACGACTTCGAGGCCGTCCTCGACGTGCACCTGCGCGGCGCCTTCCATGTTGTGCGCCCTACGTTCCCGCAGATGTGCGATGCCGGTTATGGCCGCATCGTGTTGACGTCGTCGATCGGTGGACTCTACGGCAACCACGACGTGGCGAACTATGCGGTGGCCAAGGCGGGCGTGATCGGGCTGTCGAACGTCGCTGCGATCGAAGGTGCGCCGCACGGCGTCAAGAGCAACGTGATCGTGCCCGCGGCGGTTACCCGAATGGCCGAAGGCATCGACACCTCCGCCTATCCACCGATGGGCCCGGAACTGGTGGCACCCGCGGTTGCGTGGTTGTCGCACGAATCCTGTTCTGTCACTGGGGAGATGCTCGTTGCATTGGCGGGTCGGGTTGCCATGGCCGTCGTCGTGGAAACGCCCGGGGTGTATCGGCCGTCGTGGTCCATCGCGGAGGTGGGCGAACACATCGCGGCGATCCGGGAGGCGTCGGCGCCTGTCCTCTTCCCCGTCGTTCCCGACGGGCACGGCGATCACATCCGCTATAGCTTCGCGATGGCCACGCAGGAGGCGCACCGTGTCTAGCGGCCCACTTTCGGGCGTGTTGGTCGTCGACCTCACCGCCATGGTGATGGGGCCGTATTGCACGCAGATCATGGCCGACATGGGCGCCGACGTGATCAAAATCGAGCCGCCAGAAGGGGACAACACCCGCTATATCTCGGTTGGGCCCGCTCCCGGAATGAGCGGCGTGTTCGTGAACGTGAACCGCGGCAAGCGCAGCGTCGTGTTGGATCTGCGATCCGAGCCGGGCAAGACCGCGCTTCGCGCACTCGTGCTGGAGGCCGACGTCTTCATCCACTCCATGCGGTCCAAGGCGATCGCCAAGCTCGGCTTCGGTTACGAACAAGTAGCCGCGCTGAACCCTCGCATCATCTACACCAACTGTTACGGCTATGGCCGGCGCGGGCCGCAACGGGATCTGCCCGCGTATGACGACACCATCCAGGCGGAGTGTGGGATCCCTGCGGTGCAGGAGCAACTGACCGGCGAGGCCAACTACGTCGGGACGATCATGGCCGACAAAGTGGCCGGACTGACCGCGCTCTACGCCACGATGATGGCGCTCTTCCACCGGGAACGCACCGGTGAGGGCCAAGAAGTCGAGGTCAGCATGTTCGAAACCATGGCGTCGTTCATGCTCGTCGAGCATGCTAACGGGGCAATGTTCGATCCTCCGCTCGGTCCGGCCGTATATCCGCGGACGGTCGCGCCCAACCGCAAGCCGTATCGCACCAGCGACGGCTACATCGCCGCGCTGATCTACAACGACAAGCACTGGAACGCGTTCATCGACGCCGTGCAGCCGAACTGGGCCAGCGACCTCTACGGCACGCTGGAACTGCGTGCCCGCAGCATCGACACCGTGTACGGGTTGGTGGCCGAGACCATGAAGAAGCGCACCACCGCGGAGTGGTTGGCGCTGTTCCGTGAACTCCAGATCCCCGCCGCACCGCTCAACACGCCCGATGCGTTGTTCGACCACCCGCACCTGAACGCCGTCGGCCTGTTCGAAACGGTGGACACCCCCCACGGCCCCGTGCGGTTTCCCGGTGTGCCTACCTGGTTTTCATGTACGCCGGGGCGGGTCGCAGGGCCCGCGCCGCTGCTGGGCGAGGACACCGAGCAGGTGCTTGGCGAGCTTGGTCTGGCCGACGTCGAAGCTGCGGAGTCGGTGTAAGCATGGAATTCGAGATGGGGCAGAAAGCCGCGGAGCTTCGCAACGAGCTGCGCGAACTAGTGAAAGCCCATGTGCCCGAACACTATTTGGGCGCTTTCACAGATAATCCCG
>DASRJA010000757.1:0-11299 GCA_035649695.1 Mycobacterium sp. | reverse complement strand
GGGCCGTCATCATTGATGAAGACTTAGAGGTCAGGCTCGGCGGCAACCTGTCCGCAGGCGACGGCCTCGCGCAGGGCCGCGTAGTCGCGCTCGTTCTGTCGGACGTAGGCCTCGGCGAACCGGGTGAACGCGACGTCGGCGACGTCACCGCTACCGAGATAGCCGGAAATGGCGACCCGATCACCCGTGCGGGCATGCGCGCGCGCGAGGACGTGTGCGCATGAGCGACCGTAATCGGCAAGTAGCTGCGGACCCATCGATTCCACGCTCGCCGATTCCTTCCAATCGCGCAGCTGACGCACGTAGTAGTCGCCCTCGTGGCCGTCTGGGCCGACGCCTCGCAGCCAGCCCAGCAGGATATCGCTGCTGGCCTGCATCAGCCGTTCACCCTGCACCACTCGCGCTACGGATGTGTCCACGCGGGAGTCACCGACCCGGGGGGTGCTGCATTGCCGATCCCAGGTGCGGGGCCGGCCGTTGTTGCGGTCCCGCACCTGGGATGGATTCTAGGCTCAGACTTTGAGCGCCTCGGCGTTGGCTCGTGTGTATAGGGCATCGAGCACGGCGTACTCGGCTTCTTCGATCGCGTCCAGGGCGAAATCAATCGCGTCGTATGCGTACGCCTCGGCCATATCGGCGTCCACCGCGGCGTTGTGTGCGTCGATCTGGTCCTTCTTCTTGTGCGCGCGTGCCCGAGCCTTGGCGACGTGGGCATGCCACTTCTCGCGAAGCTCCTGCCAGTCGGATGACGCGTTGTCCCGGGCGGCATCCGCCTTGTCCTTCATCCGATCGGCAGCCGCGTCGGCCTTTTCGTGTGCAGTCTCGACGTCAGCTTCCAGCTGATCCCGTGTCCTCTCACCCGCCGCCTTTACCTTGTCCGTCGCGGCTCTTGCCGAGTCGGCGATCTTCTCGAACTGTGCCTTGAGGTCGGCGTCTGACATGAAAGCTCCTTTGTCCACCCAAGGCGGGCTATCCGCCTCTACCGTGCATCGTCCGTGGTGGGTGTCGAGGAGTCATTGTTCGACGCGACACGATCAGTGACCGCAGATTAGTCACGGCGATCATCGATTTCGATACCGGCGGGCGTTGATGTTGCAACGTCCGCCTCGTTCGATCGTCGACAATCATGGGCTCCATCAGCGATCAAGCGTCTCCCGCGAGTTGCATGGCCTTTACCCGGTACGCGAAATCACCTTGTCGGCGAGGGTCCCCGGCATGCTCATTCCGCTTCTCCGCCCAAGGCGCCGGTGACAAGCCACCCATCGATGAAGGCGGACTCGGTGGCCTGAACGACCATGCAGCCGAACCTGTCCTCGAACCGACTCACGACGTCCTCGGGCATCGAGGCACCGATGGACATACAGACGCGTAGGGAACTGAAATCCGGCTGGCAACGGTCGGCCGCGGCGAGCATCGACTTGTACATCGCAGGCACGCCCTCGAAGACCGTTACCCGTTCAGCGGCAATTACTTCCAGCGCCCGACGCGGTTCGAACCGCGACAGCAATTCCAGAGTTGCCCCTGCGGAGGCCGCGGCCAACAAACCGCACGACAACCCGTAACCCTCAAACAAGGGCAGACATCCCATCACGATGTCATCGGACCCGAGGTCCAGAAGGCGGCGCGCGATGACAGATCCGTTGCGGGCGAGTTCGGCGTGTGTGAGTTGGGTGATCTTTGGAGCACCCGTCGCCCTGGAGGCGTAGAAGGTGGCCGCGATGTCGTCTTCGGCACGATCCACTGGCCCAGTGCGGCCTGCGAACCCGGCAATCAGGGTGGCGATCCCACCCTTTGCCACTCGCACGGGTTGCGTGCCGGCGGTTACCGCGGCGAGCTCGGTCGCCACCGCGTGTCGACCGGCGTAAAACAATATCCGTGCGTCGGTGACCGTCGAATCGAACTCCACCGCACGGAACCTCAGCGACGGGCTCATCGGCACCACAACCCCTCCTGCGCGCAGGACTCCGTAGAAGACCACGGCGAACGCAGCGTCGTTTGGCAGCATCACGCCTACCCGATCACCGGGTTCCAAACCACCATCGATGAGGTAGTCGGCGAAGCGCGCAACATCGTCGGCCAGCATTGAATACGTCGTCGTCACGTCGGCGCATCGCAGCGCGACGGCATCCGGGTATCGTGACGCCGACTCGGCGAGAACAAGGCTCAAATTCATCGTGACCACTCCGCGGTTGCGAGTCCGTGTGTCGATCGGGTTCGCACCGACACTTCGTGCATCGTCGTTGGTGAGTGTCGAGATTTCATTGTTCGACGTGACACGATGGGTGACCTCAGATTGGCCACGGCGACAATTGATTTCGAGAACAGCGCGGGGTTGATGCTGAAATCTCCGAGTCGTTCTATTCTCGACAACCATGGGCCGCATCAGCGATCAAACGTAACTGGCGCACCGGTGAATCGCGTTGAGCGCCTGGCGCGCCGGTTCGATAGCTGGCAGCAGCGACATCCACTGATGGCGTTCGCCGTTGCGGTGCTGAAGAAGTTCGGCGACGATCAAGCCGGCAATCAAGTGGCGTTGTTGACGTACTACGCCTTCGTCGCGACCTTTCCGCTTCTGCTCGCGCTGACCACGATCCTTGGTGTGGCGTTGCGGAAATACCCGGAGCTTCAACGTGACCTGGTGAATTCGGCATTCGCCGAGTTCCCAATCATCGGCGCCCAGATCCATGATCAACTCGGCGTTGCCACGTTCGGCAACGCCTTTTCGCTTGCAGTCGGTGTATTGGGCGCCCTTGTCGGCGGCCGTGGTTTCGCCAACGCTCTGCAAAACACGTTCAGCACGCTCTGGTCGGTGCCTAGGGTGGATTGGCCCGGGTTTCCCACCAAGTACCTGCGGGCGGGCGGCCTGCTACTACTACTGGCTGTCGGTTCGGCGGTGACGGCCGCCGCTGGCGCAGCCGCCGGCGCGGCGACAGCCTCGGGACTCCACGGGTTGAGTGCGCGTCTGATCAGCATCGCGGTCGGCTCCATCCTGGGCTGGGCCTACTTCCTCGCGGCGTACCGGATAGCCACCCCGGCACGGGTCCCGACACGCTGGATGCTGCCCGGGGCGGCGATCAGCGCGGTCGCCTGGCAGCTGCTGCTGACCGGAGCCGGCGTCATCACCACTCATCTGTTGCGCCACGCCCAAGCCGTCGCAGGCCTGTTCGGCATGGTGCTGGGGTTGCTCGCATGGTTCGGTCTACAAGCAACGGTGGTTGTGTATGCGATTGAGGCAGATGTCGTTCGGGCCCGACATCTGTGGCCCCGCAGCCTTGTTCCACCCCCGCTGACCGACGCCGACAAGGTCTATTACACCGACGCGGTCAGGGCCGAGACTCAACGGCCCGAGCAGCGGCTCGATATCCAATACGTGCCATTGGACACCGCTGCCGCGCGGCACGAGGCGGGTTGATCGCGAAGCGCTCGATTTCCGTGCGGCGCAGCGGCGTTGTCCACGCCTACAGCAAGACTCGAGCGACGTTGTCTCGGGCGACCTCGCTGGAGGACCCGATGTCCTGAAGACTCGGGTCACTGAGCTGGGGTTCTGGTGTGGAACGGAGGTGGGTGGAATGCACACAATTTCCGAATCGGTGTCGACGCCCCGCGCAGCGGGGAGTGCGAAAACGGCGCGGTTGGCCCTTGTTGTCGGTGCGCTCGGGGTCGTGTTCGGGGACATCGGCACCAGCCCGATCTACACCGTTCAGACACTCTTCAACCCAGGCGACCCGCACCCGGTGCCCATCAGCACGCAGAACGTGTACGGCATTGTGTCACTGATCTTTTGGTCGGTGATGATCATCGTCACGCTGACCTACATCACTCTCGTGATGCGCGCCGACAACAACGGCGAGGGCGGCATCATGGCGCTCATCACACTCGTGCTGCGATTGGGCGGAAGGGGCCGCACAGCCGTGGTACTGGCCACACTGGGCATCTTCGGTGCAGCGTTGTTCTTCGGCGACAGCATGATCACCCCGGCGATCTCGGTGCTGTCCGCGGTCGAGGGCCTCAAGGTCGTTGCGCCGAATCTGGACGAGTGGATCGTGCCGATGACCGCGGTGATCATTGTCGCCCTGTTCGCCGTCCAGCGGCGAGGCACGGCTGCGATTGGCCGCCTGTTCGGGCCGGTGATGATCGCCTGGTTCGTGGCGATCGGCGCGTGCGGTGTGCGCGGCATCGTCGGCCATCCGGAGATCCTCAAGGCGCTCTCGCCGGTGTATGCGCTGGAATTCATGGTGGGACACTTTCATATTGCCTTCTTCGCACTGGCCGCTGTGGTGCTGGCGTTCACCGGTGCGGAGGCGCTCTACGCCGACATGGGTCACTTCGGCCGGTCGGCGATTACCTGGGGCTGGCTTGCCCTCGTGTTGCCGGCGTGCACGCTCAACTACTTTGGTCAGGGGGCATTGCTGCTCGGCGATCAGGCCACGGTGAGTGCTCCGTTCTTTCTGCTCACTCCGGGTTGGGCTCGATTACCGATGGTGCTATTGGCCACCGCTGCAACGATCATCGCCTCCCAGGCCGTGATCACCGGGGCCTTTTCAGTGGCGTCTCAGGCCGCTCAGCTCGGGTACTTGCCGAGGCTGCGAATACTGCACACCTCGGCGTCGAGGATCGGCCAGATCTACGTTCCGTGGATCAACTGGTTGCTGATGGTGGCGGTGCTGGTCCTGGTGTTCGCGTTCCGTAGCTCGGCGGCACTGTCATACGCGTACGGCATGGCGGTAATGGGCACGATCACCATCACCACGCTGCTGTTCCTTTACGTGGCCCGGAGACGATGGCGGACCCCGCTGTGGCTCGTGGTGAGCGGCGGCGGTGCGTTGCTATTCGTTGACCTGATGTTCGTCGCGGCCAATTTGACCAAGCTGGTCCATGGGGCGTGGCTGCCTCTGGTGATCGGTGTCGCGGCGTTCGTTGTGATGACGACTTGGCAGCGCGGACGTGAGGTGGTCACCCGGGAGCGCGAGAAAGAGGAGGGGCCGCTGCGCGAGTTCGTCGATGGCCTCTCGGATCGTAAGCCGCGGTTATTACGGGTGCCGGGCACTGCGGTGTTCCTCAACCGCGGGAAGGACACAGCGCCGCTGGCGATGCGGGCGAACGTCGACCGCAATTATGTGCTCCACCAACAGGTGATCATCATCGCGGTCGATACCGTGTCGGTGCCGCGTGTAGCGGACTCTGAACGCACGAGCGTCGATGCGCTCGGCAGCGCCAACGACGGGATCATCCACGTGACCGCAAACTTTGGGTACATGGAAACGCCGAACGTACCGCACTTGCTGCGACTGCTCGACCCGAGCCAGACGGAAGGCCGCATTGCTGTCGACGACGCCTCCTACTTCCTCTCGAGCATCGAACTAGTCGTGAGTGCGGCGCCGACGATGTCCAAGTGGCGCAAGTACCTGTTCATTGCCACGTCCCATCTGACCGCCGACGCCGCCGAGCATTTCGCCCTACCGCGGGATCGCACGGTGATCATGGGCTCGCGAATCGACGTGTAGCCCGGCTGATTGAGAGTCCACCAAGGGCGATGGAGTGTTCCCTGGCGTTTCAAGAATGCACCCCTGGTGTATCTGCGCCCGAATCTCCTTGAGGCGGCGCTCAACCGGTGGTGATCGCCGCAAGAAGCGAAGTTCCCTCTGGGGCCCCGTGCGAAAACCACTGCGACCATCCGCCGCTGGGACCGGTCTGCGACAGCTGCCACAGGGCTCCGTCGGTGCCTATGACAAAGACCTGCATTTCGCCGTCAGCGTCGGGAGCGACCGCCGGCGACCCCACCAACCCGGCCACCGCCGGAGCTCCGTGCGAAAACCACTGCGACGAGGCATCATTGGATCCCGTTTGGCGCAGGTGCCATAGCGATGCATCGTCGCCGACGAGGAATAGTTCCAACCGTCCGTCCAGGCCGGGGGCGACCGCCGGCCGACATCGTAGGAACTTCATGCCCGATGGGGCATCGTGTGATCTCCAGCCCGACCAGCCGCCGTTGGGGACGGTCTGCCGCATCTGCCATAGCCTTCCGTCGTTGCCGACAACGAACAGCTCCAGGCGTCCGTCCGCGCTGTAGCCAACCACCGGCGTGGAGTCCGAGCCGAACAGCACACCGGAGGGACTCCCGTGCGAAACCCAATCAGACCAGCCACCGTTGATAGCCGTCTTCGCGATGTGCCACAGCGCCGCTTCCTGGCTCACGATGAACACGTCCAAGCGTCCGTCTTCCCCGGCAGCAACTGACGGCGCGGAATTCAGGACGAGCCCGGGGGGTGCGCCATGCGAGACCCACTGGGACCAGCCGTTGTTGGGAGCTGTCTGCCACATGTGCCACAGCGCTCCGTCATCGCCCAACCCAAACACCTGCAGGTGGGCGTCGGCACTGCGAACAACGGCCGGCGACCCGAACAGGTTCGGCCCGCCCGTCGGGTATGAACGCCAATGGGACAACCCACCGTTGCGGGTGGTCTGCGATGTCCTGTGCAGCGCTCCACCGGATCCCAGGCCGTCGGGTTGAAGATCGTCACCGACGACGAAGACCTCCAGGTACCCGTCTGCGCCCGCTGCGACGGTGGGGGACCAGCGCAGACCAGCTGCATCGGGCGGGGCACCGTGTGAGAACCAATCCGACCAGGCGTCGGCCGAGGTGGTCTGCCATCGGTGCCAGAGTGATTGGCCGCCGTCGTGGTCGCTGCCCACGGCGAAGACCTCCAGCCGCCCGTCTGTCCCGGGGGCGACCCATGTGGTTGATGGGTATGCCATGTTGGGTCCTTCAGGTCGAGCAGGGGTCTATCCGGGCAAACCCTGTTCTTCGGGTGGCAGCGGGGCGGGGCCCGTGATGCCCGGCGTCGCCCGGATCACGGGAGGTGTTGTCGGTGCCACGGATTCAGTGACGGTAACCCCGGTGGACATGGGGGAGCCCGCGTCGACGCCCATGCTGCCGGGATCCTGATGTGTAGCCACGGCGACAGCGCCAACCGTGACAACAGCGCTTACTCCAATCACAGCAATTGACCGGATCATTGTGTCGCTCATGTCATTTCCTCTATTTGCAGTAAATGTGTCGCGCGTGACATCGACCGCGATGCCATCGGGATACGTTTCCGGATTGGGCTACACGACGCGGTTGTCACTGATATCGACACGGAACAGGCGGTCCATTGTGGTCAGAACTGGGTGTCCCGAATCACTTCTGAGCCAAGTAACTCCATCGTTGTACGAGCCACCGACGCCGTCGATGTAACTGGTCACAACGATCGCGACCGAGAGTTGTCCGTGGTAACACGGTCCCGGCGCCAACAGCGCGCCAGTGGTGAAGTGCTGTTAGTGCGCCTTGCGCCTGGCGTTGGTGTTAGCGGTGACACGAATTGCAACGCCGGGTTGTCCCGGACGACATCGACACTTCGGTGAACTCGCTAGAGAATCAAGTTGCCGACGAAAAAGCAACGTCGGCAACGGTATCCGTCTACCTCCAACGACTGCAGATGGGCGTGCCGCAAGACCGATACTTTCGACGAAACGAGGGAGTGCCATGAATAACCTTCTTGAGCAGAAGCTGTGGAAGTGGAAACTCGTCGCTGGCCTGCTAACCATAGTCTTGGGCGGCATCGTGCTGGCCTGGCCTGGTCCAACAATTCTTGTCGCCTCGACATTATTTGGCGTCTACCTGCTACTGACCGGGTTCACAGAACTGTTTCTGGCGTTCACCTTGCCTCGGTCCGCCGCCACTCGCGTTCTGCTGTTTATCAGTGGCGCACTGTCGTTGGTTCTGGCCGTGCTGTCTTTCCGCCACTTCGGCGATGCCTACGCCATTCTGCTGCTGTCAATCTGGATCGGAATCGGGTTTATCTTCCAAGGTGTTTCGGAGGTCGCGGTCTCGATCGGTGAGCAGAAATTGCCCGGGCGGGGTTGGTATGCCGTCCTTGGCATCATCTCTGTGATCGCCGGCTTCGTCGTTCTTGTTTGGCCGTTCGATTCAATCGTCATGCTGACACTTGTCACGGGCGTGTGGCTTGTCGTCATGGGCGTGGTCCAGATCGTTCAGGCGATTCAAATCCGCAAGGACGCAAAGACCGTGCGAGAAGCAGTCGACTCTGTGTCTGAGCGGTTCGCACCACGAAAGCGATCCGCGTAGCCCCGCCAGGTCCGGCGAATCAACCTTCGGAAGGATGACCATGACCGCGACGCAGTCCCACTCGGGGATGAAACAAGCCCGCGAACCGGTGCAGGGCCGGTCGGTCGACGCCGAGCTGAGTGCACGGTTCGAATGTGAGGTCGTTCCGCTGCGCGATCTGCTCTACCAAAACGCGTTTCGCATGAGCAAGAATCACGCGGACGCTGAGGACCTGGTGCAAGAAACCGTGATGAAGGCGTACACCCATTTCGATTCATTCCGGTCGGGCACCAACCTGAAAGCATGGCTGTTGCGGATCCTGACCAACACCTATATCAACGGCTACCGCCAGAAGCGACGTCGACCGGTGCAGTACTCCACCGAGCACCTCACCGATCAGTACCTGACCGAGGCCAACGCACGCTCGGTGGCATCGGCCTTGCGTTCGGCTGAGGATCACGCACTGGATTTATTGCCGGACAACGACATCAAGGCCGCGATGCAGGCGCTCCCGGGGCAATTTCGCGAAGTCGTGTATTACGCCGATGTCGAGGGGCTCCATTACAAGGAAATCGCGGCTCTGACAAACGCCCCGCACGGAACCGTGATGTCGCGGCTTCATCGCGG
The DNA here is from genome assembly GCA_035649695.1 of Mycobacterium sp. Lineage (GTDB taxonomy): Bacteria > Actinomycetota > Actinomycetes > Mycobacteriales > Mycobacteriaceae > Mycobacterium. Next base: position 2,565 of record DASRJA010000757.1, on the reverse strand, counting down.
TCGACGACAATTGCGCAAGCTGCTCAGTGGCAGCGTCGGCCAAGTTGGCCCCCAAGCACTGCCCGCGACTGCGTGATCCAATGCCTGACGTTGAGCACGATCGCCGGCATTCGCCGCATCAAAAGCAACCCTCCCCATACCCGTCACATCGGGCGATAGCGACGCCGCGGCGGCGACCGCCTTTTCGATCGCTGATTTTGCGTGGCCTCGCATTGGCAGCAGTTTCGGCGGCGGTCGGTGCAGCCGTCGCTTTGCTCGCTCTCCCGCCCGGCATCGACAGGCAACTGGCCGTCCCCTCGTACGCACAGGCGCAGTCGACGGTCAACCCCTCGGTCGAACAACTCGCCACCAAGGTGTTGCCCAGCGTGGTGACATTGACAACCGAACTGGGCGGCGGCGAGTTTCACGAGGGGTCGGGCATCATCCTCACCTCTGATGGGCTGATCATGACCAATAACCATGTCGTCGCGGCGGCCGGTGGTGCGTCGCAGGAGCCCGTCAGAAGCCTGGTCAAGTTGAACGACGGTCGTACCGTCCCGTTCAGCGTGGTCGCCACCGATACCGAGAGTGATGTCGCGGTCGTGCGGGCTCAAGGGATTTCGGGGCTAACTCCGATCTCGCTCGGCTCCTCGGCCGACCTTCGTGTCGGTCAACCGGTTGCCGCCGTCGGATCTCCGCTCGGCCTGACGGGCACCGTCACCGTTGGCATCGTCAGTGCACTAGACCGTCCTGTGGTCGGCGCCGCCGACGGCAACACTCAGTCCGCGGCTTTTGACGCCATCCAAACCGACGCCGCGCTCAACCCGGGCAACTCGGGCGGCGCCCTGGTTGACATGAACGGCAAGCTCATCGGAATGAATTCGGCAACGGCGTCGCTGGGTCATCTTGGCGACGACGCCGATGCGCAGAGCGGGTCGATCGGGATTGGTTTCGCCATTCCCGTAGATCACGCCGCGCGCATCGCCAGTGAACTCATCGCCACCGGTACGGCATCGCATGCTTGGCTAGGTGCGCAGGTAGGCACTGAGATGGACGCCCAGGGCGCCAGGGTCGTTGGTGTGACAAGCGGTAGTCCCGCGGCCGTAGCCGGGCTGCCTAATGGCGCGCTGGTCACGAAGGTCGATGACCAAGTGATCCCAGACGCCGGCGCGCTGTGCGCGGCAGTGCAGTCACAGGCCCCAGGTGCTCGAGTGACTGTGGGATTCATTGATCCTTCGGGTGATCCCAGGAGCGTCCTGGTCACGCTCGGCACTGACCAGGGTGGGCGGTAGTCGTAGTCTGTGTTTGCCGGCACACAGTCGCCGTTTGCATCTCGTCCGCTCCAACAATGACGGCGAGCGATGTCGGCGCGAAGATGCGCCGAACGCATCTACGTATTCAGGAGGACACATGTCCAACGAGGCGGCACGGTCCGATGACGTGAGATTCACACGAAGCGTGGAGCGGCAGCGGGTGGACGGCTTCGGTCGCCTCGACCTGGGTCTGCACCAGGCCGGCGACTGGTATCTGTGGGGCCCGTACCTCAGCGAAAGGCAATGGGGCACAGTCCGTGAGGATTACAGCCCCGACGGTGACGCCTGGAACTACCTACCGCACGACCACGCGCGCTCGCGCGCGTACAGGTGGGGCGAGGACGGGCTCGCCGGCTTTTGTGACATCGAGCAGCGGCTGTGCGTGGCGCTGGCCTTATGGAACGGGCATGACCCGATCCTCAAGGAGCGGTCGTTCGGATTGACCGGCGCGGAGGCCAATCATGGCGAGGACGTCAAGGAATACTGGTGGTATCTCGATGCCGTGCCCAGCCACGCCTGGAACAGCTGGCGCTACCACTACCCGCAGCGGGCGTACCCGTATCAACAACTGCTCGATGAGAACCGGCGGCGCGGCAAGCTGGACCCCGAGTACGAGTTGCTCGAAACCGGGATCTTCGACGACGACCGCTACTGGGTCATCGACGTCCAGTACGCCAAGGCGGATCCGACCGACATCCTGATGACGATCAGCGTGACGAACGCCGGGCCCGACACCGAACTGTTGCACGTGCTTCCGACCATGTGGTACCGCAACACCTGGTCCTGGGACGTCGATGAAGCCCGACCGACGATCACGGCCACATCGACCGGGACCGTGGCCGCCAACCATCCGTTCCTCGGTCAACTCGAGCTGTTACCCGGACCCGACGCACACGGCGCCTACCCGGAGCTGCTGTTCTGTGACAACGACACGAATCTTGAACGGCTCTACGGAGTTCCGTCTTCCTCACGATGGCCGAAGGACGGAATCAACGACCACGTCGTCACGGGCGCCGACACCGTCAATCCGGAGCGACGCGGCACCAAGTTTGCGGCCTGGTACCGGCTGACGGTGGGTCCCGGCGAGACCACCGAGCTGCGACTCCGCCTGCGTCCGGCCGGCGTCGGGCCGGATGCGGCGACGGCTCTGGGACGGGACTTCAGCCGGGTGGTGGAGCAGCGGCGCGCCGAGGCCGACGAGTTCTACGCCGAACTCACACCTGCCGCAGCAACTTCCGACGAAGCGGCGGTCATGCGTCAGGCGTTCGCCGGC
>DASRJA010000756.1:0-4289 GCA_035649695.1 Mycobacterium sp. | reverse complement strand
ATCTGCACCTACGTGATCGGCTTCCGGTTCTATGCGCGGTTGATCGAAATGAAGATCGTCCGTCCGCGCGACGACAAAAGCCCAGCTGAGGCGGACACGATCGACACCGTCCGCGCCTTCTACGAGCGCGGGTCATAACCGATTCGATACCCGGAATCGCCCCAACACCTTTTCAGCGGTGAAAGGATCATGAAAACGGGTAAGACGACGATGTCGAGGGAGAGACCGTGGCTACACCCACCGCCGCACCATCGGACCGCATCGAGGAGCGGGACGGAGACGTCACCTATATCCGCACCGACAAGGATCTGCCGCCGGTAGCGATCATCGATCGGTCCCCGATCACCACCAGACACAAGATCATCTTCGGGATCATCGCCGTGCTCGGCGCGGTCGCGTGGGCAATCATCGCGTTCTTCCGCGGGGAGACGGTCAACGCGGTGTGGTTCGTCATCGCGGCGATCTGCACCTACGTGATCGGCTTCCGGTTCTATGCGCGGTTGATCGAAATGAAGATCGTCCGTCCGCGCGACGACAACGCCACGCCCGCAGAGGTGTTCGAGAACGACACCGACTACATGCCAACCGACCGACGCGTGTTGTTCGGCCATCACTTCGCTGCGATCGCCGGAGCCGGACCGCTCGTCGGACCCGTGTTGGCGATGCAGATGGGGTACCTGCCGGGCACCATCTGGATCATCATCGGCGCGGTCTTCTCCGGCTGTGTGCAGGACTACCTGGTGCTGTGGATCTCGACTCGGCGCCGGGGTCGCTCGCTGGGGCAGATGGTCCGCGACGAGCTCGGCTCGGTCGGCGGGGCAGCCGCGATCATCGGAATCATCACGATCATGACCATCCTGCTGGCGGTGCTGGCGCTGGTGGTGGTGCAGGCGCTCGCGCAGAGCCCGTGGGGCGTCTTCTCGATCGCGATGACGATCCCCATCGCGATCTTCATGGGGATCTATTTGCGATTCCTGCGTCCCGGGCGGGTGTCCGAGGTGTCGTTGATCGGCGTCGCGCTTTTGCTACTGGCTGTCATCTCCGGCGGATGGGTCGCCGAAACCGCTTGGGGTGAATCGTGGTTCGGCCTATCTGCGGTGACAATCGGGTGGTGCCTGATCGTCTACGGCTTCGCTGCTTCGGTGCTGCCGGTGTGGTTGCTGCTGGCGCCGCGCGACTACCTGTCGACGTTCATGAAGGTCGGCACCATCGCCCTGCTCGCGATCGGCGTGCTGATCGCCCGCCCCGTCATGCAGGCACCCGCCATCTCCGACTTCGCCGGAAGCGGCCAGGGCCCGGTGTTCGCGGGCGCACTGTTCCCGTTCCTGTTCATCACGATCGCGTGCGGCGCGCTGTCCGGCTTCCACTCGCTCATCGCCTCCGGCACCACGCCGAAAATGCTGGAGAAGGAAAGCCAGATGCGGCTGATCGGCTACGGCGGCATGATCACCGAATCCTTCGTCGGCATCATGGCGCTGATCACCGCCGCGATCCTCAACCAGCATTTGTACTTCACGCTCAACGCACCCGCGGCATCTACGGGAGGCACCGCGGCCACGGCGGCCGAATACGTCAACAAACTCCCCCTCACCGGTGACCCGATCACCGCTGCACAAATCGAGCAGGCCGCTGCCGACGTCGGCGAGAAGTCGATCGTGTCGCGCACGGGCGGCGCACCGACGCTCGCGATCGGCATGTCGGAAGTGCTCCACCGCGTGTTCGGCGGAACCGGCCTGAAGGCGTTCTGGTACCACTTCGCGATCATGTTCGAGGCGTTGTTCATCCTCACGACGGTCGATGCTGGCACCCGGGTGGCCCGCTTCATGCTGTCCGACGGGCTATCCAATCTCGGCGGGCCGCTGCGCAAGCTCAAGGATCCGAGCTGGCGGGTGGGCGCGTGGACGTGCAGCCTGGCCGTCGTCGCGCTGTGGGGCAGCATCCTGTTGATGGGCATCACCGATCCGCTCGGCGGGATCAACTCCCTGTTCCCGCTGTTCGGCATCGCCAACCAGCTGCTCGCCGCGATCGCGCTGACCATCGTGTCGGTTGTCGTCGTGAAGAAGGGCTACCTGAAATGGTTGTGGATTCCGGGCATTCCATTGTTGTGGGATCTGACGGTCACGCTGACCGCGTCGTGGCAAAAGATCTTCTCCGGCGACCCGAAGGTCGGATTTTGGACGCAACACTTCCAGTACCGCAATGCATTGGATGCCGGTAAGACGACGTTCGGTCAGGCGAAAAACGTCGACCAAATGGAAGCCGTCATCCGCAACACGTTCATCCAGGGCACGCTGTCGATCGTGTTCGCGTTGATGGTGGTCATCGTGTTCGGCACAGGGCTGATCATGGTCATGAGGGTGCTGCGGGGCGGCGGCACCCCGTTGACAGAAGACGAGCCGGTCGCGTCGAAACTCTTCGCGCCATCAGGCCTTATTCCGACCAAGGCGGAACGGGAGGTGCAAAAGCAATGGGACGCGCTGCCACAATCGCACGCCAGATCGGTTGGTACTGGGGCACATTGATGGGCGATAACCACTACCGGCGCTACGTCGAGCATCGCAGGAGCACCCACCCAGGCGAGCCGGTCATGACCGAGCGCGAGTACTGGCGGATGCGGCACGACGCGATCGAGTCGAATCCCAATCCGCGCTGCTGCTAGCCGGAGGCGGCGACGCCCTCTGCAACCCACGGCGCCACAGGCATTTCCGACTTCGATCGAAACGCCTCAGGCACATCGTCGGTGACGTCGCACGTCGCCGCCAGGCGCTCGAAGCCCACCGCATAGGCGCAGTGCACGCCGAGCTCCATTATCTCGTCTTCGGTGCCGCGCACGGCATCGCCCGCCAGCTCTGACTCGCGGCGTAGCCTGGCCGCCACACTCTTTTCCATGTCGTTCACTCACCAACCTTTTGGACCGACCGATTCAGGTCGGTTGGCCGTAGACGGCGACGACGACGCTGCGGTCCAGGCTGGTCACCGACCACACGCCCATTTTCGAGTTGGCGCAGTTCGACATGATCGCCATGTAGTCCGGGCGGTAGTACCACTGGTTGATGATCTCGACGCCGTTGATCGCCAGTGCCGGTTGATCGCGACCGTCTCGGCGACGGCACCCTTAAACCCGGCGGCGTTGGCGCGGTCCTGCACCGTCGACCCGTCCGAGCCGATGTCGGCGTCGAGTGCGCGGTTGTTGAGCACGTCGTTGGCATGCCACTGGGCGGCCAGCTACAACTGCGGGCTGATCGTGACGTTGTTGGTGCAGCCGGCCTGATGCTGGACGGTGTAGACGTTGGCGACCACCCCGTCGTTGAGCCGCTTGTTGTCGGCTAGGGCATTCGGCGCAGTGACGACGTCCAGGACCCCGACTGACAGCGCAAGTATCGCTGCCGACTTTCCGCGCAAGCCGCCCGCGAGCATGTGCTGCTCAGGCCCCGACAACGGTGAGTTCGCGGCGTCGCGTACCCAGGCGCTGACCGCCCGTCTCGGTGACCACGACGGTGTCGCCCCAGGTGACGTCATGGGTGCGCGCAAACGCGGCCGGAGCCTCAGACACCTTCAGGAACGGCTTCAAGATGAATGTCGTGTTCGCCATAATCGGTTCCGCGGCAATACCGCTTTCGCGCGGCGCGCCGTCAGGTATCACGAGGGGCCCGTCATTGCCCAGACCACGTCCGTGTAGCAGTGTGAACATCTCCCCGTCGACATCCCCGATGGCCGCCGCCACCGCGTCAAAGACGTCGCCCCATCGCCGGCCCGGTCGCATCGCGGCTAAGCCGGCGTCGAAGGCGGCCACATTTCGATCGAAGACCTCCAAGGCTCGCGCGTCGGGTTCTCCAATCACCATCGGCTGAGCGACCTGCGCCTGGTAGCCGCGGATCTCAGGCATCAACTCAGTCGACACATAAAGTCCCGGCGTCAGCACACCGGGCGGGGTGGTGACATATCGGTGTCGCGGCGCTCCCCAGCGCCCTGGACACCAGGCAACATGCAGTTCATCGGCGCCGGCCCGCACTTGGGCCAACAACATCTGACCGAAGACTTCCGCTTGGGACACCCCGACATCCGCAGCGGCGGCCATGGCCTCCAGAGATTGTTCGCCGACTCGGACAGTCGCGGCGAGACGGCTGATCTCCTCGTCACCTTTGACGTATCGCGCTCTGCCGACAATCGCTGTGCCGTCGACGATGTTGTCGACACCTATTGCCTCAGCGATGTGTTGAAAGGTGGTGTGGGCAACATAGCCGTCAGGCTGGCGGACAGACGAGAATTCACCACCGCGAAGTCCAGCG
>DASRJA010000755.1:0-6241 GCA_035649695.1 Mycobacterium sp. | reverse complement strand
GATCTCGGCAACACTCCGCAACGGGTTCCCCTCGCCCCGGAGGTGCCGGGCGAACTGCACGCGATGATGCTCGACATGCGCCGCACCTTCGACGAAATGGTGATCCAGTACTCGGGACGCGAACGGGGCGAAGCGATTCTGGACAACCAGTTCTATCAGACCGTGGCCACGTCGCTCGCGGGCACGCAGGAATACATGGCGATGGAGAAGCTGGGTCAGCTTCTCGCCCAAGACAAGTGGGATCTGATCGTCGTCGACACCCCACCGTCACGCAACGCGCTGGACTTCCTGGATGCGCCGCAGCGGCTGGGGAGCTTCATGGACAGTCGGCTGTGGCGGCTGCTGCTGGCGCCCGGTCGCGGCATCGGCAGGCTGGTGACCGGCGCGGTGGGCTTGGCGATGAAGGCGCTGTCGACGGTGCTGGGTTCGCAAATGCTTTCCGACGCAGCCGCTTTCGTTCAAATGCTGGATACCACATTCGGCGGGTTCCGGGAGAAGGCCGACCGCACGTACGAGCTTCTCAAGCGGCGCGGCACACAGTTCGTCGTGGTGTCGGCCGCCGAGCCGGACGCGCTACGGGAGGCGTCCTTCTTCGTCGACCGGCTCTCCGAAGAGCACATGCCGTTGGCCGGGTTGATTCTCAACCGCACTCACCCGACACTGAGCGACCTGCACGCCGAGAAGGCCGAGGAAGCCGCCGAGGACCTGGCGGAGAAGGATCCCGATGGGTTGGCCGCGGCGGTGCTGCGCATTCACGCCGAGCGGGCAATGACGGCGAAGCGGGAGATCCGGCTGCTGTCGCGGTTCACCGGCGCCAACCCGCACGTGGCGATCGTGGGCGTGCCGTCGCTGCCGTTCGACGTGTCGGATCTGGAGGCGCTGAGGGCGATCGCCGATCAGATCACCGGCGAGGCTTCCGCCGCATAGCGGCGTAGAGGCGATCTAGACCGCGCTGCGGTGTTTGCGCTGGGCGGCGAAGAAATCGGCCCAGGAAACCACCTCGGGGTGCTGCTTGAGCAGCGCGCGGCGCTGACGTTCGGTCATGCCGCCCCAAACGCCGAACTCGACGCGGTTGTCCAGGGCATCGGCACCACACTCGAGAATCACCGGACAGTGCCGGCAAATGACGGCGGCTTTGCGCTGGGCCGCGCCGCGGACGAAAAGTTCGTCTGGATCGGCTTGGCGGCATCGAGCCTGGGATACCCAGGCGATACGAGCCTCGGCCTCTGCGCCTTGGACAAAACTGTGAGCTGACTGATTCGGGCTTGTCCTGCGAGCGGCGGGCCTCGTAGCTGACACCAGCGATCCCTTCGTTCCAGGCCGCCCGGCTAGCTCCGCGACGGCGTAGTCCTCCGGTGTAGAGCGCTGATGCGATCTACGCCACAGTGCTGGGGTCGGGTGTGACCTACATCGCACTGTCTGCCCAACGTAGGTGGTCAGGGCCGTTCTGCGCAATAGGTGAATCCCTACTTTTTTGGGACGACCGTGCCGTCAGGACCAAAAATTGACGCAACAGCTGATCTGGACGTCCAGCGAACCGGGCAATCGACCGTCAGAAGCTGCCATTTTGCGACGTCGTTACTCTGTAACGCATGCCGGAGAGCCCCCCGCCCCGACCGTCGCCTCCGCCCCCGAAAACGGTCACGGTCATCAAGCTGGCCTGGTGCTGTTTGTTGGCCAGCGTGGTCGTCGCGGCGCTGATGTTTCCCGTGGTCGGCGGGTTCGGGTTGCTGTCCAACCGCGCCTCCGACGTGGTTGCCAATGGTTCGGCCCAATTGGTCGAGGGAGAGGTGCCGCAGGTGTCGACGATGGTCGACGCCAAGGGCAACGTCATCGCATGGCTGTATTCACAGCGACGGTTCGAGGTGCCCAGCGACCAGATCGCCAACACGATGAAGCTGGCGATCGTGTCGATCGAGGACAAGCGGTTTGCCGAGCACAACGGCGTGGACTGGCAGGGCACGCTCACCGGCCTGTCCGGGTATCTGTCTGGAAACCTGGACACCCGCGGCGGCTCGACGCTGGAACAGCAGTACGTGAAGAACTACCAGCTGCTGGTGATCGCGCAGACCGACGCCGAGAAGCGGGCGGCCATCGAGACGACGCCCGCGCGAAAGCTGCGCGAGATCCGAATGGCGCTGACGCTCGACAAGACATTCGCCAAGCCGGAGATCTTGACCCGTTACCTCAATCTGGTCTCGTTCGGCAACGGCGCGTACGGCATCCAGGACGCGGCGCAGACGTATTTCGGGATCAACGCCTCTGAATTGAACTGGCAGCAGGCGGCGCTGCTGGCCGGCATGGTCCAGTCGACAAGCACGCTGAACCCGTACACCAACCCCGACGGTGCGCTGGCACGTCGAAACCTGGTGCTGGACACCATGGTCGACAACTTGCCGGAGCACGCCGATGAGCTGCGGGCAGCCAAGCAAGAGCCGTTGGGCATCCTGCCGCAGCCCAACGAACTGCCGCGTGGCTGCATCGCAGCCGGGGATCGCGCATTCTTCTGCGACTACGTGCTCGAGTACCTCGCCAGGGCCGGCATCAGCAAGGAGCAGGTCGCCAAGGGCGGCTACTTGATCAAGACCACGCTCGATCCCGACGTACAGATCCCGGTGAAGTCGGCGATCGACGGCATCGCGAGCCCCGACCTCGACGGCGTCGCCAGCGTGATGAGCGTGATCAGGCCCGGTAAGGACAGCCATCCGGTCGTCGCAATGGCCAGCAACCGCACGTACGGCCTGAACACCGACGCGGGCGAGACGATGCAGCCGCAGCCGTTCTCCCTCGTCGGCGACGGTGCAGGGTCCACATTCAAGCTCTTCACCACCGCGGCCGCGTTGGAGATGGGCATGGGCATCAACGCCCAGCTGGACGTACCCGGCCAGTTCCAGGCCAAGGGCCTTGGCAGCAGCGACACCCCGGGTTGCCCGAAGGAGACCTGGTGTGTGAAGAACGCAGGCGGCTACCGCGGACAGATGAACGTCACCGACGCACTGGCCACGTCGCCGAATACCGCCTTCGCCAAGCTGATCTCGCAGGTCGGTGTCCAGCGCACGGTCGACATGGCCGTAAGGCTGGGCATGCGGTCCTACGCACTGCCGGGCACGGCCCGCGACTACGACCCCGACAGCAACGAGAGCCTGGCTGATTTCATCAAGCGGCAGAACCTGGGATCGTTCACGCTGGGCCCGTTCGAGCTGAACCCCCTGGAGTTCTCCAATGTGGCTGCCACGCTGGCCTCCGGAGGCGTGTGGTGCCCGCCCAACCCGATCGACAAGGTCATCGACAGGCACGGCAAGGACGTGGCCGTCACCACCGAAACATGCGAACAGGTGGTGCCCGAGGGGCTCGCCAACACCTTGGCCAACGCGATGAGCAAGGACGATCAGGGCGCAGGTACCGCAGCCGGGTCGGCCGGCTCGGTGGGCTGGGACCTTCCGATGTCGGGCAAGACCGGCACGACGGAGGCGCACCGCTCGTCGGCGTTCCTCGGGTTCACGAACACGCTGGCCGCGGGCAGCTACATCTACGACGACTCGACGACTCCGGGCGACCTCTGCTCGTTCCCGCTGCGCCAGTGCGGCTCCGGAAACCTCTTCGGTGGTAACGAACCCGCCCGCACCTGGTTCACCGCGATGAAACCGATAGCGAACAACTTCGGCCCCGTGGCGCTGCCGCCGACCGATCCGCGCTATGTGGAGGGCGCGCCGGGGTCCAGGGTGCCCAGCGTGGCCGGCCTGACGCAGGACACCGCCCGTCAGCGGCTCCGGGAGGCCGGTTTCCAGGTCGCCGATCAGGCCAGCCCGGTCAACAGCACCGCGCCGTACGGCGCCGTCGTCGGGACGTCCCCGACCGGGCAGACGGTGCCGGGCTCGATCATCACGATCCAGATCTCCAACGGCATCCCGCCGCCACCGCCTCCGCCGCCACCGGGCGCGATCCCAGGGCTGCCAGGGATGCCGCCCGAGATCGGCCAAACGGTCGTCGAGATACCGGGGCTACCGCCGATCACCGTGCCCGTGCTCGGTCCGCCTCCACCCCCAGCGCCGCCACCGCCGTGATCGGACCGTAAGCACGCTGTGCGATTGGCCACGGCGCGCCGCCGAGAGTCGGTGCCTGCGGCACAGTGGCAGTAGTCTCTTTGCATGCCTGCCCCTTCGACGGTCCTGAAGAGCACCGCCGCCGTGACCCTTGGTTCGGTCGCAGCAGGGATCGGTTACGCGTCGCTGATCGAACGCAATGCGTTCGTGGTGCGCGAGGTGACCATGCCCATGCTGTCGCCGGGGTCGTCGCCGCTGAAGGTGCTGCACATCAGCGATATCCACATGCGGCCCAAGCAGCGGCGCAAGCAGGCCTGGCTGCGTGAGCTCGCCCGCTTGGAGCCCGACCTCGTCGTCAACACGGGCGACAACCTGGCCCATCCGAAGGCAGTGCCCGCCGTCGTCCAGTCACTGAGCGACCTGCTGGGCGTGCCGGGGGTGTTCGTGTTCGGCAGCAACGACTACTTCGGCCCGCGGCTGAAGAACCCGGCGAATTACCTGACCAACCGCGGGCATCGGGTCCATGGCGAGCCGCTGCCGTGGCAGGACCTGCGGGCGGCGTTCACCGAGCGCGGCTGGCTCGACATGACGCACACCAAGCGCGAGCTCGAGGTGGGTGGGCTGCGGATCGCGCTGGCCGGGGTCGACGACCCGCACGTGTCCCGGGACCGTTACGACACCATCGCGGGGCCTGCGAGCCCGGCAGCGGACCTGACGCTGGGTCTGACGCATTCGCCCGAACCGCGGGTGCTGGATCGCTTTGCGGCCGACGGATACCAGCTGGTGATGGCCGGCCACACGCACGGCGGCCAGCTCTGCCTGCCGTTCTACGGCGCGATCGTCACCAATTGCGACCTGGACCGGTCGCGGGCCAAGGGCGCGTCACGCTGGGGCGCGCGTACACAGTTGCACGTCTCCGCCGGCATCGGCACGTCGCCGTTCTATCCCGTGCGGTTCTGCTGCAGGCCGGAGGCCACGCTGCTGACGCTGGTGGCGGCGCCCATCGGGGGTCGCGACGCCGGGATGCGGGCGGGCCAGTCCCACCCGAGCGTCTCGGTTCGGTGACCGAGACGGCCGCAATAGCCAGTCGCGCCCAGCCACGGTCGTGGGTGGACAACGCAGTCCGGTTGATCGAGGCCGACGCCCGGCGCAGCGCCGACACCCATCTGCTTCGGTATCCGCTGCCTGCGGCCTGGTGCGACGGGTGCAACGTCGAGCTCTACCTCAAGGACGAGACCACGCATATCACCGGCAGCCTCAAGCATCGGCTGGCGCGGTCGTTGTTCCTGTATGCGCTCTGCAACGGGTGGATCGGTGAGGGCACCACTGTCATCGAGGCGTCGTCGGGGTCGACGGCCGTGTCGGAGGCCTACTTCGCGGCGCTACTGGGCTTGCCATTCATCGCAGTGATGCCGTCGTCTACCAGTGCCGCAAAGATCGCCCTGATCGAATCTCAAGGCGGCCGTTGCCATTTCGTGGCCCAGTCATCTCAGGTGTACGCGGAGGCGGAGCGGCTGGCCGAAGAGACGGGCGGCCACTACTTGGATCAGTTCACCAACGCCGAGCGCGCGACCGACTGGCGCGGAAACAACAACATCGCCGAGTCGATCTTCGAACAGTTGCGTGACGAGGCGCATCCGATTCCGGAGTGGATCGTGGTCGGTGCGGGTACCGGCGGCACCAGCGCAACGATCGGACGGTTCATCCGGTATCGGCGCCACGCCACCCGGCTGTGCGTCGTCGACCCGGAGAACTCGGCGTTTTTCCCGTCCTACGCTCAGGGCCGCCGCGACGTCGTGACCGGGATGTCGTCTCGGATCGAGGGCATCGGCCGCCCACGGGTGGAGCCGTCATTCCTGCCAGACGTGGTGGACCGCATGATGGTGGTGCCGGATGCGGCGTCGATCGCGGCAGCGCATCACGTCAGCGCGGTGCTGGGCCGGCGGGTGGGGCCGTCAACGGGGACGAATTTGTGGGGTGCCTTCGGCCTGCTGGCCGAGATGATCGCGGAGGGACGCAGCGGGTCGGTCGTGACCCTGCTCGCCGACAGCGGTGACCGCTACGCGGACACCTACTTCTGTGACGAGTGGCTGACCAGCCAGGGGCTGGACCCCTCGGACTCCGCGTCAGTCTTGGTCGAATTCGAGCGATCCGGGGCCTGGCCCTGATCGTCGGACCGACCGATTAGCGGTCCGTCG
>DASRJA010000754.1:0-2120 GCA_035649695.1 Mycobacterium sp. | reverse complement strand
ATGGACCTCGGTTCTCTCAGGCGCTGAGCGTGCCAGGCCAAGACGATCGATTCGACGGCGCGCCGCGAAGCGGCGCGGTCGGCCGAAAACGGTTCGCGGAAACGAACCGCCGACCGTCACCAATGCGGCTCGTTTCCGTGAACCGTTTGCGGCCGCTCGGTGGGCCTGCTCCGCAGGCCCACGCCGTCGAATCGGCGGCTCGGTGCCTCTGTGTCTCTGTGGCAGATTCTCGTCCGCACGCTCAGCGCCCGGACGAGCGCGTTATCCGGGACCCGCACCCTGCGTGTTCACATAAACCGCGTATAAAGACTGGCTCGCGGCCATGAACAGCCGATTCCGCTTCGCGCCTCCGAAACAGAGATTGCCGCACACCTCCGGAAGGCGGATGCGGCCGATCAGTTTGCCCTGCGGCGTCCAGACGGTCACTCCGCTATAGCCGACGGCGCGGCCGGCGTTGCTCGAGCACCAGACGTTCCCGTCCACGTCGCAGCGCACGCCGTCGGGCGAACACCTGACGCCGTCGATCATGAACTCCGAAAAGACGCGCCCGTTCGCGGTCCGGTTGTCGGCGGTCACATCGAAGACGAACATATTGCCCTTGCCCCCCGGCCCGGCATCGCCCGGACCGCGCCCGGTGCTGACGACATACAGCTTCTTGTAGTCCGGCGAAAACGCAATGCCGTTGGGATCGGGCACCTGCTCTTCCGCCACCACCTGCGTCAGGCCGCCTTTGCCGTCCGCGCGATAGACAGCCGTCGGGAGCTCGCGCTTTTCGGGGCGTCCCTCGTACAAACTCCGGCCGTACGGCGGATCGGTGAACCAGTAGCTGCCATCCGGGTGCGGGGCCACGTCGTTCGGCGAGTTGAGCCGCTTGCCGTTGTACGACTCCGCGATCACCGTTGTCGATCCGTCGTGTTCGTAGCGGACGACGCGGCGCGTGAGGTGCTCGCACGAGAGCTGACGGCCGGCGAAATCGAAGGTGTTGCCGTTGGAGTTGTTGGACGGGCTGCGGAACACGGTCACATGCTCATCGTCGTCGAGCCAGCGCAGCTGACGGTTGTTCGGGATGTCGCTCCAGACCAGATACCGCCCCTGGCCGCTCCATGCGGGCCCCTCGGCCCACAGCGCGCCGGTCCACAGTCGCTTGATTGCCGAGTTTGCCTGCACCAGGTTGCCGAACACCGGATCGACGCTCAGCACGTCGGGATCGGTGAAGTAGGTGGTGGGCGGGGCGTTGGGACCGAAGTCCCTGGGGGGATTCGTGACAGTGCTCGGCGGTCCCTGCGGCGTCTGCGCCGAGCCCGCCCGCCCGGTGACGACCGCTCCGCCCAGGATGCCAAGAGCCTTAACGGCCTGACGGCGCGACAGCATAAATCTCGTCCTCGATGGCGGCGACGGCTCGCCCGATTTCGCCGGTCACCGCCGGTTCCCGGTCCGTCAGCAGCGCCTCGACGAAGTCGTCGATGAGCGGCCGATGGATGTTTGCCGCGGGCGGATGCGATTCTACCCGCGATTGATTGCCCGTGCGGATCCGGAGCGAGCCCGCGTTCAACTCGTCAACGTGCACCGAGCCGCGCGTGCCAAACACCTGCAGCGTGTCCTGCCGTTCTTCGGCCGCGTGCGTGACCGTCACGGCCGCACACGGCCCGCCCTCGAACTGCAGCAGCACCGCGGCCGTGTCCTCGACGGCGCGATCGAACACCACGTTGGCGGTGACGGCGGCCGTCCGGCGCACGGCGCCGAACAGATGCATCAGCACCTCCAGGCGGTGGCAGCCGAAGTCCATCATCGGCCCGCCGCCGGCCCGGGCCGGATCCAGCAGCCACCGGCGCGGGTGGTCCGGTGCGGGATCAAAATACTCGAATGCGTTCACCTGCGCGAAGACCGGTTGCCCGATGTCGCCCGACTCCAGCATGGCTTTGACGCGCAGAATCACGGGATAGAAATGACGGTAATAGGCGATGCCCAGCCGGACGTGATGCGCGCGGCAGGCCGCGATCATGCGATCGCATTCCGCCGTGGTCATCGCCATCGGCTTCTCGCACAGGACGTGCTTGCCGGCTTCGGCGGCCGCGATCGTCTGCTCCGCATGGACGTCCACCGGCGTCGCGACGTAAACG
>DASRJA010000753.1:0-3860 GCA_035649695.1 Mycobacterium sp. | reverse complement strand
TAACCAAGAGGTGGGGTCGAACTCACACGGTTTGTGTCCTTGTCTCCAGTGGGCCTTTCCTCCTGCCAGTCCGTTGGAATCGACCCATATCTTGAGTACAGCAAGTCGACGGATGAGGTTGAGATCAAGGCTGCCAACGTCGTGTTGATGCTGAGCGATCCATGCCAAGTCGCACATGTCACGCGCTGTAGGCGCCGTTCGCTCGGGCGAGACTGAAGTCGAGATCGACCGAGAATCGTCCTTGGTTTCCTGCGTACAACTTGCGCAGGGCTGTCCCGCCCTTGAAAACAATAGCCTCCAGTGCGTCGCGCGTATGCAAGTCACGAAGCAGAAGGTCCTGCGCGATATCGATGACGGCGGCGTCGCGGCCGCCAGCGCCAGCACCGGTCGGTGTGTGTCGCGCAATCCAGCCTGCCGTGATCGAGATCTGTTGCGAGGTCACGTAACCGGCTCGAAGTCACGGGGGTCGAACGGGAGTATCGTGTCAGCGATTTTCCAGCGCTCGTCATTGCGGACAAGCTTGCGTCGCGGACCGAACCACGTCTTCGTCGAAGGTCTGGTGATCTGCTCAGCGACATCAGGCCGCAATCCCTGTAGCAGGTAGCCGAGCCGCGCACCTACAGTGGCGGGACGTCCTCCAAGTTCTGTGAGTGCGTCGGCGATTGTGATCTCAGCGGCGATATCGGGAAGCCATTCGGCAGCACTTGACCAAGACCGAACGCGGGCGGGGGTCGTCGCCATATGCGTTAGAACGCTCGCAGGCTGCAGAGTCGGTACTCCCTTTGCCGTGCGATACGGCAGCTGCGGATCGAAGATCGAGACGTCTAACCCGTCCGGCATCCACCGAACATCACGTTCGTTAGCAACTGCGACCTCGATTCGCATTGGAGCTCGGTCCGCAGCTCCAATGGCCCAAGCTGCTGCCTGGAACGTAAGTCCGCATGTGACGTTCCGCCGAGCCAACAACGAACGCAATAGGCGGGTGGGTCCGCCCCGGCTAAAGGGTCCCGCGACGGCCGCAGGTGCGAATTCCCATACTCCGCGTTGACCTGTGGTCAGCAGCCATCCACGGTCCCGCAGTCGGGCCGCAACAACTCGTGTCGGTGTGTCGATACCAGTCGCGCGTACCAACTCGTCGAGGCGCTCCGTCGTGACCAGTTCGTCGCCGTTCAGCTCGAGCTGTTCCAGGATGGGCGCTAGCGATGGAGGGATGGTGCGTGTCACATCCACCTACTTTGTATCTAATCTAGTTACAAACCGACAGAAAATGACACTAGAACTTAAACCCTTTCCGTGTCAATTTCTGTCTGTTTGTAACTGTTTCTGATACAAATCAGTGTTCTTTGACATGACAAACCGGTGGCCCCGAACTAACGGATCGCCAGCGCGACGGCGGTCACCGTCGTCGTCACCTCGATCGCCGCGCCCAGCACGTCGCCGGTGATCCCGCCGAACCGCCGGACGCAGTGCGCGACCAGTGCCCCAGCGCAGACGAGCGCGACCAGAACGGCCAGCGGGCCCTGCCAGCGTCGCGCATCTGCCAGGACGGCCAGCACCGCCACCCCGATGATCCAGAGCAACACCACCGCGGCCGGCTGGGTGCCTGCGGCACGTGCACCCAGCGAGCTGCCCTGCGCGGCGGGCACCGCGCGCCGGCACGCCGCCACCGCGGCCACCCTGCCGGCCGTCACGGCGACGACCACGGCGACGATACTCAGCTGCGCGAACGCCAGGACCTGCACCAGAATCGCCACCACCACCGCGGCGACACCGAACGGTCCCGCCGAGCCGTCGCGCATCACCTGCAGCGCTCGGTCCGGCGGCCCGTAGCAGCCGAGCGCATCGGCGGTATCCGACAACCCGTCGATGTGCAGGCCGCGCGTTGCGATCAGCAATACCGTGACCGCCAGCGCGCCGCCAAGCGGACTGCCTGCGCCGAACGCCCACGACGACGCCCACACCACCCCGCCCGCCACCGCCCCGAGCGCGACGCCGACAACCGGCAAGGCGGTGATGACCCCGCGGCCCACCCCGGCCGAGCCGCGCACGGGCAGAACGGTCGCAAACGCCAATGCGCCTGTGACCGAGCGGATCACGCGGTGACGCCTGCCTCGTCGAAAGTGGCCATCGACGACAGCGCGGCAACGGCGGCGCGAACGACGGGCAAGGCGACCGCGGCGCCGGTGCCCTCGCCGAGCCGCATCCGCAGGTCGATGATCGGTTCGAGGTCGAGCTGCTGCAGCGCAAGCGCATGTGCCGGCTCGGTTGACCGGTGTCCCGCCTGCCACCACTGCCGGGCGCCTGGCGCGAGTCGGTCGGCCACCAACGCGGCCGCGGTCACCACCACGCCGTCGAGCAGCACGGGCGTGCGGCGCACAGCGGCCTGGGCACAGAAGCCCGCCATTGCGGCGAAGTCCGCTCCGCCGCAAACCCGCAGCAGCCCAACCGGATCCGCGGACAATCCGCGGGCCCGGTACAGCGCGTCGCGAATCGCTGCCGTCTTGCGCGCCCAGCCGGCGTCGTCGATGCCGGTGCCCCTGCCGACGACGGCCACGGGTTCGGAGTTCGTCAGCGCGGCGATCAAAGTGGTTGCGGCCGTGGTGTTTCCGATCCCCATGTCGCCGGCGATCAGCAGATCCGCCCCCGAATCGACTTCCTCGTCGGCGATCGCACGGCCCGCCTCGATCGCCGCGGCTGTCTCCTCCGCGCTGAGCGCGTCCTCGACCGCGATGTTGCCGCTGCCGCGCCGCACCTTGTGCGCGCCGATCGCCGCGGACAGCGGCTCGGCGGCATTCACCGCGATATCGACCACCCGCACGCTTGCCCCTGCCGCCTCGGCGAGCACATTGATCGCCGCGCCGCCCGCGTCGAAATTGGCGACCATCTGCGCGGTGACTTCTGCCGGATAGGCGGAGACCCCCGCCGAGGTGACGCCGTGGTCACCGGCGAACACGACGACGCGGGGCCGCTGGAACTGCCGCGGCGGGCACACCCCCTGGCAGGACGCCACCCAGACCGACAGGTCTTCGAGGCGGCCCAGCGAGCCGAGCGGCTTGGTCAGCCGGTCCTGACGGGCGCGCGCCGCGGCGGCCACGTCGGCGTCGGGCGCCGTGACCTCGAAGCCCGTCACGACGCCGCCTTGACCGTCAACGGCTGCCCGGCGACCACCAGCACGACCCGGTCGCACAGCGCGGCCAGCCGCTGGTTGAGGCTGCCGAGCTCGTCGGCGAACCGACGACCGGACGCCGTGTGCGGCACCACGGTCAGGCCCACCTCCGGGCTGACGAGTGCCAGCGGCGAAGGGAACGCCTCGACCGCGTCGAGTAGATCGGCCACGTCGGCCGCCACCGAGCCCGTGGTCCACGCGCCACGGCGGTCCATCGCCGCGGTCAGCCAGCCGCCGATATCGTCGACGAGCGTCGGTGTGGCAGCATCGGAGCGCAATTGCGTTGGTACATCGACTGTTTCGATCGTCGACCAATGCGGTGGGCGGCGAGCCCGGTGGGCGGCGATACGCGCCGACCAGTCGGCGTCACCGTCGGGAATCGCGCCGGTGGCCAGATAGCGCACCGGCTGGCCGGCGCCCGTCGACTCTGCGATCGCCGTCTCGGCCCACTGCGACTTACCCGACCTGATACCCCCGAGCACCAGCGTGCGCACCGGCGGTCAGGCGACCTTGTCGCCGCGATTGACCTGCGGCCGAGGGGCGCGCATCCGGCGCAGCTGTGAAGCGCGGCTGGCGGCGTAAAAGCCGAGCTTCCAACCACTTTCAGTGTTGTCAGGGAACTTCTGATCGACAAGCTTGTTCACCTTGCGGCCCACGAGGAACCCGTCGATCACCATGAACAGCACCAGAACCA
>DASRJA010000752.1:0-20452 GCA_035649695.1 Mycobacterium sp. | reverse complement strand
CGGTGCTGTGGACGGCCGCCGGGGTGGCGCTGCTCAGCTTCGGTCTGGCCGCACTGCAGGCGTCCACCAACGACAGGTTCGAGCCGACAAGCGGAGGGGCCATCAGGCGCGCGACCACCACTGCGGCGACCGTCATCGCCGCGGCATACACAGCCGAAAACAGCGCTGCGACAATCGCTTTCGCCACTAACACCAGTGTGCGATTCGGCGTGGCCATGAACGTCGTGCG
Source organism: Mycobacterium sp. (assembly GCA_035649695.1). Classification (GTDB taxonomy): domain Bacteria; phylum Actinomycetota; class Actinomycetes; order Mycobacteriales; family Mycobacteriaceae; genus Mycobacterium. The sequence goes on along the minus strand of DASRJA010000752.1, from coordinate 20,223 downwards.
GATCATCCCGCTGCGGTATTCACCGGTCACCGTCATCGCGGCAAGCACCATCAGCACCGGTACGCCGAATACCGCTACCCCCATCGCGGCCTTCTCCGGTGGCAGCGGCGCCGCACCGTATGCCGTGGACGCCTGCAGTGCGGCCAGACCGAAGCTGAGCAGCGCCACCCCGGCGGCCGTCCACAGCACCGACCGAGTCGTCGACAGCTTGATCCGCTCGGCATCGAGCACCGCGACCGCGCTCACTGGCTCACTGCCCGGTATTCGGTGACCTCGTCGGTGAGTTGCATGTAGGCCTCCTCGAGCGAGGCCCGCTGCGCGCTCAGCTCGTGCAGCGTAATCGCATTGCGGCCCGCGAGATCCCCGATGACCTCGATGGCCGCGCCACGCACCAGCAACGCGGCGCCATGGTCGCTGTCCACCGTGAGTCCGGCATCGGTCAGCACCCGACGCAACGTGTCCAGCTGGGGGCTGCGCACCCGGACCGTGTCGACGCCGGACCGGCCGACAAACTCGGCCACCGTCGTCGACGCGATCAACTTGCCCTTGCCGATGACGACGAGCCGGTCGGCGGTGTTGGCCATCTCGGCCAGCAAGTGACTGGATACGAACACTGTGCGACCCTCGCCGGCCAGCGTGCGCATCAGCGTGCGGACCCAGCGGATGCCCTCTGGGTCAAGCCCGTTGACCGGCTCGTCGAACAGCAACACCGGTGGATCGCCGAGCAGCGCGGCGGCGATGCCGAGGCGCTGGCTCATGCCCAGCGACAGCGTGCCCGCCTTCCTGTCCGCCACGGACGTCAGACCGACCATGTCGAGCACCTCGTCGACCCGGTCGGCAGGGATCCGGTTGGTCGCCGCGATCCAGCGCAGGTGATTGCGCGCGGACCGATTCGGGTGCGCCTGTCTGGCGTCCAGCAGCGCCCCGACGGTTCGGAGCGGCTCCTTGAGGTCACGGTAGGGCCGGCCGTCGATGGTGGCGGTGCCGGCCGTCGGGTGGTCAAGCCCGAGAATCAGCCGCATGGACGTGGTCTTGCCTGCGCCGTTGGGGCCGAGGAAGCCGGTGACCATTCCGGGTTCGATCGAACAGGTGAGGTCGTCGACGGCACGTGTTCGGCCAAAGACTTTGGTCAGGCCCGCCAGCTCGATCACCGGCTCCATGATGTCAGGTCGCCGCGGCGACGACGAGGTCGGCGACCGCTCGCATGCCTTTCGCGTTGGGGTGCAGCGGCGCCGGTCTGCCCGGTAACGGCAACCCCGGTTTCGATGTCCACGGCTCGGCCGACCAGGCGTGATGCTCGCGGCTCGCATCGGCGACCCGCACCCATTCACATCCCGTGTCGGCGGCTGCCTCTCCGGTGAGCCGCTCGAGCGTGTCGGCGACCCGGCGGCCGAGCGCGACGTCGACATCGGACAGCGGCGGCGCCGGCGTACCGGCGGGCGGCAACAGCGTGAGGTAGTCGACGAACAGCACCTTCGCCCGCGGTGATCGCCGGCGCAGGGTGCGGCCCACTTCCTTCAGCGACTCGGCGACGTCAACGAGCGCCCGATCGCGGGCCGTCGGATCAAGTAATTCGCGAACGACGCCGCCCAGTAGCGGCACGAAGCGAACCACGCGCGGCAGTCCCGCCGCCGTCAGCAGCGGCACGTAGCCGACGTCGTTGCCTCCGATCGTCACGGTCACCAAATCCTCAGCGCCGTCGAGCGCACCGACCTGTGGCGGCGCCCCGTGCTGCGGATCGGTGAGGACGTTGGCGGTGGTGGCACCCGAATATGTCACGTCGACCAGATCGAGACCCAGCTTCTCGGCGACTAGATGCGCATAGTTGCGCGCCGACCGACCGGCCCGAAACGGCGCGCCGTCGGCGCGCGGACGAATACCAGGGCCCGCTGCCATCGAACTGCCCAGCGCGACATAGCGACTCATAGCGAAGGGCTGGAGGCCTGCGCCCAGAACCGCTTCGGGATCCGGCCCGCCTGCCGGGCCAGGTATCCGGCGGTGACGGCGGCGGCCATCGCTGCGGCCATCGTCGCTGGGTCCGCTGCGCGCGTCACGGCGGTGGCCAAGAGCACTGCGTCGCAGCCCAACTCCATCGCCAGCGTCGCATCGCTGGCGGTGCCGATGCCGGCGTCGAGGATCACCGGCACGCCGGCCCGCTCGACGATCATCTCGATGTTGTGCGGGTTGGCGATGCCAAGCCCGGTGCCGATCGGCGAGCCCAGCGGCATCACCGCCGCGCAGCCGGTGTCCTCCAACCGGCGCGCCAGCACCGGATCGTCGTTGGTGTACGGCAGCACGACGAAACCGTCGTCGACTAATTGCTCTGCCGCCCTGACCAATTCGACGGCGTCCGGGAGCAGCGTGCGCTCGTCGGCGATGACCTCGAGTTTCACCCAGTCGGTGTCCAGCGCTTCACGGGCGAGCTGTGCGGTCAGCACAGCCTCCGCGGCCCCGCGGCAGCCGGCGGTGTTCGGCAGCGGTGTGATGCCGAGCCGGTTCAGCAGGTCCAGCACGCCGGTGCCGCTCTCCGCGTCGACGCGGCGCATCGCGACGGTGGTCAGCTCGGTGCCCGACGCGATCAGCGCCTCCTCGAGCACGCTCAGGTTCGCGGCGCCGCCGGTGCCCATGATCAGCCGGGAGCCGAACTCACGACCGGCGATCGTCAACTTGGAATCAGCCACCCTGCACCGCCGTTACCACTTCCACCCGCGCGCCATCGGCCAGCGCGGTCTGCCATTCCGATCGGGGCAGCACCGACCAGTCGACGGCGACCGCGATGCCCTTCTCCGGAAAGCCAAGGCTTTCCAGCAGCGCCGCGACGGTCGTCTGCTCATCGATCTCGACCGCTTCGTCGTTGACGGTCACTTTCATCGGCTTGCTCCCACCGTGACGTTCAGTTCGGCCGCGATCCGCTCGGCGGTCCACGGCGCGAGTAGAAATCCGTTGCGCCCGTGCCCCGCAGCGACCAGTGTGCGCTCATCGAGCCGCTCGACGATCGGCAACCCGTCCGGTGTCATCGGACGCAAACCGGCGGCGCATTCGGCGAGTTCGTACTCCCCCAGCGAGGGCATCACCGCGCACGCATCGTCGAGCAGCTCACGCACGCCCGTCACAGCCGGTGCGGTGTCGCGGCCGTGCTCGTACTGGGTGGCGCCGACGACCACCCCGTCGGCGCGCGGCACCAGATACACCTGGCGGCCGTGCACACGGGCCCGGATCACACGCTGCGGCACCGGCATACAGCCGCGCCGCCAGCGCAGCCGCAGCACCTCGCCCTTCACCGGCCGGATGGGCAACCCGGGCCACAGCGAAGGCGCGTCGATGCCGTTTGCGATGACGACTGCGTCGGCCTGCACCGCAGCCAGCTCGACAACCGGGGGCGCCCACTGCACGCCGAGCCGCTCGCAGTGCGCCTCCAGTGCTTCAACGACGGCCCGATTGTCAACGGCCAGTTCGGTTTCCGCGACGAATCCGCGTCGAATGCCTTGGGCCAGAAGCGGTTCGATGTCGCGGGCGGCCGACGTCAGCGTGACGGGATGGCCCTGGGCGGCCAGCCACTCCCCGACTGTCTTCAGGTCTGCGGCATCGGCGCGGTCCACACCGACCACCAATGATTCGTGCGCGGTGACGACGTCGGCGGGCAACCCGTCGAGAAATCCGTCGTGCCACATGGCCAGCGACGCCAAACCCAACTGCAGCAGACGCTCCTCGCCGGGCCAGCCTTCGCTGTGCGGGGCGAGCATGCCACCGGCGACCCACGACGCGCCGCGTTCGCCGCTTCTGTGCACGCGGACGGTCCAGCCGTCCAGTGCGGCGCGCCGCGCGACGGACAGCCCGATGACGCCGCCACCGATGACGGCCAGTGATCCGTGGGGCATCTTCCTCCTCCCTTCGCCGGCATGACCCGGATCAGGTGTGACGGTAAAGGCGGGCGCGCCTACTCTCAGTCCGCGGTCCAGGGACTCCCGTGTTGTCCATCCACGGTAGCCGTTACCGTCGCCGTGTGCATACACCCGGTGAACGGCTGGCCTCGGCGTCGCTGTATCTCTGCACCGACGCCCGCCGTGAGCGCGGTGACCTGGCCGAATTCGCCGAGGCGGCGCTGGCCGGCGGAGTCGACATCATCCAGCTGCGCGACAAAGGTTCACCGGGAGAGCAGCAGTTCGGCCCGCTCGAGGCGCGGCAGGAGCTGGATGCACTGGAGGTGCTCGCCGACGCGGCACGCCGCCACAACGCGCTGCTGGCGGTCAACGATCGCGCAGACATCGCGGTGGCCTCGGGTGCCGACGTGTTGCACCTGGGCCAGGACGACCTGCCGCTGGCGATCGCCCGCGACATCATCGGCCGCCGCCCCCTGATCGGTCGGTCGACGCATGACGCGACACAAACCGTCGCCGCGGTGACCGAAGCCGTCGACTACTTCTGCGTCGGCCCGTGCTGGCCAACCCCCACCAAACCCGGTCGTCCGGCGCCGGGTCTGGATCTGGTCCGCACCACGGCCGAATTGGCAACGGACAAGCCGTGGTTCGCGATCGGCGGCATCGACGAACAGCGGCTGCCCGAAGTCCTCGCGGCCGGCGCACGCCGCATCGTAGTCGTCCGCGCAATCACCGGCGCGGCGGACCCCACGGCCGCGGCGCAACGCCTCAAAGCTCGGCTTGCAGCAGCGGAATAGTCGCCGCCACTTCACGCAGCCGCTCCCAGCTGGCGGCGAACCCCGGATGCAAAGGGAGCTCGACCACGTCGTCCTCGGCGACCCAGCGCAGCTCCGAGCTCTCGCGGTTGGGCACCGTCTCGAGCAGTTCGGCGGCGTCGGCGATCACCGTCGTATACGTCCAATGACTGCCGGCCGCGGTCGCGGTGATGACGGTGGTGCGCACGGTCAGCAGATCGGCAGGCAGCCCGGCTTCCTCGTGAGCCTCGCGGACGGCGGCCTGCTCGGCCGTCTCATGGCTGTCGCGGGCGCCGCCCGGCAGACCCCACGTGCCGCCCTGATGACTCCACGGCGCGCGGTGTTGCAACAGCACGGCGGGTGAGCCGTCGCGCCCCGGCGCTCGCAGCAGCAGACCGGCCGCCCCGTGCTTGCCCCAATAAGCGGCGCCGGTATCAGACAACACCCAGCCGTCTCCGTCGCCTCGCACGCCCTCAGCTTAAGGAACACGGTCGAAAGACGTGCACCTCGAATACCCACGCGTCACGTGTGAAACTCTTAGAATTCTTTTATAGAGTGGTAAACGGTCGGGGCGATAGCCGGAGAGCAGCGAAAAGATGAGGTTCGCGCACACGTGACTGTGGAGTTGGCGCACCCGTCGACCGAGCCACTTGCGTCGCGGTCGCCGGCAACACCAGCGCACCCACGCTGGTGGTTCCTATGGACCACTCCGGGCCGGATCCTGACCATCGGGGTTGTGCTGTCGGCGCTCGTGATTGCCAGCGCGTTTGCCACGTCGACGACGATCAACGACCGCCAAGAGGCGCTCACAACAGTTCTTAATCACACCGAGCCGCTGTCGTTCGCGGCCGGCCAGCTGTACACAACCCTCTCGGTGGCCGACGCCGCGGCGGCGACCGCGTTCATCGCGGGCTCGGAACCACGCGACGTCCGGCAGCGCTACGAGCAGGCCATCACCGACGCGTCGGTCGCGGTCACCCGCGCGTCCAGCGGGCTGACCGACGAGCCGATGGTGCAACTTCTCGGCCGGGTCAACGCCCAGCTGTCCGTATATACCGGGCTGGTCGAAACGGCCCGCACCAACAACCGCGCCGGCAACCCGGTCGGCTCGTCGTACCTGTCCGAGGCGTCGTCGTTGATGCAGACGCAGATGCTGCCCGACGCGCAGCGGCTCTACGAAGAGACGTCGGCGCGAGTGGACGCGGAGACGACCGCGTCGGCGAGAATTCCCGGGCCGGTCATTCTCGTGGTGCTCGCGACGCTGTTGTTCGGTGCGTTCGCAAATCGCTGGCTCGCGCGCCGGACTCGCCGCCGGGTGAATATCGGCTTTGTCGCGGGCGGCCTTGCCGTGCTGATTATGTTGATATGGGTGGGCACCGCCCTCGTCATCTCGACTGCGGACAGCCGCAGCGCGAAAGACACTGCGGCTGAGTCACTCAAGACCGTGACCAGCCTCGCGATCACCGCGCAGCAGGCGCGTGCCGACGAGACGCTGTCGTTGATCCGGCGCGGTGACGAGGACGTGCGCAAGCAGTCCTACTACCAGCGCATCGACTCGATGCAGCAGCAACTGTCCGACTACCTGTCTCGCTCCGACGCGATCGACAAGGCCGACCTGGCCGACGCCGAACAACTGCTGAAGCGGTGGCGGGCCGCCGACGACCGGATCAACGCCTACATCGCGGTCGGCAATTACCAGGCCGCTACCCAGGTGGCGCTGGGCACCGGCGAAGACGACTCGACCCCCGCGTTCGACAAGCTCGACACGGCGCTGACGAAAGGCATCGGGGAAAGCCGCAGCCAGTTGCGCAACGACATTCTCAACGCCCGCCGGGTGCTGTCGGGTGCGACGGTCGGCGCCGCGGTGCTGTCGGTCGTTGCCGCGTTGGCGGTGGCGCTCGGGTTGTGGCCAAGGCTGAGTGAGTACCGGTGATGAGCGCTCGCGCGAAGAACAGACGGACGGGGGGCGCAATCCCCGTATTTCTGCTCGCCGCCGCGGCGGTGCTGACCGGTTGCGCGCAGGGCGCTGCGGTGATGCCGTCACCCGGCGTCACACTCGCGCCACCCACACCCGCAGGCATGCAGGAGCTGCCACCGGCGCCTCCGAAAGCCCCCGAAGACGAGGGCGACTGCAATCGCACCGCGAGCCTGCGGCCGTTCAGCAACAAAGCCGAAGCGGACGCCGCCGTCGCCACCATTCGCAACCGCGGCAGGCTGATCGTCGGGCTCGACATCGGCAGCAACCTGTTTTCCTTCCGCGATCCGATCACCGGCGAGATCACGGGCTTCGACGTCGACATCGCCGGCGAGATCGCGCGTGACATCTTCGGCAGCCCGTCGCAGGTCGAGTACCGCATCCTGTCGTCGGCCGACCGCATCGCCGCGCTGCAGAACAATCAGGTCGATGTCGTCGTCAAGACCATGACCATCACCTGTGAGCGCAAGAAGCAGGTCGGTTTCTCGACGGTGTACCTGAACGCCAACCAACGGATTCTGGCCGCGCGGGATTCGTCGATCTCCCAGCCGTCCGATCTGTCCGGCAAGCGGGTGTGCGTCGCGAAGGGCACGACGTCGCTCGACCGGATTCAACAGATCAGCCCGCCCCCGATGATCGTCGGCGTGGTGACGTGGGCCGACTGCCTAGTGGCGTTGCAGCAGCGGCAGGTCGACGCGGTCAGCACCGACGACTCGATCCTGGCCGGCCTGGTATCGCAAGACCCGTACCTTCACATCGTCGGGCCCAGCCTCAACGAAGAGCCCTACGGGATCGGTGTGAACCTGAAGAACACCGGATTGGTGCGGTTCGTCAATGGCACGCTGGAGCGGATCCGCCGCGACGGCACCTGGTACACGTTGTACCGCAAGTGGTTAACGGTGCTCGGTCCGGCTCCGGCGCCGCCAGTCGCGAGGTATTCGGACTGATGGCCGAGGCGAAAGACTACGACGAGAGCCCCGGCACCCAACCGGCCAGCTTCGACGATCTCGGCATGGACTCCATGTCGACGATGCGCCCGATGGCCACTCAGGCGATCTTCCGTCCACGTCTGGATGACGATGTCGACAGCACGTCGGTCGGCACGGAAGACACCGAACCGCACGATCACTTGACCACGGTGACGCGCGCACTGTCGCCGACCCGCCGCCTCGGCGGTGGTCTGGTGGAGATCCCCCGGGTGCCGGCCAAGGATCCGCTCGAAGCGCTGATGACCAATCCGGTGGTGGCCGAATCGAAGCGGTTCTGCTGGAACTGCGGCCGCCCGGTCGGCCGGTCGTCACCCGACGGACGGGCCCTCTCCGAAGGCTGGTGCCCACACTGCGGCAGCGCATATTCCTTCCTGCCGCAACTGAATCCGGACGACGAGGTCGCAGAGCAGTATGTGATCAAGGGCTGCATCGCACACGGTGGACTGGGCTGGGTGTACCTGGCTTACGACAAGAACGTCAACGATCGCCCCGTCGTCCTCAAAGGACTCGTGCACTCCGGTGACGCCGAGGCGCAGACCATCGCGATGGCCGAGCGCCAATTCCTCGCCGAGGTAACGCATCCCGGGATCGTGAAGATCTACAACTTCGTCGAGCACGACGACAAGCACGGCAACCCGGTCGGCTACATCGTGATGGAGTATGTCGGCGGGACATCGCTGAAGCAGGCCAAGGGCGACCGGCTGCCCGTGGCCGAGGCCATCGGCTTCATGATGGAGATCCTGCCCGCGATGGGTTATCTGCATTCGATCGGGCTGATCTACAACGACCTCAAGCCGGAGAACATCATGGTGACCGAGGAGCAGCTCAAGCTGATCGACCTCGGTGCGGTGTCGCGGGTCAACTCGTTCGGATACCTCTACGGCACACCGGGTTACCAGGCGCCGGAGATTGTCCGCACCGGCCCGACCGTACAGACGGACATCTACACCGTTGGCCGCACACTCGCGGCGCTGACGCTGAACCTGCGGACCCGCAAGGGCCGCTACGTCGACGGCCTGCCCGAGGACGACCCGGTGCTCAGGGAGTACGACTCGTACAGCCGGCTGCTGCGCCGAGCCATCGATCCCGACCCGCGGCGCAGGTTCGGCAGTGCCGAAGAGATGTCGGCACAGCTGCTTGGCGTGCTTCGCGAAGTCGTCGCACAGGACACCGGGGTGCCGCGGCCGGGCCTGTCGACGGTGTTCTCCCCGTCGCGATCGACGTTCGGGGTGGATCTGCTGGTCGCGCACACCGATGTCTATCTCGACGGCCAGGTGCATTCGGAGAAGTTGACGGCGCAGGAGATCATCAAGGCACTCCCGGTGCCGCTGGTCGACCCGGCCGACGTCGGAGCGGCCGTGCTATCGGCGAGCGTGTTGAGCCAGCCCGTGCAGACGTTGGACCAGCTGCGTGCTGCACGGCATGGCGCGCTGGATTCCGAAGGCATCGACCTGTCCGAGTCGGTCGAGCTGCCGCTGATGGAGGTCCGCGCGCTGCTGGACCTCGGCGATGTCGCGAAGGCCACCCGCAAGCTCGACGACCTCGCGGGCCGGGTCGGCTGGCGGTGGCGGTTGGTGTGGTTCCGTGCTGTCGCCGAGATGCTTTCGGCGGACTTCGAATCGGCGTCAAAGCATTTCACCGAAGTGCTGGACACGCTGCCCGGCGAGCTGGCACCCAAGCTGGCGCTGGCCGCGACAGCCGAGCTGGCGGGTAGCGCCGACGAACGCAAGTTCTACAAGACGGTGTGGTGCACCGACAACGGCGTCATCTCGGCGGGCTTCGGCCTGGCCCGCGCCCAGTCCGCGGAAGGCGACCGCGACAGTGCGGTACAGACTCTTGACGAAGTGCCAGCCACGTCAAGGCATTTCACGACCGCGCGGCTGACGAGTGCGGTTACGCTGCTGTCGGGTCGGTCGATGAGCGAGATCACCGAACAACAGATCCGCGACGCGGCCCGCCGCGTCGAGGCACTGCCCGACACCGAACCGAGAGTTCTGCAGATCCGTGCGCTCGTGCTCGGCACCGCGATGGACTGGCTGGCCGACAACACCGCAAGCACCAACCACATCCTCGGCTTCCCGTTCACCGAACACGGGCTGCAGTTGGGTGTCGAGGCGTCGTTGCGCAGCCTGGCCCGGGTAGCGCCCACACAGGCGCACCGCTACGCGCTCATCGACCTGGCCAACAGCGTGCGGCCGACGAGCACCTTCTGATCCGCGGTCTTTGCCCTGGACAGGGCGGAATCATCCGAAAAAGCCATGGTCAAGCTACGAGTTTCGTAGTACCCTGCCCCTCAGGTTGAGGTAACAGCTGACTGGTGACGTCAAGAGCGCGCGGGGGCTGAACTCCCAAGTGCATGGCTTTCAAACAAGTAGGGCCGGTCCTGACGGCACCCGCACTTTCGACTGAGGGAGGTCTCCATGAACTCCGCTGTAGGTACATGCCGTCTGTTCCGCGCTGAGCCGCAATCGCTCGACCGGCGCGAAGAGCACCATCGAGCGATCTTCTCCGCTTGCCACGTCGAGGACACCACCGTTCTCGTCACTGTCAGGGGCGAAGTCGACGCCACAAACAACCGTGCGCTCGCTGCGTACGTCGAACGCCAGGTCGTCGGATCGACACGCCTGGTGCTGGATCTGTCGGTCATCGAATTCTTCGGCGCCGCAGGATTCGCGGCGCTGCACAACGTCAACGTGATCTGTGCCCGATACGGCGTCTCGTGGGTGCTGGTCGCCGGACCGCAGCTGCGACGCTTCCTGCGGATCTGTGATCCCGAAAACTTACTGCCGCTGCAGGATTCAGCCGTCAATCGCCTGGAGACGGCCTCGCGCGATCGCCAGCTCCTCGTTGGTGGGAACCACTAGCGCCGTCGTCGGCGCGTCGTCAGACAAGCGGGAACGGCGGCAGCAGGCCCCGTTGCACCAGAAGGTGATTCGAGTCGTCCAAAGGGCGTCATCAACGATGTCGCGATGTCCCGAAAGGACTCAGCGACACCGAAATCCGGATCGAAACTGCCCCGGAGCGCACGCACGATCACTCCGTAGATCCGGCGATTCATCGAGCATGCGCTCTTCGAACCCGTCGTTCGGAGTTCGGCGGGTGGCGCGCAGGAAGTCCGCGGGCGCCACACCGTCCAGCGCGGTCTGTAGGTCGGCTAGGTCGCCGACGTGGTTGGCGTTGTCAACAAGAACGTCGCGCCACTCATTGAGTTCATCGCCGTCGAACACGGTAGTGAGTACCGCGGCAACTTCGGCATAACGGTCATCAACTTCGGCCGCCAATGAGCGCTCATGCTCCAACAGTCGTTCGAATCCCGCTTGGTCCGGGGGAATTGGCGATACCTGTCCCGATGTCGTCGTGACTTCCTCGGCGCGATCCATCCGCGGCGGCCGCCCAGAGCCGACCAGCGCCTGGTTGACGCACTTGAAGTGAAACATCTCAGTGAATGCCCGTACGGACGCAGCAGACGCGGCGTCCCGTCCCCGGTCCGTCGTCGGTCCGCCGTCCTGGGCGTCGAGATCAAGGCCGAGCGCGCACGCAATCGACAGGAACTCGACGATCAGTGCGTGTTCGAGGGTGGCGAGGACTTCCAGCTCGTTGAGCACACTTTCACGGTCCGGTGTCGCCACACGCAGACCGTATCGCCTTTCCTGCGGGCCGGCCGTCAAATCACTTCAACGCAGGCCCGCGCGATCGTCAGCTCCTCGTTTGTGGGGACCACTAGCACCGTCGTCGGCGACTTGTCGGCCGAGATCCGGCGGGCCGCCCTTGCCGGGCTCGCATTGAGGTGCTCATCGAGCTCAATGCCCAGCGCCGCCATACCGGAAAGAGCGTCGCGCCGTACCGCTGCGTCGTTCTCCCCGACCCCCGCGGTGAACGTGATCACGTCCGCGGTGCCGAGCAGCGCCAGATAGGCCCCGATGTACTTGCGCAGCCGGTGGATGTACACGTCGTAGGCCAATTGCGCTGTCTCATCGCCGGATTCGATGCGCTGGTGCAGCACGCGGAAGTCGATCTCGCCGCCGAGGCCTCGGACACCCGATCTGCGGTTCAGCATCGACTCGATGTCCTCGACGCTCATCTTCGCGGTGCGCCACAGGTAGGTGACCACGCCGGGATCGATGTCACCGGAGCGGGTGCCCATCACCAGCCCCTCCAACGGGGTCAGGCCCATCGAGGTGTCCACGGGGCGTCCGCCGACGATCGCCGACGCCGATGCGCCGTTACCCAGGTGCAGCACGATCTGGTTGAGCTTGACCAGCGGCACGTCGAGGAACGCCGCGGCCTGCTCGCTGACGTACTGGTGCGACGTGCCGTGGAACCCGTACCGACGGATGTGCCACCGCTCGGCGGTGTCTCGATCGATGGCGTACGTCGCGGCCGCGGGCGGAAGATCGTGGAAGAACGCCGTGTCGAACACCGCGACGTGCGGCAGATCGGGTAGCGCCTTGCGCGCCACACGGATACCAAGCACCGCGGGCGGATTGTGCAGCGGCGCAAGCGGAGCCAGGTCCTCGAGCTTGGCGATCAAGGCATCGTCGACGAGCGTCGGCCGGTACAGATCCGGGCCGCCGTGCACCACCCGGTGCCCGACCGCGACGAGCCCGACAGTGTCCACGTGGGTGCCGGCCTCGTCGAACATCTCGAACGCGGTGCGCAGCGCCGCTTCGTGGTCTGCGACCCGATCGTCGCGCGTCACCTCGTTCTCGCCGACCGTCAGGCTGGCCGCCGATTCGTCCTCGCCGATCCGCTCGACGATTCCGTCGGCCAGCGAGGCGCCCGAATCCGGGTCGATCAGTTGGAATTTCACCGATGAGGAGCCCGAGTTGAGCACCAAAACGCTGCGGCTCATAGGCTCTGCGCCTGGATCGCCGTGATCGCGACGGTGTTCACGATGTCTTCGACCAACGCGCCGCGCGACAGGTCGTTGACGGGCTTGTTGAGACCCTGCAGGACCGGGCCGATCGCGATAGCGCCCGCGCTTCGCTGCACCGCTTTGTAGGTGTTGTTGCCGGTGTTGAGGTCCGGGAAGATCAGCACGGTCGCCCGGCCGGCGACCTTGGAGTCGGGCATCTTGGCCTTGGCGACCGTCGGGTCCACGGCGGCGTCGTACTGGATTGGCCCCTCGACGAGCAGATCGGGTTCGCGCTTGCGGACCAATTCGGTTGCAGCCCTGACTTTGTCGACGTCGGCGCCGGTGCCGCTGGTGCCCGTCGAGTAGGACAGCATGGCCACGCGCGGATCGATGCCGAACTGGGCGGCGGTGCGTGCCGACGAGATCGCGATGTCGGCCAGCTGCTCGGACGTCGGGTCCGGCACGATCGCGCAGTCGCCGTAGGCCAGCACCCGGTCGGCCAGGCACATCAGGAAAATGCTGGACACCGTTGAAACGTCGGGCAGCGTCTTGATGATCTCGAACGCCGGCCGCACCGTATGCGCCGTGGTATGCGTCGCGCCCGACACCATGCCGTCGACCATGTTGTTGTGCACCAGCATGGTGCCGAAGTACGAGACGTCATGGATGATTTCGCGGGCCTGCTCGACGGTGACGCCTTTGCGCTTGCGCAGCTCGGCGTACTGCTCGGCGAACTTGTCGCACAGGTCGCTGGTGCGGGGGTTGAGCACCTTGGCGGTCGACAGGTCGACACCGAGTTCGGCTGCGCGGGCCCGGATTTGCGGCTCGTCACCGAGGATGGTCAGGTCAGCGACGCTCCGCTGCAACAGTCGTCCTGCCGCTTTGAGGATGCGGTCGTCCTCGCCTTCGGGCAGCACAATGCGCTTGCGGACGGAACGTGCGCGGTCAAGAAGTTGGTAGGTGAACATCTGCGGGGTGACGACCGATGGAATCGAAATCGCCAGTTGCGCCAGCAGATCTGCTGTGTCGACGTGGGTGTCCATCAACGCGATCGCGGTGTCGATCTTGCGTTGCGAGGATGCTGTGACCCGGCCGCGCGCCGATGCAACCCGGCTGGCGGTTTCGAAGGTGCCGAAGCGGGTCGCAATCATCGGCAGCCGCAGCCCCAGGCCGGCGACCAGAGACGCGATTGACGGATGCAGTTCGAGGCCGCCGTTGAGGATCACGCAGGACAACGACGGAAAGCCTTCGGCCGCATGGGCACTCACGACGGCGAGCACGACGTCGGAACGGTCGCCAGGGGTGATGACGGCCACGCCCTCGGTCAGCCGCTCCACCACATGCTCGGCCGTCATGCCGGCCACCAGGACGTCCATCGCTTCGCGGGTCAACAGCGCCGGGTCGCCGCGCAAGAGCGTGCCCTCGACCGCTGCTCCAAGCTCGGCCACTGACGGGGCGACGAGCAGCGGCTCCTCGGGCAGCACATATGTCTTGGGTCCCAACGGTTTCAACGCCTCGGCGACCGCGGTCATATGCGCGGGGTCGCAGCGGTTGGCCACCACCGCCGCGGTGTGGGCGTGTTGGGCATCCAATTCGAACAGGCACAGATCGACGACCTGGGCGACCTGTTCGGGGGTGCGGCCCTTGGCCTTTACCGCGAGCACCACAGGTGCGCCGAGGTTGACCGCAATCCGCGCGTTCATGGACAGCTCGCTGGGGGTGGCGACGTCGGTGTAGTCGCTGCCGACGATCAACACCGCGTCGCATTGGCCGGCCACGTGGTGGTACCGGTCGACGATATCGGCGATCGCCCCATCGGGATCCTCGTGCAGCTGTTGATAGCCGACACCGATGCATTCCTCATAGGGAAGGCCGGCAGTGGTGTGGGCCAATAGCAGTTCGAGGATGTAGTCGCGGTCCTCGCCCAACCGTGTGATGGGCCGGAACACGCCGACCTTCGCGACCGTGGCCGCCAACCGGTGCAGGATGCCCAGTGCGATCGTCGACTTGCCGGTATCGCCCTCAGGTGAGGCGATATAGATCGCGGTGGTCGACACGCCTGAAAGCCTGCCGTATCAGCCGAGTCGGCGCAGCCGCGGCTCCAAATCCTTCTGGAACAGTTCGAGGAAGCGGCGCTGGTCGTGCCCCGGCGCGTGGAAGACGAGGTGGTTCAGTCCCCACGTCACGTACTGGCCGACCTTCTCGACGGCCTCGTCGGGATCCGACGCGACGATCCAGCGCTTGGCGACCTGCTCGATGGGCAGCGCATCGGCGGCCTTCTCCATCTCGATCGGGTCATCGATGGAGTGCTTCTGTTCGGCGGTCAATGACAGCGGCGCCCAGAACCGGGTGTTCTCCAGCGCCAGCGTCGGATCGGGATCGTACGAGATCTTGATCTCGATCATCCGGTCGATGTCGTCGGGGTTGCGGCCCGCCGCCTCGGCGCCCTCTTTCATCGCGGGAATGAGCTTGTCCTTGTAGAGCTCCTCGCCCTTGCCGGACGTGCAGATGAACCCGTCGCCTGCGCGGCCGGCGTACTTGGCCACCTGCGGTCCGCCCGCGGCGATGTAGATCGGGATACCGCCCTCGGGCACGTCGTAAATCGAGGCGCCCTTGGTGCGGTAGTACTCGCCGTCGAAATCCACCCGGTCACCGAGCCACAGCTCGCGCATCAGCTTGACGGACTCGCGTAGCCGCGCGTAGCGCTCCTTGAACTCCGGCCACTCGCCCTCGTAACCGGTCGCGATCTCATTCAAAGCCTCGCCGGTGCCCACACCGAGGAAGATCCGGTCCGGATACAGGCAGCCCATGGTTGCGAACGCCTGCGCGATGACGGCGGGGTTGTAGCGGAAGGTCGGGGTCAGCACCGACGTGCCGAGGATCAGGCGCTTGGTGCGCTCCCCCACCGCCGCCATCCACGCCAGCGACCACGGCGCGTGCCCGCCTTCGTGACGCCACGGCTGGAAGTGGTCGCTGACGGTCGCGCTGTCCATGCCGTGTTCTTCGGCCGCCACGGCCAGCTCGACGAGTTCCCGCGGGGCGAACTGCTCCGCCGACGCCTTGTATCCGAGTTTGAGTTCAGCCACGTGTTCGTTTCTACTCCACGCTCCTACACTCGGCTGATGGCACCGGCTCTGACCGCCATCACCGACAGCGTGCACTTCGCGTACACCGACCTGGTCAACTGGACATTGGTCACCGACGGCAACGGCGTCATGCTGATCGACGCCGGGTTCCCCGGCCACCGCGACGACGTGGTCGACTCGCTGCGCCAGCTCGGGCTCGGCGTCGACGACCTGCGCGCGATCCTGTTGACCCACGCGCACATCGACCATCTCGGGACGGCCATCTGGTTCGCGAAAACCCATGGCACACCGGTGTACTGCCACGCCGCCGAGGTCGGGCACTCCAAGCGCGAGTACCTCGAGCAGGCCGGGCCCGCCGACATCATTCCGCACCTATGGCAGCCGCGGTACTTGAAGTGGACGGCGGCGATTTCGCGGAAAGGTGGGATGGTGCGCGACGGCATTCCGAGCACCCAGGCGCTGACCGAGGACGTCGCGGCCGGCCTGCCGGGCACACCGATGGCGATTCCCACCCCGGGCCACACCGGCGGGCACTGCTCGTTTGTGGTCGACGGCGTCCTCGTCAGCGGCGATGCGCTGGTCACCGGACACCCGCTGCTAACACGGGACGGACCGCAGCTTCTGCCGGATCTGTTCAATCACGACCAGGACGGCTGTGTGCGCAGCCTGGCCGCGTTGGGCTTGCTGGACACTGACGTACTGCTGCCCGGCCATGGCCCGGTGTGGCGGGGGTCGATCCGCGAGGCGGCGGAGCAGGCCGCTTCGAGACAGTTGTAAAAAGCCGCCTTGGCAGCCGGTTACCCGCTTATCATGATCAGCGTAAATATTCCGAGACCAGCGGGGGGCTCGGATGACCGCAGCGGCCATCGTTTGCACATCGTGTGGCGCCGAACCCGCTAGGGCGGGTGCTCGGTTTTGCGACGCCTGCGGAGGCGCGCTCCCAGCGCCAGCACGCGCGGAATTCAAACAGGTGACTGTGCTGTTTGCGGACGTAGTGGGTTCAATGGACATCGCCGCAGCGGTGGGCGCAGAGCGGCTGCGGGAAATCATGGCAGGCGTGGTCGGTCGCGGTGCGGCGGTGGTGCAGCGGTATGGCGGCACGATGGACAAGTTCACCGGTGACGGCTTGATGGCCGTGTTCGGCGCGCCAAAGTCGTTGGAGGACCACGCAATTCGTGCATGTCTGGCGGCGCTCGACCTACAAAGTGAGACTCTGCGCCTGGCCGACGAGGTGCAACGCCGCGACGGTATCGACCTAGAGCTGCGAGTGGGCCTGAATTCTGGTCAAGTGGTCGCCGGTGAAATCGGTTCGGGCGTACCGGGTTACACCGCAATCGGCGAACAAGTTGGCTTCGCGCAGCGGATGGAGTCGGCGGCGCCCCCCGGTGGGGTGATGCTGTCCGAATCCACCGCTCACTTAGTCGACAAAACCGCGGTCCTTGCGGATCCCGAGCTGGTGCGGATAAAGGGCCGTGACGAACCAGTTCCTGCCCGTCGGTTGTTTGCGGTCGTGTCCGGGCACGGCGCCGCTGCGGGCACGGAATCGACTCTGGTAGGTAGGCGCTGGGAAATGGCCGCCCTCGAGGCCATGGTCGAGCAGGCGATCCGCGGTCGCGGTGATGTGGTGGGTATGGCGGGGCCGCCGGGCATCGGCAAGTCTCGGGTGGCCCGTGAAGCGGCGGCGCTGGCGATGAATCGCGGGTTCGAGGTGGTGTGGACCTACTGCGAGTCGCACGCCAAAGACGTTCCGTTCCTAGTGGTTTCGAACCTGCTGCGCACAGTCATCGGCGTGACAGACCTGGACGGCACGGACGCGCGGGCCCGAATCCGCGAACGAATTCCCGATGCCGACCCGCAGGATCTGCTGCTGCTCGATGATCTGCTCGGCGCTGCCGATCCCGATGTGGCGCTTCCCCCCATCGATCCCGACGCCCGGCGGCGCCGATTGACCGCCTTGATCAACGCCGCGTCGCTTGCCCGGACAACACCGGCGCTTTACATCATCGAAGACGCACACTGGATCGATGCGGTCAGCGAGTCGATGCTGACCGACTTTCTGACTGCCCTCCCGCGAACCTTGTCGATGGCGCTGATCACCTGCCGGCCCGAGTACGAAGGAGCGCTCACGCGGGTGCCCGGCGCCCAAACGATAGCGCTTGCCCCACTTGATGATTCAGAGACCGTCACGTTGCTCGCGGAGCTGCTCGGCCCGGACCCGTCCGTCGGCGAGCTCGGCGAAATCATGGTGTCGCGGGTCGGCGGTATTCCGTTCTTCGCCGAGGAAATCGTGCGAGACCTCACCGAGCGCGGAGTGTTGCGCGGGCAGCGCGGCGCTTATGTCTGTCGAACACCCGTGACCGAGGTCAGCGTGCCGGCCACTTTGCAGGCGACCATCGGTGCGCGCATCGACCGCCTGGATGCACCGGCCAAACGCGTATTGAGTGCAGCGGCCGTGATCGGCTCGCGTTTCGACACCGAACTACTGACCGGGCTGGGGGTCGAGCCGGTCGTCGACGAGCTGATCGGAGCCGAGCTGATCGATCAGGTCAGATTCACCCCACGCGCACAGTATGCGTTTCACCATCCGCTGATCCGCGCAGTTGCCTACGAATCACAACTCAAATCGGATCGCGCCGAGTGGCACCGGCGCCTTGCCGTCGCGATCCAGCAGCGTGACCCGGACTCTGTTGATGAGAGCGCGGCGCTGATCGCCGAGCACCTGCAAGCAGCAGGCGACCTTCGTGCCGCCTATGACTGGCACATGCGCGCCAGCGCTTGGTCGACCAACCGTGACATCACGGCTGCACGGGTGAGTTGGGAGCGTGCCCGCCAGATCGCCGACGCGCTGCCCGACGACGATCCCGGCCGCACCGCTATGCGCATCGCTCCTCGCACCATGCTGTCCGTCAGCTCTTGGCGAGCAGCCGAATCAGATAGCTCCGAGCGCTTCGAGGAACTCAGGGATCTGTGCACAGGCGCCGGGGACAAGGCCTCCCTGGCCATCGGCATGACTGGGCCGGTCAGTGAGCTCATGTGGTCTGGGCACACGCGCGACGCGTCGCGGCTGGCGTCCGAACAGATGGCGCTGCTCGAGTCGATCGCCGATCCGGCCCTGACCATTGGAGCGGCGTACGGCGTGATGGTGATCAAAGCCGCAGCCTGCGAGATCGCCGACCTCCTTCATTGGTCGCAGACCGTTATCGACCTGGCCGACGGCGACCCGACCAAGGGCGCCAACTTCGCTATGGGGTCGCCGCTGGCGGCGGCGATAGCGTTGCGCGGCTTCGGGCGCTCTTGGTTGGGCCGTCCTGGGTGGCGGGAGGACTTCGATGATGCATCTGCGATGGCCCGGCGCAGCGATCCGGTAACCCACGCATTGCTCATTACAGGCATAAACAGGCTCGCCATCGAAAACGGTGTGCTGCGGGCTGACGAATTCCCACTTCGCGAGATCGAGGAGACGCTGCGGATTGCCGAAAGATCAAGCGGCGACACCGCGCTGAGCACTGTCAAGTTGTCCTTCGGTGCCGCGCTGACCTACCGATCCACCCTCGCGGACCGTCGGCGCGGGCTCGAACTGGTGACGCAGGTCCGCGACACGTGGCTGCGCGAGCGTACTCGCCTGTATCTAGTACCGACCGCCGAGCTGGCCATCGCCCGAGAAAGAGCTGGACGCGGCGAACGCGACCGCGCAATAGCGATGATGCGATCAGCCCTGGAAAAGCTGTTCCAGATGCAGCAGCTGGGACTCTGCGTGGTGCCCACCGCCGATCTGGTGGAGGCACTGCTGGAACGCCGCGCCGACGGCGACATCGCAGAAGCTCAGCGCTCGATCGACCGCCTGGTGAATATGCCGGATTACGCGGGTTCGGCGGTGTGCGAGATCTGGTTACTGCGGCTGCGTGCGCTGCTGTGCCGGGCCCGTGGCGAAGACATTGCCTATCAAGACTTCGTGAATCGCTATCGCACGATGGCAGATTCGCTTGGCTTCGAACGACACATCGCGATGGCCGAGGCGATGTAGGGCGCTAAGCGAGGACCTCGTAGCCGAGTAGAAAGATCGCGGTCAAGCACAGCCCACAACCGACGACGATGGTGGGCATCAGGATCATGCTGTCGAGTTCGTCGTCGTCGAGCACATCGCCCTCGAATCGCCCGAACAACACCCGCGCGACACCGGTCCTCCGGAACATGTGCACGAGCCTTCGCACGCCCTTGGTGTTTCGTCTGCGGCCGATGATTGTGCGCGACGCGAACCCCACGGCGAACGTCAGCGCGGCAGCGCCGAGGAGCAGCCATCCGACCGTCGTCTGCGAAAACGACACATCCCAGGCTAAGAGCTGACGCGTAATTGATTGTGGGTTTTGAGGCTGCAGAGTCCGGCGATGATCTGGAGGCTCTGGTTAATGGCGTTGCGGCGGCGTCGGCATTGACGCGGTATCTGCCAGTTTGAGTCGTTTGGTGACGTCTTCGATGGGGCTGTGATGCGGCGGTGCGCTCGATAGTGGTGATCGTGTTGACGCGGTGGTGGCCGCGGTCGCCGAGATGTCGTGGTGCCCTTTCAGTGGATGGGTGCACGACCGTGTGGCAGGCGACGGTGACGGCGTTGCGGTCTGCGGGCCAGCACCGGCCATCGGTGACGACGG
>DASRJA010000751.1:0-6337 GCA_035649695.1 Mycobacterium sp. | reverse complement strand
GTTCGTCGACGGAAACCCATACGGGGTGAGCCTCATCGCCGATCACGACAACATCAGCGAGTTCGACGACGCAACCAACAACGCGCTCGACCATCTGGCCAAGCGCGTCGTCGCGGTCGCGGACCGCCTCAGTTCGTAGCGATTTGGGCGCGCTAACCGTCGCTCAGCGTGATTTAGCGCGCCGAAATCACTACGGACACCGCTAAGCGGTGTCGGTGAGCGGGCGGTCGACCCAACTCATCAGGTCGCGCAGCTTCTTGCCGGTCACCTCGATCGGGTGCTCGGCGTTGCGCTTCCGCAGTCCCTCGAGCTCCTTGTTGCCGCCTTCGACATTGGCAACGAGCTTCTTGACGAATGTGCCGTCCTGAATCTCGGTCAGCAGCTGCTTCATCCGCTCCTTGGTGCCGGCGTCGATCACGCGCGGGCCGGACAGGTAGCCGCCGAACTCCGCGGTGTCGGACACCGAGTAGTTCATCCGCGCGATGCCGCCCTCGTACATCAGGTCGACGATCAGCTTCAGCTCATGCAGCACCTCGAAGTACGCCAGCTCGGGCGCGTAGCCCGCCTCGACCATCACGTCGAAGCCCGTCTTGACGAGTTCCTCTGTGCCGCCGCACAACACGGCCTGCTCACCGAACAGATCGGTCTCGGTCTCATCCTTGAACGTGGTCTTGATGACGCCGGCCCTGGTGCCGCCGATGCCCTTGGCGTAGGACAGCGCGAGCGCCTGCCCTTCACCCTTGGGATCCTGGTCGACCGCGATCAGGCAGGGCACGCCCTTGCCATCGACGAACTGGCGACGAACCAGGTGGCCGGGGCCCTTCGGGGCGACCATGCCGATGGTGACGTTGGCCGGCGGCTTGATCAGATCGAAGTGGATGTTGAGACCGTGGCCGAAGAACAACGCGTTGCCGTCCTCCAGATTCGGCTCGATGTCGTTGCGGAAGATGTCGGCCTGCGCGGTATCGGGCGCCAGCAGCATGATCACGTCGGCCCACTTGGCCACCTCGGCGGGCGTATCCACCTCGAGGCCCTGCTCGGTGACCTTGTCCCGGGACTTCGAGCCTTCCTTGAGGCCTACCTTTACCTGCACACCGGAGTCGCGCAGGGACAGCGAGTGCGCATGGCCCTGGCTGCCGTAGCCGATGACGCCGACCTTACGTCCCTGAATGATCGACAGGTCCGCGTCGTCGTCATAGAACATCTCAACTGCCACGTTATTTCCTTATCTTCTACTTGGTTTGGGTCTTACTTGACGGTGCCGATGCCACGCGGGCCGCGTGACAGCGAGACCACGCCGGACTGCACGAGCTCACGGATTCCATACGGCTCCAGCACTCGCAGGAAGGCTTCCAGCTTCGCGGGAGTACCGGTCGCCTCGATGGTCAGCGACTCTGTCGACACGTCAACGACCTTGGCGCGGAACAGGTTCACCGCCTCGATGACCTGACCACGGGTAGTCGCATCGGCACGCACCTTGATCAGGGCGAGTTCACGGTCGACCGAGTTGTCGACGTCCTGCTCGACGATCTTGATCACGTTGACGAGCTTGTTCAGCTGCTTGGTGATCTGCTCGAGCGGCGAATCCTCGACGCTGACGACGATCGTCATCCGCGACATGTCCTTCTGCTCGGTCGCACCGACCGCCAGCGACTGAATATTGAAGCCGCGCCGCGAGAACAGCGACGCCACTCGGGCGAGCACGCCGGGTTTGTCCTCGACAAGCACCGACAACGTATGCGTATTGACGGTCATCACGCGTGCCCTTCTTCAGGATCGTCGAACAGCGGACGGATGCCGCGCGCAGCCTGGATCTCGTCATTGCTGGTGCCCGCGGCCACCATCGGCCACACCTGGGCGTCGGCGCCGACGATGAAATCGATCACCACCGGCCGGTCGTTGATCTCACGCGCCTTCTTGATGACATCCTCGACGTCTTCGGCGCGCTCACACCGCAATCCGACGCAGCCGAGCGCCTCGGCCAGCATCACGAAATCCGGGATGCGGTGCGAATGCGTGGCCAGATCCGTTTGGCTGTACCGCTCTTCGTAGAACAGCGTCTGCCACTGACGCACCATGCCCAGGTTGCCGTTGTTGATGATGGCCACCTTGATCGGCGCGCCCTCGACGGCGCAGGTGGCCAGTTCCTGATTGGTCATCTGGAAGCAGCCGTCGCCGTCGATGGCCCACACCTCGGCATCGGGCCGGCCAAACTTGGCGCCCATCGCCGCAGGCACCGCGAAGCCCATGGTCCCGAGACCGCCGGAGTTCAGCCACGTCTTCGGGTTCTCGTAGGAGATGAACTGCGCGGCCCACATCTGGTGCTGCCCCACGCCTGCGACGTAGATGGCGTCCGGGCCGGCCATCTTGCCGAGCGTCTCGATCACGTACTCCGGCGACAGGCTGCCGTCGCTCTGCGGGCCGTAGCTGAGCGGGTACGTCGACTGCACACCGCGCAGGTACTCCCACCAGTTGTCGATCTTGATCGAGCCGATGGTGCCGTCTTTGCGCAGCGCCTCGATCAGGTCGGTGATGACAGCCTTGATATCGCCGACGATCGGCACGTCGGCATGCCGGTTCTTACCGATCTCGGCGGGGTCGATGTCGGCGTGGATCACTTTGGCCTCGGGCGCAAAGGAATCCAGCTTGCCCGTCACCCGGTCATCGAAGCGGGTGCCCAGCGCGATCAGCAGATCACTGCGCTGCAACGCGGCCACCGCCGCAACCGTGCCGTGCATGCCCGGCATGCCCATGTGCTGCGGATGGCTGTCCGGGAACGCCCCGCGCGCCATCAGCGTGGTGACGACGGGGATGCCGGTCAGCTCGGCCAGGTCCAGCAGCTGTTCGGTGGCCTCGCCGCGGATCACGCCGCCGCCGACGTAGAGCACCGGCTTGCGGGCCGCCGCGATCAGCTTGGCCGCCTCGCGAACCTGGCGGTTATGCGGCTTGGTGTTCGGCTTGTAGCCGGGCAGGTCGATCTGCGGCGGCCAGCTGAAGGTGCACTGTCCTTGCAGCACGTCCTTCGGGATGTCGACCAGCACCGGACCCGGCCGACCGGACGAGGCGATGTGGAACGCCTCGGCGATCGCCTGCGGGATGTCGTCGCCACTGCGGACCAGGAAGTTGTGCTTGGTGATCGGCATGGTGATGCCGGAGATATCGGCTTCCTGGAAGGCGTCGGTGCCGATCAGCGCACGGCCGACCTGACCCGTGATGGCCACCATCGGGATCGAGTCCATGTGCGCATCGGCCAGTGGAGTGACCAGATTGGTGGCGCCGGGACCCGACGTCGCCATGCACACCCCGACCTTGCCGGTGGCATGCGCGTAACCGCTGGCGGCATGGCCGGCACCCTGCTCGTGGCGAACCAACACGTGCCGCAGCTTCTGCGAGTCGAAAAGCGGGTCGTAGACCGGCAACACGGCACCACCGGGAATGCCGAAGATGACGTCGACGTCGAGTTCCTCCAGCGAGCGGATGACGGCCTGTGCACCGGTGAGTTGGTGCGGCGCAACGCGTTTCGGCTGCGCGGGGCTAGCCTTCGACGCCGATTTGGCGGCGGCAGGCGCGGCGTGTTTCCCGTTGGGTGCAGGCGCCGGCTGCTCCTGCGGTCGCGTGGTAGGTGCGCTCACGATGTCCTCTTTATCTCCGTCGTCTCTCTAGGATCTCAAATCGGTGTTGGGGCAAGAAAAAACCCCCGTCAGCTGGGCCGCTGTACGAGGGTCGCGCGTTGATGCTGGTTGCTATGCCCGGCAGAAGGCAAGCGCGGCATCAACGCGCTTCCCAATTACTACGAGCACTGCCAGGGTCTGCATAACCGTCGACGGTAGCCTCCGCACTGGTCACAGGTCAAATTTCGGCCAGGTGCGAAGATGACGACGTGGCCGCCGACTCTGAGCAGAACGCCGTCGTCATCAGGATCTCGCCGATGGCTCACTTCGCCGTTGGCTTCTTGGCGCTTGGTCTGCTGGCACTGGTGCTCGCCGGGCCGTCGGGGTTCGCGCTGCTGCTCGTCATTCCGGTCGTCCTGTCGACGTTGGTCGTTCGCTACCGGACGGTGGCCGACCGCGACACGGTCACCGCGCGCACACTTCTGGGAAGTCAGACAGTCTCGTGGAACGACATCGCGGGGCTGCGCTTCGGCAAGGGGTCATGGGCATACGCCCAACTCACCGACGGGGGCGAACTGAGGCTGCCGGCGGTGACGTTTGCGACGCTGCCGTTACTGACCGAGGCCAGCGGCGGCAGGGTTCCGAACCCGTACGCGCAAGAGGGCTAGGCCAGCGGGTTGCCGCCGTTGAGCAGCACCCACGCCGCGACGCCTGCGCCGATGCCGAGCACAAGCGCGGTGAACGATCCGATGAACGGACGGCGCACCCAGCCGCGACCGGCGTCGAATCCGTAGTTACCCGGGCCGATCAGGATGATCGCCGCGACAGCACAGACAAAGACGAGCTTGTACTCGTGGCCGTCGGTCAGGAATGACGCCAACCTGGCCTCTTCGTGGGCCATCATGGCCTCCGCCAAGATGCCGGTGACCGAGTACGCCAGCGCGCCGGCGGCTGCGACCGGAGTCAGCAGGCCCAGCACCAGAAATACCCCGGCGGCAATCTGGCCGCCCGTCGCCACGTACGTCAGGATGTCGGCGTGCTGGAAGCCCTGGTCGGTCAGCGACTGCTCAAAGCCGTCGAAGCCGGGACCGCCCCACAAGCCAAACGCCTTCTGCAGGCCGTGCCCGATGAGCAACGCCCCGACGGCCAGACGCAAGAGAAGAAGGCCAAGGTCCTGCGTGCCGCGCCGGTCGTGAGCCCGGTCGGCGGCATCCGACTCGATCTCGATGGGCTCCGCTCCATAGGAGCCGAGTGAGTGCCGACCGCCGGGCTGGACGTACGGCAGCGGCTCCGGGTCGCTGATCAGGCCGAACGGTTCACCACTCGACGACTTGGCCGAGTCGTAGCGGGGGATCGCGGTGGTCTCGAAATCACCGGCGTAGTTCGAGGACGGAAGATCATCCTCGGGATCGACCAGGCTCGCAGACGCGGGGCGCTGCCAGTTACTTGGATCAGGATGACTGGTCACGCTTGCCAGGGTAAGTGCTAGTCACCCGCGAATCGAGGATTGGCGCGGCGCTTTTGACGACCCTGTTCGCGAGGGTCGTCTCGGCCGCGTCACGGGGCGAGCGTGGCGCGCACTACGGATCAATCCGTAACCTGGCCTGCATGAGATTGCGCCGGCCCATGCGGGGTGTGATTGTCCTGCTGTGTGCGGCGTTGCTCGTCGGGTCCGGATGCGCTCGCTTCGACGAGGCACAGTCGCAGCCATTCACCACCGAACCGGAACTCAAGCCCGGTCCCCCATCGACACCGCCGCCTCCGCCGCCGCTGCCCCCCAAGCCATTCCCGAAGGAATGCCCAGCGCCCGGCGTCATGCAGGGCTGCCTGGAGAGCACCAGCGGGCTGATCATGCTTCCTGACAGCCAGTCGGCGCTGGTCGCCGAGCGCACGACCGGCGCGGTGAAGGAGGTGTCGGTCAGCGCCGAGCCCAAGGTCAAGCTGGTGATCCCGGTCGATCCCTCAGGCGACGGCGGCCTGATGGACATCGTGATGTCGCCGACCTACTCCCAGGACCGGCTGATGTACGCCTACGTCAGCACCCCGACCGACAACCGCGTCATCCGCATCGCCGACGGCGATATCCCGAAGCCGATCCTGACCGGCATCCCGAAGGGCGCGACCGGGAACACCGGGGCGCTGATCTTCACCAGCCCGACGACGCTCGACGTGCTCACCGGCGACGCGGGGAATCCCGCACAGGCCGCCGATCCCGGTTCGCTGGCCGGAAAGCTGTTGCGCATCGAGCAGCCCACCACGGTCAACCAGGCGCCGACGACAACCGCGCTGTCGGGCATCGGCGCGGGTGGCGGCCTGTGCATCGACCACTCCGACGGCTCTCTGTACGTCACCGACCGCACCCCCACCGCCGACCGGCTGCAGCGCATCACCAAGGACTCGAAGATCTCGACGGTGTGGACGTGGCCCGACCGCCCTGGCGTGGCCGGCTGCGCCGCACTCGACGGCACGGTGCTGGTGAACCTCGTCAATACCAAACAGACGGTGGCCGTGCGGCTGGCGCCGGACACCGGCGCGGTCACGGGTGAGCCAGAGGTGGTCCGTCAGGACCAGCACGGGCATGCATTTGCGCTACAGCTCTCACCCGACGGCAACGTGTGGGGCGCGACGGTCAACAAGACGTCCGGCGACGCCGAGAAGCTCGACGACGTCGTGTTCCCGCTGTTCCCGCAGGGCGGCGGATTCCCGCGCAGCAACGCCGACAACAC
>DASRJA010000750.1:0-2208 GCA_035649695.1 Mycobacterium sp. | reverse complement strand
CGTATCGATCGCCCGCTCGATGGTCAGGTCGTCGGAGCCGTCCATGTTCTTCTTTAGCTCGTCGTAGTCGGAGAACACTTCCGCCGACCAGTGCACGAGGAAGCGCAGTTCGTTGGTGTGGTGTCTGACGATGACGTCATCGCCGTTCTTGAGTAGCCACGTGTCCCGGTGGTCGGGGTCGCCGGTGAACACCGTGTCGAACGCGAGCCCGGCGGGCGTCTGCTGCTCGAGCGGGCCGCTGGCCTCGCCGCGGTGCACCATCATCTCGTTCTGCACGACGACGCCGCGGTTGTACACCGGCGGCAGCAGGCGCTGCGGCGCCTTGAGCGGGCCGTCCGGCCAGTAAGTGAAACCGCTGCCCTCATCCAGCGAGAACCACGTGATCACCTGCGCCATCTTGATCAGGTAATCCTGGAACAGACCGGATTTGCCCATCACACTGCACAACCAAGTCGGCGCATTCTCGTGACGCACTCCGCGGAAGCTCGGCGAATCCAAGTGCCCCGGATCGCGGTTGGCGCACGGTCCGTTGATGTTGAACAGCATCATCTCCGGCTTGGCGTACTCGGCTTTCCAGTACTGCTTCGCCATCTGCAGAAACTCGGCGTTGTAGAAGCAGTCGTGCAGTTCCGGGTACAGCACTGTCGCGTAGTTGGCGAGATAGCCCCGAAAGGTTGGAGTTAGAAACAGGTCCAACGACGGCGTGAATCCTTCAGGGAACGCGCCACTCATCGTCGCCATCAGCTCGTCGGCCGACGCGAAATGCTGAGCGATGATCAGCTTCCACGGCCCTTGACTGCGGACCACGTCAAGCAGGCGAGCCCGTTGGTCGTCGGTGTAGACGTCATCGATCTCGACCGGTGGTGACGCGGGCCGCAACACCTCGGATAGCTCCATGCGCCGCTCATCAGTGAGCATCAGGGTCTCCTCTTTCTCGGCTACGTCGATTCTGTGATCGAAATGGGCGGTGCAGTGCGGACCTGTCCGGTGATCGGGAGGCTAAAACGGCAGGGGATGGGCGAATTTCGCACGCAAGAGCCCGCCAACCTCGGCGATCGCCAGCCGGCCCCGCGCCGTGGCATCGGAGCGCATCAGGAATCCGTGGTACATGCCTGGGTAACGGGTGACGGTCGTTTGTACGCCTGCGTCTCGCAGCCTGGCGGCGTAGCGCTCGCCCCAGTCGCGGATCGGGTCGCATTGCGCGGTAACGATGATCGCGGGCGGCAGTCCGGTCAGGTCCGTCGCGTAGGCAGGAACCCGGTAGTGGTCATGCGGTACGCATGCGCCGCGGTCCGCCAGGTCGTGCATGTAGACGATGTCGTCGTGGTCGAGCAACGGCGCGTCCCTGAGCGCGACGATCGACGGTGCCGCCATGTCGCGGTCCAGACCGGGATAGAGCAGGACCTGGCACAAGATCGCCGGTCCGCCATGATCGCGCGCGGCCAACGCGACGGCGGCGGCCAGCGAGCCGCCCGCGCTGTCGCCGACCACCGCAAGCCGGGCCGGGTCAACGCCCAGTCGGTCAGCGTTTGCCGCCACCCACTCGGTGGCCGAATAGGCGTCGTCGAACTGCGCGGGCGGTGGATTCTCCGGCGCCAGTCGGTAATCGACGGCCACGACGGTCGCGTCGCTGACGGAGGCCAGCATTCGGGCTAGTGGTTCGAAGGAGTGGTTGGAGCCGAGAACCATTCCGCCGCCGTGGAAGTACAGCAGCACCGGTGCGTTCGCCGCAGTGGTCGGGCGGTAGATCCGCAACGGGATCGGGCCTGCCGGGCCCGACGCCGTGCAGTCCTCGACGACCGCCATGTCCGGCATGCCGTCGGGTAGGGGAGCCGATTCGATGGCCAGGCGCACCGCGGCCAGGCCCCGTTGGCGCATCGGCGGGATATCACCGAAGGACGCGACGCGTGCGGCGGCGTCAGGGTCGAGTCTCACTGGTGTGCGGGGTCGAAGCGACGGCCCCTCAACGTCGGCGGCCGTTGGGAGACAAGGACTTCGGCACGCTCGACCATCGCCGAGCCGACGTAGTCTGGCTGGGTCAACAGGTAGAACCGTCCTTCGGCGGCCTGGTCGAACACGGCCTCGGCCGCCGCTATGGGGTCCATTGCCTCGGCCTTGATGTCGAGCATGGCGGAGCGTTGCGATTCGGCGACCGCGACGTCGCCGCCGTCTACGCCACCGGCGGACTCAAAGATGTTCGACACCACC
>DASRJA010000749.1:0-4323 GCA_035649695.1 Mycobacterium sp. | reverse complement strand
TATCCGCCGACGCGACATCTCGACGCCTTCGAGTACATGCGAGGCAACAACGCGCGCTTCACAATTCACGCCGGCGAGGCGTTCGGACTGCCTTCCATCCACGAGGCCATCGCGTTCTGCGGCGCAGACCGGCTCGGCCACGGCGTGCGCATCGTCGACGACATCACCGTCGGCGCCGACGGCACCGCGCAGTTGGGCAGGCTGGCATCGATATTGCGTGACAAGCGAGTTCCGTTCGAGATGTGTCCCTCGTCGAACGTGCAGACCGGCGCCGTCGGAAGTATCGCCGAGCATCCGTTCGACCGACTGGCTCGGCTGCGGTTCCGCGTCACCGTCAACACCGACAACCGGTTGATGAGCGACACCACGATGAGCCAGGAGATGCTGCGCCTGGTCGAGGCGTTCGGCTACGGCTGGAGCGACCTGCAGCGGTTCACCATCAACGCGATGAAATCGGCGTTCATCTCGTTCGACGAGCGACTGTCCATCATCGACGACGTGATCAAGCCGCGCTTCGCGGTCCTCGTCGGCTAGCTTTCTCCGGCGAGCAGACGCAAAACTGCCCAAAATCGCCAAGAATAAGGCAGTTTCACGTCTGCTCGCGCTAATCAGGCGGACAGGACGCGGTGCAATACGTCGGCGAATTCCTTTGGCGCGCCCATGAATCCGCCGTGGTCGCCCGGGAACTCGACGGGCGCGGTGCCGAGCAGCTCGGCCAGGGCCATCGACGTCCGGTAGGTCAGCAGCCGGCCGGAGTCGACGCCGATGCCGATCACCACGCGCGACGAACTGGACTTCAGCGTGTCGACGTCGGGCAGGTACCGCGTGGTCGGCCGCATATCGATCTCGAAGAACCGGGCGGCCTGGCGCACGTCATCCTCCGACGGCTCAGCCGCCCCCGGCGGGGCATCACCGGCTGACACGTCGAATCCGGCGTTGTGCATGAAGTGCCTCCACGCGGCCTCGAACCCCTCGCGGTGGAACGTGTCGATGATGGCCTCGGTATTCGCTAGCTGATCCGCTGCGTCGGGCAGCAACGCCAAGAGCGGTGGCTCATGAGCGACGAGGGTCCGCACCCGTCCCGGATGCCGCGCCACCAAAGCCAGGCCGGTCACCGCCCCGCCGCTGGACCCGAACACGTCGGCTGAGTCGGCGCCCAGGTCGTCGAGGATCGCGTTGACGTCGTCGGCGCGCTGCTCGACCGAGGACTGCGCGTCGGGATCCTCGACAGGGCTGGCCGCGTAACCCCGAGGGTCATAGGTGACAACACTGTGGTTGCCGGCCAGCTCTCCGGCCAGCGGCGCGAACTCCGCCGACGCCATCGGAGAGCCGATGACGAGCAGCAGTGGGCCGCTACCGCGGATCTCGTAGTGCAGGCGGGCGCCGGGAACAGTGACGGAACGAACGGTGATAGGCAGGGTCATACCCGTACAGACCGTCAGCCCGCTGGGAATTCATCGCCACGTCGTACGGTGGCGCCATGATTACCGGCGCACATGTGATCTTGTATAGCCGCGACGCCGACGCTGACCGCGCTTTCTTTCGGGATGTGCTGCAGTATCCGCACGTCGATGCCGGCGGTGGTTGGCTGATCTTCAAGCTGCCGCCCGGCGAGGTGGCCGTGCATCCCGCGGACGGCCCGTCTCACGAGCTGTACCTGATGTGCGACGACGTGACTGCCACCGTCGAACAACTCGCCGCCAAGGGCGTCACATGCGGCGAAGTCAGCGACCAAGGCTGGGGCCTGCTGACCAGCATCCGGCTACCCGGCGGTGGAGATCTCGGTCTGTACGAGCCGCGGCACCCGAAGGCGACAGAGTTGTAGCGCTACTCCTGGCGCAGCCGCGAATCCACGAACGCCTCGAGCGCTTCCCACTGCTCGACAGCCTTCGCGTAGGGCGCGCTCGGGCGGCGGACGGTGTCCGGGTCGAGCACATGCGCGACGAGCCGGCCCAGCGGCTGATCGGCGTCCAGCGTTTCGTCGACGGTGGTGTCCTCGGCGTATTCGCCTACGTCCCTGAGCAATTCGACGGCGAGCTCCAGTTGGTCGCGGTCGATGGCGTCGGGGCCGTCGGCGAGGTCGTCGGCAATGCCGGTCAGCACGTAAACGTTGTCGT
Source organism: Mycobacterium sp. (assembly GCA_035649695.1). Taxonomy (GTDB): domain Bacteria; phylum Actinomycetota; class Actinomycetes; order Mycobacteriales; family Mycobacteriaceae; genus Mycobacterium. The sequence goes on along the minus strand of DASRJA010000749.1, from coordinate 2,206 downwards.
CGCTGACGGCTACCTCCAGTGAGCCGTCCGTGGCGGCCGTGCGGATGTCGTCATACGTTGCCAGATCGGACAAGTCGTGGTCGTGCTCGTCGGCCAGATAGCGCGCCAATGCCCGCTCGGATCCGAACACGCTGATTCTTCCGTTGCGGCCCAAGAAGATTGGCTGGTCGTCGAGATAGCAGCGCAAGGTGTAGTAGGTGCCTGCGCTGGTCATCATCCGCACCGGGTCGATGCCTACCTTGAGCCAGAAGTCGTCGTCGCTGCCGAGCACGAGCCCCTTGGCATGGTCGGCCAGATCGTCGCTTTCCTCGACATCGGCCTCGGCGTCGGTGTCTTCTGCCCCGGCTTCGGTGTCGGAGATCTCCTCGACCTCGTCGACCTCCTCGGGTTCGGGCGCAGGTTCGGCCAGTTCGGCTTCGGCCTTCTTCGAGGCCGCCTTGTCGACGTCGGGAATGGTGACGATCTCGTCGATCGCGTTGATGGCGTTGTCCCAGCCGCGGCCGATCACCGCCTCGATTTCGGCCCACCGCTTGCGACCGGCCCGGCCGGCGAACGCGTCGATGCCGCTGCCCACGGTTCCGAGCACCGGGTTGCCGTTGAAGAACTTGGTGACCCCGGGCATCTCGCACACCGACCCGATCGAGGACACGATGGCCAGCGCGCGGTGCAGGTCCTTGATCGTGTCCTCGCTGGGCTTCTCGGCGACGAGCTCTTCGAGGCTGACCAGGTCGTACTGGCGATCCTCTGGCGGATCGAACGTGTGCGCGTTCGCCTGGGTCAACGCCTCCCAGGCGGGGTGGTCGGCCAGGTCGTTGTCGGTGTTGGTCCGCACGAAGGCGACCAGGTCGGCGACGGACTCGAAGGCATACAGATCCTCGTCCTTGCCGAGGAACCCCTCCCATTCGTCGCCCTCATCGCGCCAGCGCGGCGCCCACAGCGTGTAAAGGTCGCCCTTGGTCAGCCCGAGCCGAATCGGCACGATGTCAGCAGCCATGGCGCACAGAATAGCCATCGAGTTCGGATGGCAAGAACGGTGCTCACTCTGGGTCCGGTGCAAACGTCAGAATGCGGTTGCTGTTGTCGGCGACGTAGACGGTGTCGTCGCCCGAAAACCCTGTCCGCTATTCGCGCTAGTGACGCCGCATTTCGCTTGATTCAGAGCCGCTGCGACGCGACCAGAATCTTCCAAGGCCTTCCCACGATCCTTACCGGCATGACAGAAGGTTTGCACGTTCAGCAGCGCGCGACGCGGGTCTGCGCATGGCGTATTCAGGTGTGGCTCGTCGCGCTTGCGGCGATGACGGTAGCCGGGTGCGCTTCATCGGCCGGTTCGGTCCACGCCCCGTCGGCCACGCCCGCGACATCGCCATCGACATCGTCGTCGGCACCCCCGGTGGCATCCACTCCACCGTCTGCACCGGCCGCGACGGTGACCGTGACGCCACCACCGACAGTCACCGTGACCGTGACGCCTGCCCCCGCGCCCGCACCGGCACCAGCGGCGCAGCGAGCGGCGAGCGGCCCCTTCCGATCGCCATCGGGCAACATCACCTGCACCATGTTCACTTCAGACGGCCAAGCATCAGCTCGCTGCGAGATTGTCGATCACGTCTGGGAGGCGCCGCCGCGGTCAGCGGACTGCCATCTGAACTAGGGCGACCGTTTCGAGCTGACGCAGGGCGGCGGCGCTGGCTTCAACTGCTACGGCCAGGAGTTTCCTGCCGCGGATCAGACTCTCGCATACGGCCAGACGCTATTTCTCGGCACGATCAGGTGCGACAGCGAATTCACGGGTATGACCTGCACCGACAGCAGCACTGGTCACTACTTCACTATTTCGCGCGAGTCCTACGAACTCGGCTGATCGTTCGCCGACGCCAGTCATCCCGTAGGGCGCCAGAAACCCTGAAAACCCTGCCCCGCGTTGGTTGTTCGGATCGGGGACAGCTTCACCGGGTCACCGGCCTCTATCATCGTGCCGTTCCCCACGATCATCGCGACGTGGCCGTCCCACACCGCAAGGTCGCCGGGTCGCAACGATCCGGCGTCGACGGCGGCTCCGACGTCCTGCTCCTGCGCCAGCCGCGGGATATTCAGTCCCGCTTCGTGATACGCCCACTGCGTCAGGCCGCTGCAGTCCAAGCCGACGCCTGGCGCGGTGCCGCCCCACTGATACGGCACCCCCAATTGCGTCAGCGCGTGCCGA
>DASRJA010000748.1:0-3268 GCA_035649695.1 Mycobacterium sp. | reverse complement strand
TGACCGACGACGGCGTTGCCGCGCATCTGCGGCTCAACAGCGACATCAAGATCCCGGCGAACTCGACTGCCACGGTCAAGAGCGTGTCCGCGGTCGGCGAGCAATACGTGGATTTTGTTCCGCCCGACGGCCCCTCGCAGGCAGTGCTGCGTGATGGTGCCACCATCCCGAAGGAGCGGACCGCGATCCCGCAGGATGTTGCCGAGCTGTTGCACGAGGCCGACCAGTTGGTGAGCAGCCTCAATAACACCCGGCTCCAGGATCTGCTGCGCGAGACGTTCAAAGCGTTCAACGGCTCCGGGCCGGAACTGGCGCGGCTGATCCAATCGGCGCGGTTGCTGATCGATGAGGCCAACGCGAGCTGGCCGCAGACCGCGGCGCTGATCGACCAGGTTGGGCCGTTCCTGGAGGCGCAGATTCGCAGCGGCGACGACATCCGGTCCTCGGCCGACGGTCTCGCGCGCTTCACCACCGAAGTGGCCAACGCCGATCCGCAGGTGAGGGCGCTGTTGGCGAACACGCCGAGTGCGGCCGCTGAAGTTAGCGAGACGTTCGCGGGCATTCGCCCGTCGTTCCCGGTGCTCGCGGCCAACTTGGCCAATTTCGGCCGCATCGGTGTGATCTATCACAGGTCGATCGAACAGGCGCTGGTCATCTTTCCTGCCCTGCAGGCTTCTCTCCTCACGATCGGCGGCCAGCTGCCCATAGAAGAAGGCGGCAAGCAGGACTTCAAGATCTCCATCAACGACCCGCCTCCGTGCAACACTGGTTTTCTGTCGCCTACGGATATCCGATCACCTGGCGACACGACGCTGCGGGAACTGCCGACGGACCTGTATTGCAAAGTGGCGCAGAACGATCCGACCGTGGTGCGCGGCGCGCGGAATTACCCGTGCCAGGAGTTCCCCGGTAAGCGCGCGCCGACGATTCAGCTCTGCCGGGATCCCAAGGGCTATGTGCCGATCGGGAACAGTCCGTGGCGGGGGCCGCCGGTGCCGATCGGCACACCGGTTACCGATCCACGGAATATCTTGCCGCCCAACAAGTTCCCATACATCCCACCGGAGGCGGATCCGGACCCGGGATATCCCGTCGCGCCGGGTCTGGTGCCGCCTGGGGTGCAGCCCGGCCCGGGGCCGGCGCCGCATCAACCGTGGCCGTATATCCCGCCTCCGAACGACAACGGGCCGCCGCCTCCGGCGACGGCGTGGATACCACCGGCGCCGTATCCGGATGCGTGGCCACCACCGGCGAATCCTCAACCGCCGTTTATGTTTCCGGGGCCCTATAACCCCGTGGTCCCGCCGCCGGGCCCGGCTCCGGCACCGCCGCCGCCGCCGGTGCCGGCCGAATTGCCGCCTGCCGCGGTGAACCCGCCGCTGGCCAGCGGAGCCGCCTACGGCACGTACGATCAGCACACCGGTGTGTTCGTCGACCCGGCCGGCGGAAAAGGGGTGTACGCGCCCGGAGCCGCTAATATGCGGCCACAAGAGAACTGGCTAGATCTAATGCTTTATCCAAGGCAGACCTGATGACATCGACACCAACGCGTCCGGAGCAGGCGGCGCGCCGCCGCGCATCCAGGGCTGCCGGTCCAGCGAACGGAAAGGCCGCTGAGGTCACCGCCGTGCGTGTTGAGACGCCTGTTTCGACCTTCACGACACCTGCTCGCAGGTCCCGTAAGGCTGCGCCAGTGGCACGCCGGCCGGCGCACCGCCGACTGGTCGCGATCGTTGCGCTAGCGTTCGGGTTTTTCGCGACGGGTGTGCTCGGGGCTGCGGTGGCGGTCATGATCGTCCAGAAGAACAACGCAGAAGCAACGCAGGCGCGCAACCAGCAGTTCGTCGACACCGCTACGCAGACCGTGGTGAACATGTTCAGCTTCAAGCAGGACACCATCGACGACAGCGTCAACCGGTTCTACAACGGCACCAGCGGGCCGTTGCGCGACATGCTCAGCCAAAGCAACAACGTCGAGAACCTCAAGTCGATTTTCCGGGACACCGGCGGCAGTTCTGAGGCCGTAATCAACGGGGCCGCGCTGGAAGGCATCGATGGCATCAGCAATAACGCATCGGTGCTGGTGTCGGCACGGGTCACGGCCAGCGACATGAACGGAAACAACAGGCCGTCGCAGCCGTATCGGCTGCGGATCGTCGTGCATGAGGATGACGCCGGACGAATGACGGCCTACGACCTCAAGTACCCGAACGGCGGCAATTGATGCGCTGGCTTGTCGGCAGCATTGCTGGCCTATTGACCGCTGCGTTCGTGGGCCTGGCTGCGGTGGGCGGTGGGCTGTACTGGCAACGAGTGGAAACGCGTGGTGAGCAAACCGCCCGCGACGAACTCGCACCGCTTGCACAGAAGCAGATCCCGGCCGTGTTCAACTACGACTACAAAACCGTCGAGCGGAGCCTCACCGACGCCTACACGATGCTCACGCCCGACTACCGCAGGGAGTTCGAGAACAAGGCGAATTCCGACATCATTCCGCAGGCCCGGCAGCGGGAAGTGGTGAGCCAAGCCAACGTCGTCGGCGTCGGAGTCATGGATGCGCACCGCAATTCGGCAGCGGTGATGGTGTACATCAACCGGACGGTGTCCGATAAATCAACTCGCGACCAGCCCATCTATGACGGCGCGCGACTTCGGGTGGAATACAAGCGCATCGACGGTAAGTGGCTGATCAACTACATCACTCCGATTTAGCGGCGCCATCTTTCGTCGACGCCAACGCGTCGAGGAACGACCGTGCCCAACGGTCGACGTCGTGCGCGAGAACCTGCCTGCGCAGGGCACGCATCCGGCGCCGTCCTTCTTCGGGTGTCTGATTCAGGGCCGCCTCGATTGCGTCCTTGACACCCTCGAGGTGATGCGGGTTGGCCAGATATGCCTGGCGGAGTTCGGCTGCGGCACCGGTGAATTCGCTGAGGACGAGCGAGCCGCCGAGATCGCTGCGGCAGGCCACGTACTCCTTGGCGACCAGGTTCATGCCGTCCCGCAACGGAGTGACCAACATGACGTCGGCCGCGACGTAGAACGCGATCAGCTCGTCGCGGGGCATCGGCCGATGGATGTAGTGCACGATCGGGTGACCCACTTCGCCGTATTCACCGTTGATGTGGCCGACCTGGCGCTCGATGTCCTCGCGCATCTCGACATAGCTCTCGACGCGTTCTCGGCTTGGCGTCGCGAGCTGCACCAGCACGGTGTCATCGCGCTTGGCTCGATGCTCGGCCAGTAGCTCCGAAAATGCCCGCAGCCG
>DASRJA010000747.1:0-11636 GCA_035649695.1 Mycobacterium sp. | reverse complement strand
CACGGGGAGGCCGAGGGCCCAGAAAACCGCCACCCCCGCGGCCACCGCGGGGGCGAGGACGACCACCGCCACCACCCACGCCGGGGCCTTCCGAATCAGCCGGGGTCGCCGCAGGGCGGGGTCCACCTGGATCTGACGTTTTTCTTGCTGGTCGCTGCGGTTGGGACGGGCGATTTCCTCGATGGCATCAGCAACCCGTTCCGGCATAATCCCATCGTCTCACCTCTGCTGCGCCGGTCGCCCGCCAAATCGGCGCGCCTGCGCACAGGCCTGTCAAGATGGGCTAGCGTCAAACGGCATGACCACCGCCGAACCGGCTCAGTTCCGTGAAGCGGTGGCGGCGATGAATGCCACCACCGTGCGACCGGAAATCGAGCTCGGCCCGATCCGCCCGCCTCAGCGGCTGGCGCCGTTCAGCTACGCGCTGGGCGCGGAGGTCCGCCATCCCGAGACGGCGATCGTCCCCGAACGGTCAGAGGGCGACGCGTTCGGCCGGCTGATTCTGTTGCACGATCCGGACGGCGCCGAAGCCTGGGACGGCACAATGCGGCTGGTCGCCTACATCCAGGCCGATCTCGACTCCACCGAGGCCGTCGACCCGCTGCTGCCTGAAGTGGCGTGGAGCTGGCTCGTCGAAGCGCTGGAGCAGCGGGCTGAACATGTCACCGCGCTCGGCGGCACCGTCACCGCGACCACGTCGGTGCGCTACGGGGACATCTCCGGGCCGCCGCGCGCCCACCAACTGGAGCTTCGAGCGTCGTGGACGGCCACGACGCTGGAACTCGGCCCACATGTGCAGGCATTCTGCGAGGTGCTCGAGCACGCGGCGGGCCTGCCTCCTGCGGGGGTCACCGACCTGAGCTCCCGCACGCGCGCTTGACGATGGCGGAGCCTGACGAGGCCGCAGTCGAGCCGGCTGAGCCGGAGGCCACGCCGCTGCTGGCACCACGAGAAGGGGTGCCGCGGCTCTCGGTGAGTCAGTCCGAAATCGCCAGGGCCGCAGAGCTTTTAGCGTCGGGTTCGGGGCCGTTCGCGGTCGACGCGGAGCGAGCGTCGGGCTTTCGCTACTCCAATCGCGCCTATCTGGTGCAGATCCGCCGCGCCGGAGCCGGCACCGTTCTGATCGACCCGGTGAACCATGGCGCCGACCCGGTGGCGACGCTGGCTCCGGTCGCCGAGGTACTGGTCACCGACGAGTGGGTGCTGCACGCGGCCGACCAGGACCTGCCCTGCCTGGCTGAGATCGGGCTCAGGCCGCCGAAGCTGTATGACACCGAACTGGCAGGCCGGCTGGCCGGCTACGACCGGGTGAACCTGGCCGCGATGGTGCAACGGTTGCTGGGGCTAGGGCTGATGAAGGGACACGGTGCGGCGGACTGGTCGAAGCGTCCGCTGCCGCACGACTGGCTCAACTACGCCGCGCTGGATGTCGAGGTGCTACTCGACCTGCGCGACGCGATCGCCGACGTTCTGCAGGAGCAGGGCAAAACCGATTGGGCGGCACAAGAATTCGAGTACGCGCGCACAGTCGAGGCGACACCGACGCGGCGGGACCGGTGGCGTCGCACGTCGGGCATTCACAAGGTGCGCAACCCGCGGGCCCTGGCGGCGGTCCGGGAGTTGTGGCTGACGCGTGACCACATTGCCCGCCGCCGCGATATCGCCCCGGGGCGGATCCTGCCCGACTCCGCGATCGTCAACGCCGCCACCGTCGACCCCGATACCGTCGAAAAGCTGACGGAGCTACCGATATTCGGCGGCAACCGGCAGCGCCGCAGCGCGCAGGTGTGGTTGGATGCGCTGGCCCGCGCCCGCACGGCGGAGCCACCCGAGGCGCAGGAGCCGCCGAACGGCCCCCCGCCGGCGTCGCGCTGGGCCCGCCGCAAGCCCGAGGCGGCCGTTCGACTTGAGGCCGCCCGCGCCGGGTTGACCGAACTGTCACAACAGGTTTCGGTGCCGACGGAGAACCTCCTCTCCCCCGACGTGGTGCGACGACTGTGCTGGGACTGGCAGCCGGCCGAGGATGTGGCGGCCGCCGTCGAGACCTTTCTGCGCGACGCCGGGGCAAGGCCGTGGCAGCGCGAGCTGACGGTGCCCGTCCTGACCGCCGCGTTGACGGCGGCGCCGGAGTCCTAATTCCGCACCAGACGGTCGAATGGCCAGTTATGTCACGCGATCGGGCGAAATGCGTGTCACAACTGGCCACTCGGCAGAAGTTAGTCGAGGCGCTCGCTGACTTCCGGCTCGTGAACGGTCGCGCCCTGCGCAGCCACCCAGCCGGTGATCTGGCGGGCGATGTTGCGGTCGGTCAGGCCTACATCGGCCAGCACCTCGCCGCGCGACGCCTGCGCGCAGAACTCCTGCGGCAGCCCGACGTCGCGGCACGGCACGTCGATCTCGACGCGCCGCAGTGCAGCCGACACGGCCGAGCCGACGCCGCCATTCACGCCGTTGTCCTCGACGGTCACCACCAGCTTGTGCGCGCGCGCCAGCTCACTCAGAGCGTCCGGCACCGGCAGCACCCAGCGCGGGTCGACCACGGTCACGCCGATGCCCTGGTTGCGCAGCCGCTCGGCGGCGGCCACTGCCATTGCGGCGAACGGCCCGACCGCGACCAGCAGCACGTCCTCGGACAGGCCCTCGGCAGGGACGGCGAGCACGTCGACCCCGCCACGCCGCTCGAGCGCCGGAATGTCTTCGCCCACATCACCTTTGGGGAAACGCAGAGCCGTCGGACCGTCGTTGACGTCGAGCGCTTCGCCGAGCTCCTCGTGCAGCCGGGTGCCGTCGCGCGGTGCGGCGACCCGCATGCCCGGCACGATGCCCAGCATCGACAGATCCCACATGCCGTGGTGGCTGGCGCCGTCGGGGCCGGTGATGCCTGACCGGTCCAGCACCATGGTCACCGGCAGCTTGTGCAGCGCCACGTCCATCATGATCTGGTCGAACGCCCGGTTCAGGAACGTCGAATAGATGGCCACCACCGGATGCAGGCCACCCATCGCCAGGCCGGCGGCCGACGTCATCGCATGCTGCTCGGCGATGCCGACGTCGAAGAACCTGTCGGGGAAACGCTGACGGAACTTCGTCAGCCCCGTCGGACCTGGCATCGCAGCCGTGATCGCCACGACGTCGCGACGCCGCTCGGCATAGCCGATCAGCGCGTCGGAGAACGCCGACGTCCAGCCCGGTCCCGGCACCGACGTCGCGAGCCCCGTCTCGGGGTCGATCACGCCGCATGAGTGCATCTGGTCGGCCTCGTCGTTCTCGGCCGGCGGGTAGCCCATGCCCTTGCGGGTGACGACGTGCACGATCACTGGCGCATTGAAGCCCCGCGCCTGGCGCAGCGCGGTCTCCACCGCGTGCTCATCGTGGCCGTCGATCGGCCCGACGTACTTCAGGCCGAGATCGGTGAACATCACCTGCGGCGACAGCGCGTCCTTGATGCCCGCCTTGACGCTGTGCAGGCACTGGTAGCACAGCTCGCCGATGAGCGGCACGCCGCGGACCACCTTGCGGCCCTCGTCGAGCACCTTCTCGTAGCCCGGCTGCAACCGCAGCCCAGCCAGATGCTCGGCGAATCCGCCGATGGTCGGCGCGTAGCTGCGGCCATTGTCGTTGACCACGATCACGACCGGTCTGCGCGCCGCGGCGACGTTGTTCAGCGCCTCCCAGCACATGCCGCCCGTCAACGCCCCGTCGCCGACGACGGCGACCACGTGCCGGTTGCGATGCCCGGCCAGCTTGAACGCCTTGGCCAGGCCGTCTGCATACGACAGCGCCGAACTGGCGTGGCTGGACTCCACCCAGTCGTGCTCGCTCTCGCTGCGCGACGGATAGCCCGACAGGCCGCCCTTCTTGCGCAGCGTGTCGAAGTCGTGGCTGCGCCCCGTCAGCATCTTGTGCACGTAGGCCTGATGGCCGGTGTCGAAGATGATCGGGTCGTGCGGCGAGTCGAACACCCTGTGCAGCGCCAGCGTGAGCTCCACCACACCGAGGTTCGGGCCGAGATGACCGCCGGTTGCAGCGACCTTATGGATCAGGAATTCGCGGATTTCCTGTGCCAGATCGCTCAGCTGCGACTGAGAAAGGTGCTGCAGATCGGCGGGACCGCGGATCTGTTCAAGCATTAGGTCAGTGTACGCAGACGCCTGTGGCTCAGTCCTGTTGAGACTCGTACACATCGGGCACACCGTCGTGGTCCGCGTCCGCAGTTTCGAATTCATGGATTCGCCGATACGCAGCGTTGCGGCTCAACAACACAAGCGACGCCAGTAGACCTGCGATAACGGAGCCGACGAGGACACCGATCTTGACGTCATCGCCCGCCGGGGTGCCGTGTCCGAACGCAAGTTCACCAATTAATAACGAAACTGTGAAGCCGATGCCGGCGAGCAGTGACACGCCGAGCACGTCGCGCCACGCCAGGTCGTCGTCGAGGCTGGCGTGAGTGAACTTCGCCAGCAGAAACGCCGTCAGCCACACGCCGAGAGGCTTGCCGATCACCAGGCCCGCGATGACGCCGTCGGTGATCGGATGCAACAGCGAGTCGCCAAGGCCCGACCAGCCGCCGACCGTCACACCCGCGGCGAAGAACGCGAACACGGGCACCGCGAACCCCGCGGAAACCGGCCGCAAGGCGTGTTCGAAGTCCTCGGCCGACGCGTGCCGCCCGAGCACCGGCACTGTGAAGCCAAGCAACACACCCGCGACGGTGGCATGCACACCGCTGGCATGGACCAGGGCCCAGGCCGTGGCGGCCAGCGGCAAGAGCACCCACCAGCGTCCGAACCCGCGCTGTACTGCGAAGCCGAACAGTGCGATGGGTATGAGAGCCAGCGCAAGCGGCCCCAGCGATAAGTGATCCGTGTAGAAGGCGGCGATGACGGTGATGGCGAGCAAGTCGTCGACCACCGCCAGCGTCAACAGAAACGTGCGCAGCGCGGTGGGCAGATGCGTCGACAGGACGGCCAGCACCGCCAGCGCGAAGGCGATGTCCGTCGCGATCGGAACAGCCCACCCGGCGAGGTTCTCGGGACGGCCCGCCGCCAGATTGATCGCGATGAAGATCCCGGCGGGGACGATCATGCCGCCGATGGCCGCCGCGACTGGCAGCGCGGCACGGCGTGGGTCGCGCAGATCGCCGGCGACGAACTCGCGCTTTAACTCCACCCCGACGACGAAGAAGAAGATCGCCAGCAGCCCGTCAGCTGCCCACGCCGACACACTCAGCCTCAGATGCAGCGATTCGAGACCGATCGCGAACTCCGACATCGCGTGGTACGCGTGTGCCCACGGCGAGTTCGCCCACACCAGCGCGGCACCAGCGGCAGCCAACAGCAGCATGCCGCCGACGGTCTCTTTGCGAAGGATCTGGGAAAAGCGTTGCGTCTCCGACCACGACCCACGTGTCAGCAGTCGAAGAGGCATTGGCCGATATTAGTGTTGCCCAGCTTCACCGTTTACGGCATCTTTACGTGTGGAGCGCCGGGAAGTCTGGTCGGCAGTCGCACCGCGTGTTGCGACTTGGACGACGGCCGCGGGAGTACCACATGGCGCTGCATCAAGGAACCATATGGATCAGTGCTCATTTGCCGTGCGGCGTCGTAGCGTTGACGTGTGAGGGCGGAGCAGATCGCCGAGGAGTTTCCGGAAGTGGCGTTGGACTCCGATGCGCTCGAGGCGGTTCGGCTGCTGGCCACCCATCGGCTGCCGGGGCTGGTCGTGACCGACACCGCTGGGACTCCGGTGACGATACTGCCTGCTTCGCAGGTCGTGCGCCTGCTCGTGCCGCATTACGTCCAGGACGATCCGTCGCTCGCGGGGGTATTGAGCGAATCGATGGCCGACCGCGTCGCGGACAAGCTGGGCGGCAAGACAGTCAAAGAAGTGCTGCCCAAGCCGCCGCCCGAGATGACGATGGTGAAGGCGGACGACACCATCGTCGAAGTGGCCGCCGCGATGGCGCGCAATCGGTCGCCGCTGGTTGCGGTGATGGGCCGCGATGGACTCGTCGGCGTCATCACTGCTACACGCCTTCTCGAGGTTGCTCTCGCGCACTGAGCCCCGATAGTCCGGGGGTGGCGCCATGGCGATCGTCGCGCTAGGCGTTTTCATCGTCGCGTACACCTTGATCGCGACCGAGCGCATACACAAGGTCAAGGTCGCGCTGGGCGGCGCAGCGGTGGTGCTGGCGCTGGGGATCGTCGACTCGCAGGACGTGTTCTACTCGCACGAGACCGGAATCGACTGGGACGTAATCTTTCTGCTGCTCGGCACGATGGTCATCGTCGGAGTGCTGCGGCAGACGGGCTGCTTCGAGTACGCCGCGATCTGGGCGGCCAAGCGGGCTGGCGGCTCTCCGCTTAAGGTGATGATTCTTCTCGTCCTCATCACCGCGACAGCTTCGGCGGCGCTGCCCAATGTGACCATCGTGCTGCTGATGGCGCCCGTGACGCTGCTGGTGTGTGATCGTCTCGACATCAACCCGATCCCGTTCCTGATCGCCGAGGTGCTGGCGTCCAACATCGGCGGGGTATCGACGTTGATCGGCGATCCACCGAACATCATCATCGGGAGCCGAGCGAACTTGTCGTTCAACGACTTTCTGGTGCATCTGGCACCCGTGGCGGTCATCGCGCTGGTGGCATTTGTGGCGACGCTGCCGCTGCTGTTCCGCGGAACGTTCGGTGTCCACGCTGACCGGGTTGCCGAGGTGATGTCCCTCAACGAACGCGAGGCAATCCGCGATGTCCGGCTTCTCGCGAAGTCAGGTCTGGTGCTGGTCGGCGTGATCGCCGCGTTGGTCGCGAGTTCGGCTATTCATGTCGAGCCATCCATTGTGGCGCTCATCGGCGCCGGCGTGTTGGTGATCATCTCCGGTCTCGAAAGTGTCCACTATCTGGCCAGTGTGGAATGGGAGACGTTGCTGTTCTTCGCCGGTTTGTTCATCCTGGTCGGATCGCTGGTGAAGACGGGTGTGATCGCTGATCTGGCGAGGCTGGCAGGCGACGTCACTGGCGGCGATCCGCTGTTCGCGACTATGTTGATACTCGTTGTCTCAGCGGTACTTTCGGGCCTGATCGACAACATCCCGTACGTCGCGACCATGACCCCGGTGGTTGCCGACATCGCCACGACCATTCCCAATCCTGGCCATGTGCAGGCCATGTGGTGGGCGCTGGCCATCGGAGCCGGGTTCGGCGGAAACATGACTGCGGTCGGGGCGAGCGCAAACGTCGTGATGGTCGGAATCGCCGGACGCGAGGGATATCCGATCGGGTTCTGGCAATTCACTCGCAAAGGGGCCGTTGTGACGGCACTGACGGTCGCGGTCGCCGCCCCGTATCTGTGGTTGCGCTATTTCGTCTTCGGCTAGGTGGCCGCGACGTAGCCCACCATCGCTCGGTCCCGTCGGATACCGTGAATCGGCATGATCATCGAACGGCAGAGCGTCGTCGATGCTCCGGCCGACCAGGTGTGGGCGCGGGTGGTCACGCCCGAAGGCATCAACGACGAAGTTCGACCCTGGATGACCATGTCGATGCCGCGCGGGGCCGAATCGCTGACCGTCGACAACGTGCCGATCGGCGTACCGATCGGGCGCGCCTGGCTGCGACTGTTCGGCGTCCTGCCGTTCGACTACGACCGACTCTGCATCGCCGAACTGGATCCAGGGCGCGGTTTCGACGAGCAATCCACGATGATGAGCATGCGTCAGTGGCGGCACCAACGCACCGTGACGCCCGACGGAGATTCCAAAGCCGTTGTCCGCGATCGCATCACATTTCAGTTGCGCGCGCTGTTGCGTCCAGCCACACCGATCGTCGCAGCGGGGTTGCGCGCGCTGTTCGGGCACCGGCACCGGCGACTGCAGCGGTATTTCAGGAACCGCTAGCGACACGCGAGCAAAGCGACATGTGCACGCACCGGTCGGCCGCGGTGCAGAATCGACGGCATGGCTGACATCGGTGTTTCGACTCCAAAGGCGCCACTGGACCACGTCTCCAAGTCCATCATCGACGCGCTGCAGCAAGACGGGCGCCGGTCGTACTCGGCGATCGCGGAGGCGGTCGGCATTTCCGAGGGGGCGGTCCGCCAGCGGGTGCAACGATTGATGAACGCCGGTGTGATGCAAATCGTTGCCGTCACCGACCCCACAGAACTCGGCTTCGGGCGCGAGGCGATGATTGGAATCTGCTGCTCAGGCGACAGCATCCGGGTCGCCGAAAGGCTCACGCAGGTCGACGCGATCGACTACGTCGTGCTCACGGCTGGCAGGTTCGACATCGTGGTCGAGGTGGTGTGCGAGGACGACACGCATCTGCTGGACATTCTCAACACCCACATCCGGTCGCAGCCGGGCGTCTACCTCGCGGAAACTCTAGTCTACCTGAAAACACTTAAGCAGCAATACAATTGGGGTACCCGCTAAGTTAACTGTTCTTGCTCCAGGATGGCCTTGAGCCGCTTGACGTCTTTCGTGTTGGCGCGCTTCATCGCGAGCGCCATCATCGGGGCGGCGATGCTCGAGAACCCCGATGGCTCGCCGCGATTACGCAGCTTCATCCGGGTCGAATGCTGGTCGACGTCGAACCACTCGTAGGTGGTCTCCATCGGAAACGGCCCTTCGGTCGTGCGCATGACGAAGCGCTGGTCGGCCACGAACTCCACGACCTCATAGGTATACGTCAGTGTGCGGCCCATGAATGCGGCAGAGAATTCGAACTGCGAACCCAGCGCCGCCGGACGAGGCGTCTTCCACCGCACGCCCTTGATGTTGACGTACCAAGCCGTGGCGTTGTCGGGATCGGCGGCATAGGCGGCCACGATCGAGCGTGGCCGGTGGATGACTGTCTCGACTTCGACATCGACCGGGGCCATACGAATCGCTTACCACAGCCCGACACCCGTTGACACGAATATTCAGTGCATTCTAAATTTAGAGCATGCTAAATACTCCGCACCCAGTAGCGCTTTACCGTGCCGCCACCGAACACGCGACCGGCGTCATCGACGCGGCACGGCCCGATCAGCTCGGATTGCCGACGCCTTGCACCGAATGGACCGTCCAACAGCTGATCGACCACCTCGTTGGCGGGACGGAGTACTTGCTGTCCGCCGCAGAAGGCAACGAGCCCACGCAGCAGGCCGACGCGACGGCCGCCGATTACCGGCGCGGTACCGCAGCCGTAATGGACGCGCTCGAGCAGCCCGGCGTAATGGAACGAACCTGCATCTCACCACTTGGCTTTGAATGGCCGGTCTCGCAGGCGGTCGCAGGAACGTTCATGGATGTATTGATCCACACGTGGGACGTCGCACGGGCCACCGGCCAGGACGAGAAGCTCGACCCTGAACTGGTGGAGGCGTGTACGGCGATGTTTTTGCCGGACATGCCCGAACGGGGTCGCGCGGCCGGAATAGTTGGTCCAGCAGTGGAAGTCGGCGAGAACGCCTCTCCACAAGACCGGCTCCTGGCGGCGATGGGACGCCATCCGTGAGCGACCCAGCAGTCGAAGACGCGATCCGCGCGCTGGCACATCCCGGCCGACGCGCGATGCTGCGCCTGGTGTGGGATGAAGAGCGGCCCGCGACCGAACTCGCTGACGCCGCAGGACTTTCTCCGTCGGCGGCGAGCCAACACCTCAAGTTGCTGCGCGACACGGGATTGATCACGGTGCGCGTCGATGCCACCCGGCGGCTGTACCGAGCCGATCTCACCCGGGTCGCCGAAATCGCGGCGTTTCTCGACGACTTCTGGGCCGCTCCGCTCGACCGCCTACGCGCGGCCGCCGAGAAATCACGTGGCGGCTCGTCGTGAAACTGGCCGTCCAGCGCTTGCTCATCCACGCGCCCGCTGAGGAAGTGTTCGAGTACTTCATCGATCCCGTGCGTTTCGGCCAGTGGATGGCCGAAGGCGCCACACTGAATCCGGAGCAGGGCGGCACAGTGCGCTGGACACATCCCAACGGGGACAGCGTTTCCGGTCGCTATGTCGAGGTCAATCCGCCCCGTCGCCTGGTATTCACCTACGGCTGGGAGCGTGCCGAAGTTCGGATTCCGCCAGGATCGACGACGGTCGAGATCGACCTGATCACTCAAGACGACGGCACAACGCTGATCACGCTGGTGCATCGGGGTCTCGAAGGCGGCGCGGTGGACGCGCACCGCGGCGGATGGGCCCACTATCTGGACCGCCTGCGGAGCGCCGCCGAAGGCCAACCATCCGGACCCGATCCGTGGGCCGACCGCCGAGTGCCCACGCCGGAAGAGTTGGCCCGATGATGTCAGCGCCTGAGGAACAGTTCTGGGAGCTCGCTGACGGTCTCTGCGCCGATGCACGCGTCACCCGCTCCACCACGATGGGCTGCCCTGTTTGCGCTGGGATGGCCAGTTCTTCGCCTGTCTTGACCGGCGCAGCGGTGAACTTGTCGTCAAGTTGGCCGAGGCGCGGGTGGACGAGTTGGTTGCCGCCGGTCGCGCAGGGTCGTTCACCCCCGCGGGGCGGCGCTTCAAGCAGTGGACGACGATCAGCATTGTGCGGCAAGACCTTTGGGCTGATTACTTGGCGGAGGCCCTATGCTTCGTCAGGCTGGTACCGGGTCGGTCTCCCGGTCCCATGCACGGTGTTTGGCCACAGCCGCGGCGAACGCCTCGGAGAACTCATCGGTGAGGTCGTCGGCGGCCGCCGCGGTCGACACGACCCCATTCGACACGACGACGTCGGTGTCGTCGGCGAGCTGCTCGGTGATGCCCGCTTTGCGCAGGAGATCGACACCGGAACCAAATGCGCCGACGGCCTTTAGATGCTTGTAAGCCTCGGTGACGAAGTGCATCGCATAGCCATCGTTGCTCAGCGTCTCGACCGACTCGGGGCCACACGGCACGACCACCGCGTCGTACAGCACCGACGCCATGGTGGTGATCGCGCGGTCGATGCCTACTTCACCGCCTGATCCGCCGGACAACGTGCCTCCGGCGACAGGAGCCAATACCTCCACAATCGCGCCCTGTTGTTCCAGCGCACGGGTCAGCCGGTCGACGCCCTGCACGTCGACCCCGTCAGCGGCGAGCACCGCGATCTTGCGGGTGGCGATGCTGTCGGATGCGGTGTTCAGCTGTGACAGCGCCGGTGAGGCGGCCATCTTGTCGTCGACCGACTCTTCCGCGGGTTCTGGTACCCCAAGCTTGTCCGCGACCTGCGCCGCCAGGTCGTGGTCGACGAGGTTGAGCTGCTCGACGACGCGGGCGCGGATCTCGGGCACCTCGACCTTGCCGAGTTCAAATGCGTATGCAGCGACGATGTGTTTGGCCTCCACCGGCGTCATGCTCTTCCAGAACATCCGCGCCTGGCTGTAGTGGTCCTCAAAGCTCTTGGCGCGCTGGCGGATCTTGTTGCCGTCGACCTTCTCGGTGTAGTGCCGGAATACGTCCTCGTCGGCCAGTGCCGGGCAGCCGCCGCCGAGCGTGTTCTTGAAATAGCTTGACCGCCCCTGCGGTATTGCGTGCTGTCCGTAGCCGTCCTGGTGGTTGTTGCGGACGTCGGCCAGCGGCCGGTTGACGGGCAGCTGGGCGAAGTTCGGCCCACCCAGCCGGATCAGCTGGGTATCCAGGTACGAGAAGTTGCGGAACTG
>DASRJA010000746.1:0-12367 GCA_035649695.1 Mycobacterium sp. | reverse complement strand
GTTGGAGTCGATCGCCATTCCCTCGAGGAAACCGAGTCCGCCGATGGGCGCCTCCGGGCTTGCCAAGGCTGGATCAGTCGGTGTTCCGCTGCCGCAGTAGACCCACAGTCGGGTGCCGTTGGCTGCGAGCCTGCCTGCCTGCAGGGTGGGATCGTTGCGGGCCCAGGCCGGGTCGCCCGGCGGCCCCCACATCGCTTCGCGGCTGAAGCCGCCGTTCCACATCATCGCGATGCCAACCTGCCCGGGGTCCGCCGACAGGTTCAAAAAGCCCGATATGGATCCGGCGTAGATGAACTGTTGCGGGTGGTAGGCGGCCAGCACCAGCGCCGACGAACCGCCCATCGAGAATCCCACTATCGCATTGCCGGTCTGCGGCGTGCCCTTGTTGGCCGCCAGCCAGGCGGGCAGTTCCTGGGTGAGGAAGGTTTCCCACTTGTAGGTGTACGTGCCGGCGTTGCCGACAGCGGGCCCGTACCAGTCGCTATAGAAGCTCGACTTGCCGCCGACCGGCATGACCACCGACAGCCCCGACCCGTTGTACCAGTCGAACGCCTGGGTGTTGATGTCCCAGCCGTTGAAGTCGTCACCGGCTTCCATGCTGTCCAAGAGATACAACGCGGGGGCGGTGGGACCGCCGCTCATGAATTCGACCTTGACGTTGCGGCCCATGCCCTGGGATGGCACGTCGAGGTACTCGATCGGCAGCCCGGGGCTGGAGAACGCCCCAGCGGTCACGGTTCCACCTGCGAGGCTGACCAACCCGGGTACCACGGCGGTCGCGAACGCGACGATCGCTAACCTTTTCACCCAGCCGCTGGACATCCCTCCCCTGAACGTCATGGCTTCCCCTTCACGTCATCCCAACCCCGGATTTAGCGGACGATACGCGCAACACGAGCATCACCAGTCACTTTTCGCCGACGGTTGGCAATTGTTATAAAAACAACAAGAATAGGGTTTCATGCATCGCGACCAGCTCATCGACCTCACCCGCCGCGCGGTCAAGCTCGCACGCGACAAGACCACCGACCTCACGCTGGCGGAGCACACCGTCGCCGCGGATACCTATACGTCGAACGACCGCCACGCGCTCGACACGGCAATGCTGATGGCGAGCCCACAACTCGTCGGCTATTCCTCCGAACTCCCTCAGCCCGGCACGTACTGCACCAAGACCGTGATGGGCCGCTCGATTCTGTTGACCCGCAGCGCCGACAACGCTGTGCGCGCGTTCGACAACATCTGCCTGCACCGCCAGTCACGCATCGCCGACGGCTGCGGAGCCGCGCGCCGGCTTGCATGTCCGTACCACTCGTGGACCTACGACCTGGACGGCAATCTCGTCGGCGTACCCGGCAAGGAAGGATTCCCCGAAACGCGCTCCGGCCCGGCGCGACTGACCGAGCTGCCGGCGGCCGAGTGTGCAGGCTTCCTATGGATATCGCTGGACCGCGATGCGACGCTCGACATTCCGGCGTTCCTCGGACCGCTCGCCGGCGAACTGGAGTCGTGGGGCATCGGGCAATGGTCGCCGATGGGTGAGAAGGTGCTCGACTGTCCGATCAACTGGAAGCTCGCGATCGACACATTCGCCGAGAATTACCATTTCGCGACCGTGCACAAGGCCACGTTCGCGACCATCGCGCGCAGCAACTGCACGGTGTTCGATTCGTTCGGCGTGCACCACCGACTTGTCTTCCCTCTCAACGGAATTCTCGACCTCGAGGACGTGCCGGAGGAGCAGTGGGATCCGCTGCAGAACATGGTGGTGATCTACGCGCTGTTCCCGAACATCGTGTTGTCGTGCACGATCGCCAATGGCGAACTGTTCCGCGTCTATCCCGCCGATGTGCCGGGACGGTCGATCACCGTGCACCAGAATTCCACGCCACTGGATCTGTCCGACGAATCGGTGGCCGCGGGTGCCGCGGCGGTGTTCGACTACGCGCACGCCACGGTGCGCGATGAGGACTACGCACTGGTCGCCGGCCTGCAAGCGAATTTGGAATCCGGGGCGCGGGAGCGTTTGGTGTTCGGTCGCAACGAACCTGGGCTGCAGCACCGCCATCAAACGTGGGCGTCGGCGATCTCGGCCAACTCCCAATCCCGATACAGCGCGAGCGAGCGCTCGTAGAACGCGAAGCCGCTCACCGGTTTTCCGCGCATCGTTCCGCGATACCGGTACGGCCCCTCCATGTACTCGAGCGGTAAGGCATGCGCCGGTGCCGCGACCAACGGCTCTCCCGTCAGGTCCAGGTCGAGCTTGCGAGACGTCAGTCTATGCCGGTCAGGCATATACCGCAGCGCGGCGGGCGGCGGCACCAACGTGCGGATCGACTCGGGCCAGCGCACATAGCTGTCGACGACCACCTCGATGTCGTCGGCATATTCGGGATCGGCGTCGGGCGAACTCGTCGTCGCACCCGAAAACGGTTGCAGCGCATTGTTGTCAGTGCGATCGAACTGCCGCCAGATGGACAGGTCGACGCCGTTGTCGAGGTTGATCGTGCGCCATTCGTGCGCCCGTGAGCGGATATCACCGGTCGCCCCGCCACTGTTGGCAACCAGCGGGAACCATTGCCGGTCGACGTGGCCCGTCTCCCCGGTGACCGATTCCTCCGCTGCTCCCCAGCGCACGGTGCCCGTCATGACCATCCGGGTCTGGAAGTAGGAGTACGTGTCCTCCTGGCCGAAGCAGGTGATCTTGCCGTTATGGGCCGAGCCGCCCAACGGGACAGGGGCGCGCGACGGAGTCACGTGCAGGTCCAGACGCATCGCGTGTCCGAACTGGTCGGTGCCGACGAGGCTGACGTCATAGGTGTAGGGCACCAACAGGTGCTGCTCGTCGCGGCACGCCCGCCACACGGCTTGGCCCGCGCCGCTGTCGTAGGTCATGTCCAGGTGGCCGGTCGCGACGGACAGCTTCGGCCGCGCCCCCGGTGCCATGTTCGCCGGCGGCATGTCGTAGTCGGTGTACGTCCCGTAGCCGCCGTTGTCCAGATCGAACAGGGCGAACGTATAGAAGTCCGCCACGATGGACCCGCCCGGCCTGTTCTTGTTGAAGATCGTCAGAAACGCGAATCGACGGCCGCTGTCCGCGGACAGCTCACCGGCGATGAACCAGGTATCGGACTCGCAATCGGGGTGATTGCCCTCGGCCTCCGGAAAGGACAGCGCTGCGTCCCCCGGCACGAGATCGAACGGATAGTTACGCCAGTCGCGGTCGTCCACGGCACCTGCCTTTTTTGCTATGTTTACAGCAATAGCAACTTTAGCGGTCCAGACGGGCGGTGACGCCGTGATGCGTGACATCGGCAAGCGCTTCCCGTTCGACGCCTACCCCAAGGGCTGGTTTCAGGTCGCGTATAGCAGAGATGTCGACGCGGGACAGGTGGTGGGTCTGCACTACTTCGGCCGACGGCTGATCTGTTATCGCGGCGCCTCAAGAACGCCGTACGTGCTCGACGCGTACTGCCCGCATCTCGGTGCCGACATCGCGGTCGGCGGCACGGTCGCCGACGACTGCATCGTCTGCCCGTTTCACGGCTGGCGCTTCGACGGCGCCGGATCGAACGTCGAAATCCCGTACGCGAAGACCGTCAACCGCACCGCGCGACTACGGGCATGGCCGACGGTCGAGCGGGCAGGTGCCATCTTCGTCTGGCACTCGCAAGCGGCGACCGAACCGGAGTGGGAATTGCCCAAGATCCCTGAGAGCGAGGACGCGGCGTTCACGTTCCATGCGCCCGATTCCGCCCGCTGGCGGTTCCGGTCCCATCCGCAGGAGGTGTTCGAAAACACCGTTGACATCGCGCATTTCGCGACGGTGCACGGGGTGTCCGGGTTCGGCGACCTGGATCTGGAAACCGACGGGCACCGGCTACGGGCGATCGCTGAGGTGACGTTCCAAACGCCGCGCGGGCCGGTGTCGGGAGCCGTCGACTCCGAGCTGTTCGGCATGGGACTCGACGTGGTGCGGCACCGGGGGCTTGGCCGGTCGTGCACGCTGCTGACCGTCACCCCGATCGACGGCGAGTTCGTCGACGCCCGTTACACGTTCTTCGTCCAGACCGACCCGGAGACCGGCGAGATGACACGGATGGGTCTTGGTTTCGCCCGCGATTTCTGCAAGCAGATCGAACAGGACATCCCGATCTGGGAGAACAAGATCTATCGCGACCGTCCGCAGCTGGCCCGCGGCGAAGGCGCGATCACCGAGTTCCGCGCCTGGGCGCGGCAGTCCTACGAGGAGGCCATCGCGTGAGATCCCTTGTCTACGACAAGCTTTACATCGGCGGTCAATGGCAGTCACCGGCCACCGCACAGCGGCTTTCGGTGATCTCGCCGCACACCGAAGAACCGATTGGCGAGACGCCTGAAGCGTCGCCCGAGGACGTTGACAAGGCGGTGGCGGCCGCCAGGACGGCGTTCGACGACGGACCATGGCCGCGCCTCACACCGGCCGAGCGGATGGAAAAGATCGAGAAACTGGCGGCGCTGTACAGCGGCCAAACCGACGAGATGGCCGATCTCATCACCGCCGAAATGGGCTCACCGCGCAGCTTCAGCAGGCTCGGCCAGGCCACCGGGGCGGTGGCCCAGATGCACCTGAACCTCGCGACGGCACGCGAATTCCCGTGGGCCGAGCGGCGGCAGGGCCTGTTCGGCGAGGTGCACGTGCGACGAGCCCCCGTCGGCGTCGTCGGTGCGATCGTGCCGTGGAACGTCCCGCAGTTCCTGATCATGCCGAAGCTCATTCCCGCGCTGATCGCGGGCTGCACCGTCGTGGTCAAGCCAGCGCCCGAAACACCCTTGGACGCAATGTGGTTGGCCGAGATGCTGGACGAGATCGACCTTCCGGAGGGCGTGGTGTCGATCATTCCCGGCGGCCGCGAAACAGGCGAAACCCTGGTCCGCCATCCGGGCGTGGACAAGATATCGTTCACCGGTTCCTCGTCAACGGGCAGGCGCATCGCCGCGCTGTGCGGTGAACAACTCAAGCGGGTGAGCCTGGAATTGGGAGGCAAATCCGCGGCGATCATCCTCGACGACGCCGACATCGATCGCACCGTCAACCACCTGAAGATGGCCAGCCTGATGAACAACGGGCAGGCGTGCGTTGCGCAGACCCGGATTCTGGTCAGCGACCGGCGCCACGATGAGGTTGTCGACGCGCTCGCGGAGATGATGTCGAGCCTGCAGGTGGGCGATCCCGCCGACGAAGCCACCGACATCGGACCGCTCGTCGCCGAACGTCAGCAGGATCGCGTGCAGGGCTACATCGAGACCGGTGTCGACGAGGGTGCGCGAATTGTGCTGGGCGGCACGGATAAACCGCGCGAACGCGGCTGGTACGTCCAGCCGACGCTGTTCGCGGATGCGAACAACGAAATGCGGATCGCCCGCGAGGAGATCTTCGGTCCGGTGCTGACCGTCCTCAAGTACTCGGACGAGCGCGACGCCATCCGGATCGCCAACGACAGCGACTACGGGCTGGCCGGGTCGGTGTGGACCGCCGACATCGCGCACGGTTTGGAGATCGCCGCCGAGATCCGCGCGGGCACCTACGGCATCAACATGTACACCCTCGACACCAGTTGTCCGTTCGGCGGATTCAAGCAATCCGGCATCGGCCGCGAGTTCGGATCCGAGGGGCTGTCCGAATATGTCGAATTGCAGTCGACGGTCAGTGCAGGCAAGCTGCCGGACCTGTCCTGAACGATGACCGAAGTCGTGGTTGAGCGACACGGCGGGGTCGTGGTCTGCCGGCTCAACCGGCCGCAGCAGCGCAACGGGTTGACCGGCACGCTGCTCGCCGAGTATCTCGCCGCGCTCGGCGAGGCCAGCAGGGACGACACCGTGCGGGCGGTCGTCACGACGGGCGAGGGCGATGCGTTCAGTGCGGGTGCCGACATGAGCGACCTCGACAGCGATGCCGCCAGAAACGGTCTCAACGCGCTCATGCACGACAAGCTCGGCCTGACCGACACGCTCAGCACGGCCGACCGCGCGTTCGATCGACTCGGAATCGGCCGGGAGACACTGGCAATCAAGAACTTCGACAAGCCGCTGATCGCCGCGGTAAATGGTGCGGCGGCAGGCGGCGGCTTGGCACTGGCCATGCTGCACGACATCCGGATCGCATCCGAACGCGCCACCTTCACCAGTGCGTTCGTCCGCATCGGGCTTGTCGCCGAAATGGGCCTGAGCTATACACTGCCGCGCGCGATCGGGCTCGAGGCCGCGATGGACATGATGTACAGCGGTCGACTGGTCGGTGCCGACGAAGCGTTGGAGATGGGCCTGATTCGACGCGTGGTCTCCCACGATCGCCTGATGGCCGAGACGATGGCCTACGCCGAGCAGATCGCGGCGCAGGCCCCGATCGCGGTCCAGTTCACGAAGCGAACCTTGAGCCGTTCGCTCGACAACTCGTTGCTCGCTCAGCTGGAATTGGAGTGGCCGTACCAGGTCGCCGCGTTCGATACCGACGATGCCAGGGAAGGCATCGCGGCGTTTCGGGAGCGCCGCCCGCCGCGCTTCACGGGCCGCTAGTCAGTTCGACCGCCACCTCTGCGGGACAGCACAATTCGTCGTGCTGGTTGAAGATAGAGACCTCGAGATCCACCAGGTATCGCCTGGCACCCCCGGCGGTGTCGATGCGCTTGCCGATCACGCGGCCACGCGCCACCATCGAATCGCCCGCATAGATCGAGCCGAGCAGCGACACCTTCCGCCTGACCACCCGGCTGTACGGACCGCCGAAGTCGGTTGCGATCCGGTCAATGAATCCAGCCAAATGCATGGTGTTGACGAAAATCGTTGGATGTCCATGGTCTTTGGCGTACTGCGGGTTGTAGTGCCACGGCACGTAGTCCCACGTGGTAGCGGCGTTCATGACCACTCGTTCATAGCTGATCTGGTCGACGACCTCGGGAAGTTGCGCGGGCACCGACACGTCGTCCCACGTCATCGGGCGCCTGCCGGGGTGAAACGAAACAACGTGTTCGTGCATGTGGCGACGATGGCGCCGTCGTCGCGGTAGTAGGTCTCCAGGGTCTCGATGAAATGCCCGCTGCCCAACCGGGTTTTCTTCTCCGGCGACACCGCCACCACTTCCTCCACCACGCTGAGAATGTCGCCCTCCAACACCGGCGTCAGATACTCGGCGTCGTTGGATGCGTTGATGATCGCGGTGCCGGGAAGAGGTACCCGCACCGAGATGGAGGCGGTAGGAGGCTGACCATTCGGCACCCACGGCGGCGGCATAAGCAGACCGGTCAACAACGCGGGCGGCGCGACCAGGCCACCCCACACCGATTTCGCGAACTCGGCGTCCCAATACCCCGGGTTGGGGTCGCGGACCATCGAGGCGAAGTGCTGGATGCGCGCGCCGCTGACCGCGGTGCCTGCGAACCTCGGCTCGGTTCGCGCGCCGACCATCTGAAGTGCGTCCTCGTACGTGCCGAACGCGAACTCGTAGGACAGGTCTGCGGTCACACCGGCAGCGCGCTATCCCGCGGCACGAGGTCCCACTCGAGTACCCGCGACGTGAAGTACCAGCCCCCGCGCTCGTAGATGAGCCGGTCGGTATAGGTACCGGAGGCCTGAAGTTCGTTGTCGCGGAACAGCAGTGCGACACTCTGCTGGGTCGCGTCGACGCCGTCCACGGTGATCTCGTGATCGACGGTCACAAGGCGCACGCCGTTGCCCCCGTCGAAGGCCTCGTGCAGATCCGTGAACGACTCTCCCGCGCGCGTGTACGTCGCGCCCGCGTGCCGGAACGTCGCGATCCAGCCCGCGACGTCCCCCGCCGAGTACAGCCGGTTGTGCCTCGCGTCGAGGTTGATAATGGCCGCGCGCCCCGCCAGCCCGTCGAGCACGAACTGCTGTTGGTACGTCAACGTCATGTACTTGTCTCCCGTCCTACCGGCTCAGCACGTAGCCGTGCGCTTCGCGGTCCCAGGCGCCGGCGCCCAGACCTCTGTTGCGGAGCACGTCCTTGCGGACGCGCCCGATCACGTTCTTCGGGATCTCGTCGAGCACCTCCAGGTACCGAGGCACGCAGAAGTAGGGCATGCGGGCTGCGCAGAAGTCCAGCAGCTCGGCGTACTCGACGACCGCGTCGGGTCGCACCGTGACCACGACGAGGATGTCGTCTTCTCCGAGATCGCTGGCAACGCCGACCGCCGCCGCCTCCCACACGGCCGGATGGCGCATCACCGTCTGTTCGACTTCAACGGAGGAGATGTTTTCGCCCCGCCGTCGGAGCGAGTCCTTGGCCCGGTCGACGTAGGTCAGGTTGTTGTCGCTGTCCAGCACGCCGAGGTCGCCGGTACGGAACCATTCCGGATGCGGGTCGATTTGCAATGGAGGCCCGCCGGACGCCGACGCCACATACCCCTCGCTCATCGCATGTGGTTTCCGCGCCCGGCAGGCGATCTCCCCTACCATACTCTGGGGTACGGGCTGTCCGAGCAAATCGACGATACGCACATCGAAAGCGGGATTAACCCTGCCCGATGTCCCCGGCACCCCCTCGTCCGACACCGCCTTATAGGCGATCGGAAAGGCCTCGGTCATGCCGTACATCGTCACGATGCGGCAGCGATAGCGCTCCTCGATGGCGCGGTACATGTCGGCCGCGATGGGTGCCGCGGAGATGAACCGCAGGCCGATCTCGGCGTCGCGCGGATCGGGCGGCAAGTTCCACAACATCGACACCATCGCGCCTGCGCCGGCGAAACCCGCTGCACCGCACGACCGTATCTCGTCCCATACCTCGCTTGGGTGGAATGTCGTGGCCACCACGCTGGTCCCGCCGACCAGCATGGGCGCCAGAACCGTGGGTGCCGCGCTGAGGTGGAACAGCGGCATGGCGGTCCACAGCACTTCACCCTGGGCCAATTCCCACGACGAGGCGGCGGTGGCGGCCACGGTGAATAGGTAGTGCCACGTGGTGGCAACGGCCTTCGACGGTCCCGTCGTGCCGGACGTGAAGAACAGGGCGATGTCGTCTGGTTCCGCAGCTGCCCCAGAGGGCGGCTCGATCGACGCGGCGTTCAGCATATCTGTGAGCGAATCACCTTGAACCAGTGTTGATCTCAGAGTGTCGACGTCGCCGGCCACCTCGGTGAGGCGG
This sequence comes from Mycobacterium sp., assembly GCA_035649695.1. Taxonomy (GTDB): domain Bacteria; phylum Actinomycetota; class Actinomycetes; order Mycobacteriales; family Mycobacteriaceae; genus Mycobacterium. The sequence goes on along the minus strand of DASRJA010000746.1, from coordinate 3,225 downwards.
GCATGCCGATCAGCATCGGTCACGGCCACCGCGGCCTGGGACAGCCGCAACGTATGGACCAGGAAGTCGCCCTTGCTCGCTGCGTTGACCGCTGCGGGCACCGCGCCGATGCGGGCGGCGCCGAGCCAGAAGTACACCCAATCCGGGCAGGTGCCGGTGAACAGCGCGACGGTCTGCCCCCGGCTGACCCCAAGACCCGCAAGCACATTGGCCGCCGCGCACGAGCGGTCACGCATCTGCGTGAAGGTGATGGGGGTGCCCGCGATCGACATCATCACGCGATCGCCAAACTGCTCCGCCCGTCGGTCGAGCACCGCCGGGACGGTGAAGCGTTCGACATCGAATGCGGAGGGCATCACGCCCGTGCTGCCGCCGGGTCGGGTTCGCCGCCGGAGGTGTACCCGAAGTCGTCTGGCGCCGGCTTGGTGCCCGGATAGAACCGGTGCGCCCACCGCCGCAACGCGGCGTAATCCCGCGCCTCCTCGGGAGCGAGGTTGGGCTTCTCCAGATACTTCATGTTCTCCCAGGTGAAGAAGTCCTGTTTGATGACTTCCTGCTGCAGTTGCAGGAATTTCGCGGCCCGGCCAGTCGGCAAGTCGCCGGTGTCGCCGGGTTCGCGGATCGAGGCCTGCGTGTAGAAGTAGTCGGTGTAGTCCTCGTCCACCGGGGTCTGACCGGTCACTTGGACGGTCGCCACCAAGTCCGAAGGGAAGCGCACGACACCCAGCCCCAATGAGTAGTTGTCGTAGATGATCTTTGCCTCGACGGGGCCGTTCGGCGTCAGCCACGTCTTCGCCCGTCCCCCACCGAAATCGGCGTTGACGGTCGCATGCAGGTGGTAACCGCTGACTTCGAACGAGGCGGTGTTCGCGGGATTGGCCGCCTTGTGCACATATTGCACGTGGTACGGGTCGGCGGCGTTCTCGATGATCATCTGTGCGTGCACCTTGACCCGGTTGACCATCCGGGTGTGCGGGTGCAGCGGGTAGTACTCGTTGGTCTCCAACTCGGGCAGCACCGGCGGCTGCCAGTAGGGCGCGCGGCCATGCCGCTCGTGCCAGACGAGGATGAAGCCGTACCACTCGGTGACCGGGTAGGTCTTGATCCGGACGTTCTGCTTGCAGCCGATCTTGCTGTACGGGATCAGTGCGTTGGTGCCGTCGCCGTTCCACCGCCAGCCGTGCCACGGGCAGACGATCCGCTCACCCTCAACAGTGCCGCCGACTCCCATGTTGGCGCCGAGGTGTTGGCAATACGCGTCGAGCACGTTGATCTGGCCCGACTCGGTGCGGAAGATCACCAGCTCTTCGCCGAAGTAGTGGGCGCGCTTGACCTGGCCAGCAGCCAGGTCGGAGGCAAATCCGACGATGAACCATCCGGTCGGAAAGCGGTATGTCGACAGGCTGATGCCGCTGGGACCGAATTCGCGCTCCGACGGGTCCGTGGTGTCCGCAACCGTATCCGCCACTGCTCTCTCCGTCCGCACGCCATCGGGCCAGGTCAGAACCTGTCCATTGCCTATTTTTACTATTTTAGGCATTCTAGGTCAAGGCCACCGTAGCGAGGAGCTTGCATGCCAACGGCTGTTCCCGTCGACCTATCGGATACTGCGTTGTGGCAGAACGGTTTTCCCGACGACCTGTTCGTCGAGCTGCGCCGCGAACGTCCGATCTTCCATCACGAGCTGACCGCCGGCGTCGCCAAGACGGTCAACCGCGATTTCTGGATGACGACCAAGCACCGGCACGCGCAACGGATTCATCGCGATACGGATTCGTTCACTGCCGCAGACGGCCCACTCATCCAACCCATCGGCGTGATGACGGACTTTCCGACGATCATCCACATGGACCCGCCCGAGCTGACCAAGCGGCGCAGGGTGATGTCGCATGCGTTCACGCCGAAGGCCATCGGCAAGCTCGAGGAGGGCATTCGCACGCGCGCGGCATCATTGATCGATCGGCTGCTCGCGGCCGGTGGTGGGGACTGGATCGAGGACGTCGCCGACGTGCTGCCGATGACGGTGATCGGCGACATCATCGGGATCCCCGACGATGACCGGCCGGAGATCTTCGACACGCTGGACCGGATCCTGAAGGCGGCCAATTCACCGGACGCGCGCGCGACCGAACAGGAGCAGCTCGAACTGTTCGGCAAGGTCTTCACATACGCGCTCGAACTCACCGCGGAGAAGCGGCGCAATCCAGCCGACGATATCTGGAGCACGCTGGCCACCGCGGTCGTCACCGACGAGAACGGCGAGCAGCTGTCGATCCCGGCCAACGAGCTCGAGATCTTCTTCTACGTGCTGACGTTCGCGGGCAGCGACACCACGAAGAACGCGTTGGCGTCCGGACTGCAGGCGTTCGTCGCGAACCCGGCCGAGATCGCGCGGTATCGCGCCGACGAGGCGATCCGGCCGAGTGCGGTCGAGGAAGTCCTGCGTTGGGCGACACCAGTGGCGTTCTGGACCCGCAGCACCAAAGTCGACGTGGAGATCGACGGTGTCACCATCCCGAAGGGCGACAGGGTGGTGTCGATGCTGCGCTCAGCCAATCGAGACGAAGAGGTGTTCGGCGATCCGTTCACCTTCGACATCGGCCGGGTGGAGAACCAGCACGTGACGTTCGGCGGCGGCGGGCCGCACCATTGCCTCGGCGCGATGCTGGCACGCGCGGAGATCCGTGCGGTGCTCGACGAATTGCTTTGCCGCGCAGACGACATCATGGTCGGCGAGCCGACGGTCAGTTACCCCAACCTGACCAACAACATGTCGATATTCGACGCAATGCCGATTTCAGTGCGGTCGCATTAGACCTGATCTCAGAACTCAGCCAGCGAGTATCTGTTCGCGCAGGATGTCGGCGTGACCGCAGTGGTGCGCCAGTTCGCGCAGTACCTGCAGGTAAACCCAGTGCAATGTGCGGGGCCCGGCGCGATGGCCCGTCACGACGGCGTACAGCGAGAGGTCGGCCACGGCCGCCCGGGCCGTCGCGCAGGCCTGCCTGTGGGCACGAGCCGGTGACGGGCTTCCTCGTCGGTGAGGCCATCAAGTGTGTTCTCGATGGCGCTGCGGTACTCCTCGACAAACGCTTCGAGTTGGGTGCGCTCGTCGTTCAGAAGCACGTCGAACGACCCCATCAGAACCTCCCGTCATGCCGCCGCGGACACACCATACTTCTGAGACCAGGTCTTACTCACAGGCCCTTCGGTCGGGTGCCGACC
>DASRJA010000745.1:0-9186 GCA_035649695.1 Mycobacterium sp. | reverse complement strand
GAGAAACTGATCAAAGCAAGACACCAAAAACTGGCATCAAAAAACACCGCACCCCAACACGGGGAGTCAGAATGCGGCAAAAAACAACAACAAAACAAAAACCACCAAACACACTATTGAGTTCTCAAACAACACACCCGCTCGGCCGCGCGACTAGCCCGCGGCAAAAGCCGCGTACTCGTAGTGCGGACGATCAGGAACCCACCGAAGTGGGGCTTCCCTCTGGGAGCCGCCGCGCTCTTCGGGCCAGGCCCGTGTCGCAGCGACTCCGATAAGTTACGTGAGGGATAACTGGGAGTCAAATGGGCTGATGGGGCGTGTCTTTCGGCTTCGCCGCCATCGTACGCACACTAGCGTGCGTCGACTCCGACAAATCATCCAACGCGCTCGACGCCGGCAATATTCCGCTTGCCGCGCCGCAGCACCAACCAGCGGCCGTGCAGGAAGTCCTCCGGCCCCGGGACCCAGTCCTCGGTGTCGATCCGCACGTTGTTGACGTAGGCGCCGCCCTCCCCAATCGTCCGACGCGCTGCGCCCTTGCTCCCCGACAATCCGCTGGCCACCAGCAGGTCAGTGATGGTGTCTGGTCCGCCCGGCTTGAGCTCCGCGACCGATGCCTCCCGCAGCGCCGCCGCGAGCGTCGGCTCATCGAGCTGCGCCAACTCCCCCCGCCCGAACAGCGCCTGGCTGGCATGTTCAACCGCGGCCGTCGCAGCCTCACCGTGCACCAGCGTGGTCAGCTCGCGCGCCAACCGACGTTGACCCGCTCGCTCGTGCGCCCGTTCGGCGGTCGCCTGCTCCAGCTCGGCCAGCTCGTCGCGCGACAAGAACGTGAACCACCGCAGATACCTGATGACGTCGGCGTCCGCGGTGTTGATGAAGTACTGGTACCAGGCGTACGGGCTCGTCATCTCCGGATCGAGCCAGAGGCTGCCGCCGCCGGTCGACTTGCCGAACTTCTTGCCTTCCGAATCCGTCACCAGCGGCGTCGTCAACGCGTGCACCGTCGCACCCGCAATCTGCCGGACCAGCCGCACTCCGGCGATGATGTTGCCCCACTGATCCGAGCCCCCGACCTGCAGTGCACATCCGTACTGCTTGTGCAGCTCCACGTAGTCATTGGCCTGCAACAGCATGTAGCTGAACTCGGTATAGGAGATGCCGTCGCCCTCCAGGCGGCGCCGGACCGTGTCGCGATCGAGCATGACGTTGACCGAGAAGTGCTTACCGATGTCGCGCAGGAACTCGACCGCGGACAGCTCGCTCGTCCACGACAGGTTGTTCTGCACGATGGCGCCCGTCGGCGAGTCGTCGAAATCGACGAAACGCTCCAGCTGCCCGCGAATGCGATCAGCCCAGTCCGCGACGGTGTCGGCGGTATTTAGGGTCCGCTCGCCGGTGTCGCGCGGATCGCCGATCATGCCGGTGGCACCGCCGGCCAACACGATCGGCCGGTGCCCGGCCTGCTGAAAGCGCCGCAGCGTCAGCAGCGGGATGAGGTGTCCGGCATGCAGGCTCGGAGCGGTCGGGTCGAAGCCCGAATAGACAGTGATGGGTCCGGATTCCAATTCGGCCGCCAGTGCATCACGGTCGGTGGACTGAGCGATCAGTCCACGCCATTCCAACTCGTCGAGAATCGACGTACCCATGCGATCGATCTTCCCTTACGGTCGATGCCGATGTTGTTGCAGATCCGGGGTTATCACCTGCCGGGCCGCGCCTGGCAGTCCCACGACGAGCATTACGACAACGTCCACGTCGGCATTCAAGTCGGCAAGGAGCCTCGCGAGCTAGTGCGCGCCGACGCCGAGATGTCGTCGTGGACGATCCCAATCGACGTCATCATGCGCGACGGCAAACTCGATTTTCGCGGTGCGGCGGTGCAGGGCAGGCCTGGCGACCGGTTCATCTATCTCACCTGGGGCGACGTCGGTGAGGACGGGACCTTCGGCATGTTCCGACGGGCCAAACTGATGCTCGCCGACCTGGAGCCGTTCGCCGGCGCTGAGCAGGTGATCGCGAGGATCGGCCTCACCGACGAATGCGGCGGCCCGACGTGCGCCCGGCTCAAACCGCCCGCCCTGACGCTGTCGACGGATTAGTCACTCTCGCCGGGAGCCGGTGCGCGCGGGCTCCGCCGATACGGCGACACCTCCGGCCTGCCGGCCAACCAAAAACGCCACGGCCGGTCGGCGGCCTTGCTGACTCCGACGCGCGGGCCACTGATGCCCGCGTGATCCTCGCCAAGGGTCAAACGAACCGGGCTCTTCGGATCGAATAGGTCAATTCCATTGTCGTCCATGGTGATTCCGACAGCCGAGCACAGATTGCCGGGTCCACGCGCCAACGCGACCGGCCGCGTCATATCACCGCGCCGGGCCTGCGCCGTATCGAGGCCGGCCTCGACCGCCGCCGCCCGCAGCAGGACCGCGCCCGCGACGCCATCGAAAGCGCACACCACGTTGGCGCAGACGTGAATGCCGTGACTGCGGTACGTGTACAGCCGCCCGGCGGGGCCGAACATCACCAGGTTTCGACCACCGCGGCCGCGAAACGAGTGCGACGCGGCATCGGGCCAGGGCCCGTCGAGCGGGCCGCCGTAGGCCTCCACCTCGACGATCATGGCGCTGACGCCGCGCCCGGTGAGCGCCGCTCCCAATAGCCGCTGAGCTGCAGCAACGGGATCGACGGCCAACAGATCTGCACCCACCGGAGAGATTCTGCCTGCGACCGTTGACACACCGGGAATCGGGGAGGATTATTCATCGTATGATGACTTCATCGAGTGATGAATTACTGCGACGCGGTGTCGAACCGGTCATCGTCATCGACCATCTCCGTGTCATCCGCGGCAAACGGCCGGCCGTACACGATCTGTCGGTGCAGATCGCGCGCGGCACGATCACCGGGCTTCTCGGCCCGTCGGGGTGCGGCAAGACCACCCTGATGCGATCCATCGTCGGCACGCAGATCGTCACTGCCGGATCCGTCACGGTGCTGGGCCATCCCGCCGGATCGGCTCCCCTGCGCCGACGGGTCGGATACATGCCCCAGGACCCCACAATCTACGACGATCTTCGAATCGTCGACAACGTCCGCTACTTCGCCACGTTGTACGGCATGGATTCACGCGCTGCCGACGCTGCCATCGATGCTGTTGGGCTGAGCGATCATCGAACGGCGCTGTGCGGCAATCTTTCTGGCGGGCAGCGGACGCGAGCCTCGTTGGCCTGCGCGCTGGTCTGCCAACCCGATCTGCTCGTGCTCGACGAACCCACCGTCGGGCTCGACCCGGTACTGCGCGCCGACCTGTGGGAGCAGTTCAACACCCTGGCGAAGAGCGGAATAACGCTGCTGGTATCCAGCCACGTCATGGACGAGGCGGACCGCTGCGGCGACCTGTTGCTGATGCGCGACGGGCATCTGCTCGCTCACATCACCCCGGACCGACTACGAGAGGAGACAGGATGCACGTCACTGGAGGAAGCGTTTCTGTCCATCATCCGGCGCAGCACCGCAGCCGCACCCGGATAACGCTTCAGGGCTACGCCGCCACCACCGCGCGAATCCTGCGTCAGCTCGCCGCCGACCACCGGACGATCGCGATGATGCTGCTTGTGCCGAGCCTGATCATCACGCTGATGTACTTCATGTTCCAGAATGTGCCCACTCGGCCGGGGGTGCCGAATGGATTCAACAATGCGTGCCTGATCCTGTTGGGCCTGTTCCCACTGTTCGTGATGTTCCTCATCACGTCGATCACAATGCAGCGGGAACGGGCGTCGGGGACGCTGGAACGGATCCTGACCACACCGCTTCGCCGGCTGGACCTGCTCGCCGCGTACGGGACCGCGTTCGGGATCGCCGCGGCGGTCCAGGCGACCCTGACGTGCATCACGGCGTTCTGGGTGCTCGGCTTTGACACCGCGGGCAGTCCGGTGTGGGTGTTCGTGATCGCGATCGTGAACGCGGTGCTAGGTGTGGGCCTCGGCCTGTTGTGTAGTGCGTTCGCGCGCACCGAGTTTCAGGCCGTGCAGTTCATGCCGCTGGTGATCGCGCCGCAACTGCTGTTGGCCGGGATCATCGTTCCCCGTGCGCTGATGCCAGACTGGTTGGAATGGATCAGCAATGTGATGCCCGCCAGCTACGCGTTGGAGGCGCTGCAGCAGGTCGGTGCGCATCCGGAGCTCACCGCAACGGCGGTGCGCGACATCATCGTGGTGATGGGGTGTGCCCTCGTCGCCCTGTGCCTGGCGGCAGCGACGTTGCGGAGACGGACGCCATAGGGTGACTGCCGAACTCGAACGCAAGCGTCCCGGGCGCCCGCCCGGAACGTCCGACACCCGCGAGCGCATCCTCACCAGCGCCCGTAACCTGTTTGCCCGCAACGGCATTGACAAGTCGTCGATCCGTGCCATCGCGAAGGACGCGGGTGTCGACCCCGCGTTGGTGCACCACTACTTTGGCACCAAGACCCAACTGTTCGCCGCGGCGATCCACATTCCGATCGACCCGATGCAGGTGATCGGACCGCTGCGTGAAGTCCCGGTCGAGCAACTCGGCCACACGCTGCCGTCGATCCTGTTGGCGTTGTGGGATTCCGAAATGGGCAAGGGCTTCATCGCAGAACTGCGATCCCTGCTGGCCGGCAACGACGTCACGCTGATTCGTTCGTTTCTGCAAGAAGTGATTACTCAGGAGGTCGGAACCCGCGTCGACAATCCGCCGGGCAGCGGGCCCATCCGCATCCAGTTCGTCGCGTCGCAGTTAGTGGGCGTCGTAATGGCCCGTTACATCCTGGAATTGGACCCGTTCAAATCGCTGCCGGTCGACCAGATCGCCGAAACCATCGCGCCCAACCTGCAGCGCTATCTGACCGGCGATCTACCCGGACTGACCTGAGGCTCGGTCCAGCAGCCGCTGGTGCTCGGCGTCATCGGTCACCGCGACCGCCTCGTCGATGAGCAGTACCGGGATGCCGTCCTCGATGCGGTATGCGCGGCGAAGCCGCGGGTTGTACAGAAACTCGCCGTCGACCAGCAACAGCGGCCCACGATCTTCCGGACAGACGAGGATGCTCAGCAGTTTTTCGTCGACCACGGCCGTAGGCTAGCCGACTCCGAGGATTACGCCCGAGTTCTGGCCAGGCTGGGGTGGCACGCCCGGCGCTGGCTGGCCGATGCCGAAGCCGTACCCCGGCTGCTGCTGGCCGTTGTTGGCGTTCTGCTGCATCGCCTGCAGTCTGTGCTGGTAGGCCAGCGTCTCCTTCAAAGCCTCGATGAGCGGAGCCTGGTTCGGTCGGTAATCCAACGCCTTCGTGATCGCTTCCTTGTTCGCATTCGAGGGCTTGAAGCCCAGGGCGCGAAGTTTTAGCACGTCGTGGATCAGCGTCGAGAGCTGACCGCCGCCCTCGCCCGTGTCGTAATCCTGGGCGATGATGGCAAGCGCCTGGTCGGCCGTCATGACCGGTGGGGCGGCAGCCTGCGCAGCCGGGTCCACTGGGTCGGTCTTGTGGCATTCCTCCCCTGTGCAGCTCTCAACGGGCTCGGCGAACGCCGTCGCCGCACCGAAACCAGTGAGGAGACCAGCGGCCATAGCGCCGCTGGCCACGACACCCTTGACTGCACGCCGCAGATTACTGGTCTGCAATGTCATTTACTCCTCCTGCCGCCAGCGGGAGCCTAACAACGACCCGGCCGCAAGGCACGGCTCATTGTTGGGCGCCGGCGATCTCGGTCCGTACCGCGACGGTCAAGCGCTTGTACCGATTCGTATCGGGATCCAAATACCAGGCGTTACGCGACGGCTTGGGGATCCCCTCGGCCTGCAGCGGGCTGACCAGAGGTCGATAGGACGCGCTGAGCTTCATCTCCGGCACCACATGCACGATGTCGGGCGGGTTGCCGACCGGCAGATCGGCCAGGGCCTCGTTCAGATCGGCCGACGGAATGCTGCCACCAGGACACAACGCCAACGCGGTGACGGCGAGCTGGTGGCCATTCGCGTCCACCCCGTACGTCACGGCCAGATCCACCGCGCCGAGCCGGCCGACAGCATCGTTGACGGGTGAGGCATAGACCGTGCCGCGCTCCGTGTGGATGACCGCGCCACGGTTGTCGACGAGCCAGTAATCGCCGTCCTCGTCGCGGCGGAAGAGGTATTCGGTGGACACCCAGGTGTCGGCGGGCGCGAACACGCCGCGTTTGACCGATGCCGTCGGATCCACGGGACCGCGCGGATGGGCCAGCAGCACGCCGACCTCGTTCGTGTCGGCTCTGCGGACGAATCCGCGATCGTCCTCGAGGATCAGGTCGTCCTCGGCGTCGTAGGCGGCCAGTTCGACGTCGCCGCCGCCTGGCAGGGCCCTGCCCTTGCTACCCAGCTTGGCGCCCGACACGTTGGCCAGCACCGCCTGCCCGTCGGTGGTGGCGAAGAACTCCACCACATGCGCGGGCGCGAACACCTCGCACACACGCTTCCACAGACCCGTCGGCATGCCGGAACCGATGAACAGCCGCACCGGGTGGCTGCCGGTCAGCGAGAACGCGGGATCGTCGATGACCTCACGCAGCATCGCCCAGGTGTACGACACCACCGTCACGCCGTACTGACGGATCTCTTGCAAGAACCGGTCCGGGCGCAACCCCCGCGACAGCGCGATGCGGGAGCCGCCGACCACTGCACCGCCGAGGCTCACCAGCAACCCGGACTGGTGATGCAGCGGGGTGAGGCAGTAGACGGTGTCGCCGCGGCCGAGGTTGGCTGCCGACGCCGTGCCGAACGCGGACAGCGCCCATCGGTAGTTGGTGATCTGGCGGGCGACGAGTTCGCCGCCGATGGCGCTGAACCCGATGAACGCGAGGTCACGCGCGAGCCCCGGATTCGGCCGGTACCAGCCGGGCAGGTCGACGACGTCGGGGTCGATCTTTTCCATGTCGACGACGTCGACGTGTTCAGGCAGGTGCAGGTCGCGCGATTCGCCGCCGCCGAGCACCAGCACCCGCATGTCCAGTCGGCGGGCCGCCTCGAGATTGCTGGGGTCGGCGATGATCTCGGACACCCCTCCCAACCGCGCGACGGCGGCCAGGTCGACGTCGGGCGGCATCAAGACCGCAACCGCGCCAAGCCGCGACAGCGCCGCGATCGCGACGAGCGCGCTGGGTCGGGTCTCCATCAACACGCCGACGTGCGCACCCTGGCGCACACCGACCTCGATCAGGCCGCGGACGACGTTGTTGATTCGGCGGTCCACCGCTTCAAAGGTGTGGACGCGGCCGTCGAACAGCAGGCACTCCCCTTCGGGTACGTCGCGGGCCTGCTCGGACATGATGCGGCCAAGCGAGATTCGGGTGTGGTCGTTGATCTGGCCGAGGCGCGCGAGCCGGGGCAGCGTGCGATACGTCTCGATGGCAAGCGTTCGCGCTGACTTGTTCGCCGCCACGATGGCGTCGGCGGCGGTTCGCGCCAGGCTGAAGGCCATCTCGGTGGCGGCCGCGGTGCCGTGTGCCACCCGGGACGAGAGCGAGACGCCGCTTTCGGCGTGTTCGGCGGGCTGCAGCGCCATCGGCGAAACCCCGTGGGGCATATCGCCGGTGCCGTCGATCCACTTGACCCACTGCGCGACGGCCGGCCAGGTCTGCGTCGAAGCCTTCGACCCCACTACGAGGCCGAAATGTCCTGCACGAATGAGGAATTCGTACACATCGGCCTGTGGCGCGGCCCGTTTGATGCCGCGGACCGAGGCGGGTTGCCCGATGTCGTCGACCTCGCCGACGACCGCCAGCACCGGGCAGTCGATGTCGGACAGTGTCACTAGGTCGCCGTGAATCGAGAAGCCGCCGCTCATCATCCGGTTATGCGCGATGAACTGCTTGAGCAGCTCGGCGATCGCGGGTCCTGACCACGCGATCCAACCCTCGGAAGCGAGGAATCGGCGCTGCTGTTCACGCGGCAGCAGCGCCTCGCGATCATGCAGCTGGCGCAAGAAGTCAAGCCGTGACTGCGCGGTCTTGATGGGGTCGAGCATCTGGAAGCCGGTGCGCGCCAGCCACCCAGGGATGTCGATGCGCGAGAACACATGGTCGGCCATGAAATTCGCGGCGGCCGGCGCGAAACTGGCGGGCATGTTCATCGGCAATGCGGCGAGGGTGTCGACCGGGGACCCGAACGCGACGATGCTGGCGAGGTCCTTCGACCGGCGGTAGGCCGCGGTCTGGTACGCGAACATCCCGCCCTGGGAGTAGCCGGCCAGATGGACGTCGCGGCCGGTGACCTCTTTGACGGTGTCGATGGCCTCGCTCAGCGCGACGACGTGGTCGGCGAGGTTCCGGTCCATGCCGCCCTCGACCTTGTCCGGTGAGCCGAAGTCGATGACCCACGGGTCGATGCCGGCCTTGTGCAGGATGCCGACCGCACCATCGTCGCGGGTGACGTCCCACATGTCGGCCGACATCATCATCGGGTGCACCATCAGAACCGGCGGCCCTGGCCGCTTGGCCCCGGGCCGGGCGTCCGGTGGGAAGTAGCGCCGCAGCCGGTACATCGCGACACTCTGGATCATCTGGAACGGCGACGGCACGGCCCCGGTTTCCAGGCCGCCGTACCGGAGAACTTCCAGCCCGTTCTGCGCGGTAGCCACCAGCCGCCCCACTGGCCTGGTTATAGCCGACAGGTCCACCACGCCCACGCCCCTTATTGCCACGTCAGTCCCCCGACTGCCGTGGTCATCATGGCACGCCGCCCACATATCATCGGCGCCTGATGGCGAATCTGATCAACGTCGAGCGCGCGACCGTCGGCTACGGCACCCGCACCCTGCTCGACGAGGTCAGCCTGGGTGTCGAGGACGGTGACGCGATCGGCGTCGTCGGGCGCAACGGCGACGGCAAGACCACCCTGCTGCAGGTGTTGACCGAGACCCGGCAGCCCGACTCCGGCCGGGTCACGCACACCTCCGGCCTGTCCGTGGGGTATTTGCGGCAGGGCGACGAGCTCCTTGGCGCCACTGTCCGGGACGTCATCGTCGGTGGCAGGCCGGACCATGTGTGGGCAGCCGAGCCGGACACCCGTGCGGTCGTTTCGCAGCTGTTGTCCGGTGTCGAGCTCGACGCAGAGGTGAGCAGGCTGTCGGGTGGTGAGCGTCGCCGGGTGGCGCTGGCCGAGGTGCTGCTTGGTGGGCACGACGTG
>DASRJA010000744.1:0-3088 GCA_035649695.1 Mycobacterium sp. | reverse complement strand
TGCGGGAATGCGTTGTTGGCACTTTCCCAGTACGATGCCGAGTTCCCGTCGACAGCGTTTCCTGAGACATAAACCTGCGTGTGGCTACTCTCCGCCGTCGCCTTGCCTCTGGCGAGATTGGTACCCGGCGCCGGATCGGTCGTGACTGACACTGTGTTGGATGGCGCCGACACGTTGCCTGCCGCATCTCGAGCGGTGACTGTGAAGTTGTAGGTGGTGGCGGGATTCAGCCCACCGATCGTGCCTGATGTACCGATGACAGTCGCCACGATGATGCCATTTTGCCGCATATCGTACCCAGTGACCGCGACATTGTCCGAAGAAGCTTGCCAGGCAAGGGAAACGGACGTCGGGGTTCTCCCGGTGGCGACGAGGTTGCCTGGGACGGAGGGTGGTTGGGTGTCGCCACCACCGGCACCGTAGACCTCCAGTTCGGAGACCTGGCCGGCGGGCCAGCCGGTGTTGGCGATGAAAGTGACACGCACATACCGTCGGGTGGTCTGCGGGATTGTCAGTGTCACTGTGTTGCCCGTCGCCGGATCGAATTGACGCGCACCGCTGGGAACAAGGACTTCTCCGGTCGCGCCGTCGGTCACGGACAGCGTCTGCGTGCGGGCGCCCCACGTCGGTGGTAGCTTGAGCACCACTCGGCCGACGGACAGCGCGGTGCCGAGGTCCACTTGAATCCATTGCGGGAATGCGTTGTTGGCACTTTCCCAGTACGATGCCGAGTTCCCGTCGACAGCGTTGCCCGAGACATAAACCTGCGAATGGCTACTCTCCGCCGTCGCCCTGCCGCGCGCCAGGTTGGTCTGGCCGTTACCGCCGGGCCACGGGACCGTCGGACGCGTTGGGGTCAAAGCGATCTGGCCCTTGAGCATCCTGCCGCCATCGGCGGTCAGGCGCAGGTAATAGTCGGATGTGCAGGCTGTGCCGTCTTCGTCGAGTGTGACGAAGCCCGAACCGGTGGGGACCATCGAGGCGTTCTCGGCGGTCTTGGCGATCTGGTTGCCCTCGTTGTACTCGTCGAACATGGAAATGTAGATGCCTTGCGCCCCAACGCGCACCATGTTGTAGAAGTGGCGCCACATAAAGTCGCCGTGCACCCTGTGGTGTGCCGATAGGTCGCCGGGCATGACACACGGCTGGTAGTCGATGCCACGGGCGTTGCAGTCGGCCTGGTCCGGCACGTTGACGTTGGTGTAGAACCAGTCCAGCCCAGCGATGTCGCCTGTGCGCCCAACCATCCAGGGCGAGAGCATGTTGAAAGCGTGGTACACGTCGATGAATCCGGGGCGCGAATCGTTGATGCCGGTGCGCCAGTAGGTCGGGACCCCGCCTATGACGTAACAGTTCTGCGCCTTGAACCAGTTGATGACGTCGAGGCATGCTACGGGACTGAACGGGCGGCCGGGATCGCTGAAGCCGAAGCCCCACACGCAAACTACGGGCTTGCCGTTCTGCCGTGCATACGCTGCGGAGGTGGTGTGCGCCGACATCCTCGTCGACCAGTCGGTCTTGATCTCCGACTGCATATCGGTCCAGTTGGTGACGTCGTACATGATGTAGAACTTGCGCCCAAACGCCTCGGCGGCCTGCCGGACCTTGGCGGCCATGGCATCGCGGGTTGGCCCCTCCCCGCCGAAGGGGTTGAAGCGTTGCAGCGCCGCCGTGTCGCAGCCGTAGTCGCGCATGCAGCGGAAATGCGTGTCGACGGACTGCTGGTCGTACTGGGAGAAAAGTGAGGCGGCGCTTCCGTTTCCGAGGTTGGGAAAGGCCGTAAGGTAGCCGCGGGCGTAATCCCGCATGTCCGGCCAGGAGACGATGGCGTTGTTACCAGGCGACGGCGGCTGGCCCCAGTTATGCGCCCAATGCCACCACCCGTTGATCGGCGCCCCATCACCGATGCAAGCGAACCAGCCTTGGTAACCGACAGTGATCTTTCCGACCACGTCGCCGGGTGGGCTGGCCGCCGCAGCTACATCCGAAACGCCAAGGGCCGCAAGGGCCGGGAGGGCGACCAGCGCCCGGCGGGAGATGCCGCCTGACTTAACCATGACGATATACTGCAATACGTCAATCTTCTGCCGCAAGACCTTGACAAAGGTCCGCAAACTTCGAACTCCGCGGTCGTAGCGCCGGGAGCGCAGCGCCCGCCGGCGCAACTGGAAGCTCGCGTTGGTGTTACCTCCCGGGCGCGGACGCCTCGACTGCGGATGCGTAGTCCGGCAGTACGCCCAGCTGGGCGTACAAGGTGGTGAACCCGATGTGGCAGTCGAACACCTCGACCTTGCCGTTGCGCAGGTACCAGAAGTCGGCGGTCGGGATGTCGATCTTGGCCCCCGTCGGCCGGATCACGCCGGCGGGCGTGTCGAACGGCCCGAGGAAGGTGCCCTGGATCGACAGCTCGATGCTGACCACGTCGCCGCGCACGGTGACCTGCTTCAGCTGCCGGTGAACGTCAGGAAGGAACGTGCCCATCCAGACGACCAAACCGCCCAGTTGCTGGCTCCGCAAGGTATCCAGACCAGACACGCCGCCGATGCCGTTGAGCACACCGTCCTCAGCGAACAGGTCGATGAACCCTTGGGCGTCCAGGACATCACCCTCCGCCACGCGGTAGGCGCGCAGCACGACCGCGAGGTTGGCCTTCTCACGCTTGGTCAGGTGGCGGTCGGTGAGCGGCAGCTTGGATAGGTCGCTCGCGCTCAATGGCACGCTGACCTTCGTGCTTTCGACGAGAGACGCAGCCTGTGACGGCGCGGCGCCGATCGCGATAACCAGGCTCGCGGCCGCGGCCAAGGCGGTGATCGTCTTCCAGCGATGAACCTTCATGGTCATGTCCTCCTGTGGTCTCAGGATCTGAGATCCGTCGCAACGGGTCTCTCGCCGGGTGTCGTTACAAATCAGATGCTCGGTGCTGGGACAGCGAGCGTCGTCGCTGGATTCAGGTGATCCGCCCGTGGTCTGCCGGCGTTCTACGGGGGTTACTCTGGCCGGGTGCCTGGAGAAGATGGGCGATGACCGACATGTCGGCTGAGGGGGTAGCGGGGCGGGCTGCCCGGGACGGGGCCGTCATCGGTGGTCC
>DASRJA010000743.1:0-6523 GCA_035649695.1 Mycobacterium sp. | reverse complement strand
CGCACAACATCAAGCACCGCGGCTCGCACTTCCAATGCGTCAGCGACGCCGGCTCGCATACCGTCAACATTCTCGCGGTTGTGGGGCTCCAAGCCCAGCTCATCGCGGTCGTGTTGTGCGCCGTCGTGGCAGTCGGGGTCGTGGCTCAGCGCCTCCTGCGGAAGCGCACGTAACGGCCCCGCTCAGAACGGTGGTGGGTCCTCTTCACCCGGCGGGGGTGGTCGTGATGGGAAATAGGCGTCGTCCCAGGACTTTTCGGGGTCCTGACGGATTTCACGGTTTCGAGCCCGTTCGGCTTCGATGCGTTTGGCGCGATCTTGGGCCCGGGTGGTTTTGCGGCGCGGCATCATCAGGCCACGGTTGGGCGCCGCGCTGGGTCCGTCGGCCGGCGCGCTGACCGGCGCGGTGGGCCGGCACAGCGTCGGAAACAGCAGCCGGCTACCCGGATAAGTCGTGTAGGTCTGCACGCTGGGCGCGGTCCAGATCATGGTGCCGTCGGGTAGCTGTCGATTCACCCAACCCCAGAATGTCTTGAGCAGGTGGTGTTTTCGGCATAGGCAGCCCATATTGGATGCGCAGGTCGGCCCCAGCGGATACGGGATCGTATGGTCCAAATCGCAATGGTCGGCGGGTTCGTCACACCCCGGGAAGCGACACGTCAGATCCCGGCATCGGACAAACCGGGCCAATCCCGCCGACGGGGTGTACCGCGGCTCGGGCGGGCTGTCGCCGGGATGAATCACCGGCCGGATCGTCGCGGTGCCCGCCAACTTGGCCGCCAGCAAGGGTGCGGGCAGCATGCCGCCGCCCATCACCACCGCCGGATTCGTATTCGCCGGCCCCGTTCCGGGTGGCTGGGCCAGCGCCCCGGCGAGGGTCATCTCCCGTAGCTCGGCGGTGGTCGGTCCGGGCGGGCTGGCCCCGTCCAGCTGCACGGCGGTGTCATCGGCCATGCTCTTTTCCTCGGCGATCACATTCACCACCACGGTGCTGGGCCCTGTCTCTGCGGCCGCACAATCGGCGGCCCCGCACTGGCAGGCCAACCGATCCCCACCGTGGGCCAACGCCCCCAACGCATCGGCGCGGCGCTGCTCGATTGTGCGCGGATCGGCATCGCACACCCCGCGCGCCATCGCATCTAGGCGCTTATCCAACGCCGCCGCGTCATCGGTGAACAGCTGCCCCTCGACACAGGCCACGCCGCTGCCGTTGTTCGCATCGACCACATCGACATGTCGGCCTCGCGCGCTGAGCTCGACGCGGCGCACCGCATCCGGATCGTAGCGATCCACCCAGTAATCAATGGCCGCCTCGACCTTGGCCACCGACAGCGACCCCCACTCCACCGCGGCCGCGGCCAACTCGGTGTCGACCTTCGCGCGCGCCTGCGGGTCGCGGATCAACGCGGTGCGGTACACGATCGCATTCACCATCCGGTAGGAAATCTGCCCGGCGGCGAACACCTCGGCCACCCGCGGCAGGTGTTCGCGCAACGCCCAGGCGACCATCAGCTGATGCGAGGCCATGCCTAACGACACGTTCTGCGCCGCGGCCACCTCGGCGGCCACCGCGTCCCAATTGTCCAGGCACCACTGCTCACGCTCGGCCGACCCATCCGCGGACCGCCGCGCTTCCATCATGTCCGCCGTCATCGCCAACCGCCGAGCGCATGCGGCGTTCTCGACGCGCGCCCACGCTGCAACGCCGTCAGCGCCAGATGCGCCGTCGGTGGTCGCTGCGAGCGATTCGAACATACTTTCGACAATATTCAGCCAAACCGACTAAACGCCAGCTCACCAACCCAACCTGTGGATGAATTCGCGACTGGGGATAACTTCGCCTAGCTGGATACGACCCCGCGAAGCCCATCGGCGCCGAAAACCGGTTCGAGCATCCCCGAGAAGTCGGGACCCCGGCGCAACATCTGGCCGCCGTCCACGTTGATCACCTGGCCGGTGATGTAGCTGGACGCATCGCTCAGCAGGAACACCGCCGCACTAGCGATGTCCTCCACCTCGCCCGGCCGCGGCAGTGGCGTGCTGGCCGCATAGTCACCGCTGACCTCGGGAGAGTCGAAAACCGCCGTCACCAGATCCGTGCGGATCAGGCCGGGACGGATGCAGTTCACCCGCACCCACGACGGGCCCAATTCGTCGGCCGCCAACTGCATCAGGTGATCGACCGCCGACTTCGAGACGCCGTACGCGCCGAACCATCGATGTGTGTTACTGGCCGCGATTGACGAAATACCGATGAACGACCCGCCGCCACCCCTGACCAGTTCCCGGGCCGCGTGCTTGAGGACGTACATGGTGCCGTTCACATTCAGGTCGACGGTGCGCCGCCAGGCGTCGGAGTCGATCTGCGTGATCGGTCCGATCGTCTCGCTGCCGCCGGCACAATGCACGACGCCATGCAGTCGGCCATTCCATGCCGTGGCCGCATCGACGACGCGAGCCACTTCCTCCTCGTTGGTGACGTCGGCCGGTTCGTAGCGCACCGAGCCGGCACCACCGCCGGACTCGATCTCCTCTGTGGCGCCAGCGAGCCGGTCGGCGCTGCGACCGACGAGCATGGCATTGCCGCCCGCAGCGACCACGGCAGCCGCGACGCCCTTGCCAATTCCGCTTCCACCGCCAGTGACCAGGATTGTTCGATCTGCCAACGAGAGCTGCACCGCGACCCCTTCGTCCTGTGACTAGAACAGGTTCTAGTTATACGTCACGGCTCGTCGCGGCGCGCAGGCTTCGGCGCTCCGAGCGTGCGCCAGTCCGGCACGTTTGGCGGCAGCCCGACCGGGTAGCGGTTCTCGTTATGCGCCGCCCAGTGCGCATGGCCGAGCTCATGAATGTGGAAGGCGTGCCGCAATGCCTCAGTGAATCCCATCGCGTCGCTGGCCGCATTTACCGAATCCTTGATGAGCAGCGCCGCCATGGTCGGACGCTCGGCGATGCGGCGCGCGAATTCAACTGTCTTGTCTTCGAGTTCCGCGCGAGGGAAAACCTTCGACACCATGCCGAGGCGGTAAGCTTCATCGGCGTCGATCGAATCACCGGTCAGCAGAAGCTCTTTGGCCTTGCGTGAACCGAATTCCCATGGATGCGCATAGTATTCGACACCTGGCATGCCCATCCGCACGCCGACGACGTCGCTGAATTTCGCGTCATCGGCGGCCACGATGAGGTCGCAGGCCCAGATCAGCATCAGCCCCGCGGAGATCGCATTGCCCTGAACCGACGCGATTGTGATCTTTCGCAAATCCCGCCAGCGGCGGGTGTTCTCGAAGAAGTAGTGCCACTCCTGCAGATACGTTCTCTCTGCGATCGCAGGCACGGTGGCACCGTGTGAACGGAATGTCGGATGCTGCGCGGGACCGGGTTTGCGTTCGAGCAGCGCTTGTTCCGAACCAAGATCGTGTCCGGCCGAGAAGTTCTTGCCGCGCGCCGCAAGAATCACCACACGGACCGCATCGTCAGCCTCGGCACGGCCGAAGGCCTCGTCGAGCTGCACCAACAGCGTTCGGGACTGGGCGTTCTGGGCGTCAGGCCGGTTGAGCCAGATCCGTGCGATACGCCCCTCGTCGAGAGTCTCGTACGTCACCTGCTGGGGCGCTTCGCCTCCGACTGGTTCGGCACTGGTCAGATCAGGGCTTGCCACAGCGGACCACCTCGTTCGCTTGAAAAACTATCGATGGATTGCACATTACGGTGCCACGGCAAGCACCCGTGAAGCGGTGCCACAGCAACCTGACAGCAAGCTCACAGAAATGGGACATCCGCACCATTTTATTGACGATGAGGCGACGTTTTTCAGCGACTGAGCGTAATGTTTGCGATAGCAGATGGCCTCTGCCGGTACAACTTCGGACGAGCCATCGGCAGGGAATTCGTAGAGCGCATCCAGCTGGCTGGCAGCGTCGATACCTCTTCCCGCTCACAACGGTCAGCAAACAACAACAGAAAGCGTGATGATGGCGACCTTGAAGTCTCCAGCACGACGACTGATCCTTGCCGGCGGGTTCGCGGTCGCAATTGCGGCCGCGCCGGCGGTCGCCGTCGTCGCCCTATCTACTGATTCGCCGACGATCGCGGCATGTCCGGGCGGTGAATCCGAGGACACCTTCACCGGTGCGTGCGTGCCCGATCTGGTGCCGAATTCGCCTGCAGGTAACTTCACCTCGCCCGGCGGGCTGCCCGAGGTCGACAACATCCCGTGCACCGGAGCCAATTCCGGCCAATGCATCGGCTTGTCGGAGGAAGAGCAAGCCCAAGGGCCGATGCCGGTGCCACGCTCGACGGTCAGCTCGAGCCCGTAATCCGATAGCGACAAAGCTGGGGCGCAACAGCAGTGCGCCCCAGCTTTTTCGTATGCGCCGCAGACACATTCCCAGCTAACACGAAGAATGCCTGCAGTCCGCTTTCAGCGTTCGTACAATCCAGGCAACGAGAAACACCCGACAACAGAAGGCAAATCGATGACGACACCCCCCATCCCAGCCCGGCGCCTAATCCTCGCCGGCGGATTCGCCCTCGCGATCGCTATTGCGCCCGGCGCCGCAATCCTCGCGCATCCAACGCATTCCGCGCCGCTTGCCCAATGCAGTTCCGGCGAGGAAGAGGACGTCTTCACGACTTCCTGCACGCCTTTCCTGGTGCCGAACTCGCCACAGGGATTCACGTCGACGGCGGCCAACCCCGACATTCCGGAAATCCAAGGCATTCCGTGCACCGGCCGAGATTCGGGCGCCTGCATCGGACTTTCCGAAGATGAGGCGGCCGCCGGCCCGCAGCCGATACCGCGCTCGACCATCAGCGCCAGTCCATAACGGGGGCTAATCCGCAAGCTCAAGGGGCGCATTCACAGGGAACTCGTGGAACGTATGCAGATTTCTTTCAGCTTCCATAGAATTCTCCCGACGAGATGGTCAATAACTACAGACAGAAGGCGTGACGATGGCGACCCTTGAGCTTTCAGTACGACGACTGATCCTTGCCGGCGGTTTTGCGGTCGCGGTTGCCGCAGCCCCGGCGATCGCCGTCTTCACCGTTCCCAGCGCCTCGGTGCCGCTGGCCCAGTGCCCGGCCGGCGAAGAAGAGGACACCTTCACGGGCGTTTGCGTCCCCCACACCGTGCCGAACTCGGGTGCGGTGTTCAGCAGCATTCCCGGCAACCCGAGCCTGCCCGCGATCGATGGCATTCCCTGCACCGGCCACAACTCGGGCCAGTGCATTGGCCTGGCGGAAGAAGCCGAGGCCATGGGGCCCCAGCCGGTGCCTCGTTCGACCGTCAGTTCGAGCCCGTAGGGGGCGGCACGGCACAGGTGACCGCGCGGTCGCCTAGAGTTGTCGTATGCCTGCCAAATCTGACCCCGCCGAACTCGGCGACGTCGAGCCGCTAGCCGACAGCACTGCACGCCAGGCCAGGCGCGTCGTCGCAGCGTATGCGAACGACGCTGACGAGTGTCGCATCTTCCTGTCGATGCTCGGCATTGGACCGAAGCTCGAGGCGTAAGTGTCTCCGGGGGGCAGCCAAGGCCTGGGCCCCGGGGATTCGGACTTCGTCGTGGTGGCCAACCGGCTACCAATCGACATGGAACGGCTGCCCGACGGCAGCACCACGTGGAAGCGGAGCCCCGGCGGCCTAGTCACCGCTCTGGAGCCACTGCTGCGCCGTCGCCGCGGCGCGTGGATCGGCTGGCCGGGGATACCCGATGCCGACGACGAGCCGATCGAGCAGGACGACATGCTCCTGTGCCCGGTCCGGCTGTCGGCCGACGACGTAGCCAATTACTACGAGGGCTTCTCGAACGCGACACTGTGGCCGCTGTACCACGACGTCATCGTCAAGCCGATCTACCACCGCGAGTGGTGGGATGCCTACGTCGACGTCAACCGCCGCTTCGCCGAGGCCACCGCGAAGGTGGCGGCACAGGGCGCGACGGTGTGGGTGCAGGACTATCAGCTTCAGCTGGTGCCGAAGATGCTGCGGATGCTGCGGCCCGACTTGATCATCGGCTTCTTTCTGCATATTCCATTCCCGCCGGTGGAGCTGTTCATGCAGATGCCGTGGCGCACTGAGATCACCGAGGGTCTGCTCGGCGCCGATCTGGTCGGGTTCCATTTGCCCGGCGGCGCACAGAACTTCATGATCCTGTCGCGACGCCTCGTTGGTGCGAACACCTCACGCGCGACGGTCGGCGTTCGGTCCCGGTTCGGCGAAGTCAACGTCGGCTTCCGCACCGTCAAGGTCGGCGCGTTCCCGATTTCCATCGATTCCACGGCGCTCGACGAGCAGTCACGCACCCGCGCGATTCGGCAGCGGGCCAAGGAGATTCGCAACGAACTCGGCAATCCGCGCAAGATTTTGCTCGGCGTGGACCGGCTGGACTACACGAAGGGCATTGACGTTCGGCTGCGGGCATTTTCGGAGCTGCTGGCCGAGGACCGGGCCAAGCGCGACGACACCGTCCTTGTGCAGCTCGCGACGCCCAGCCGGGAGCGCGTCGAGAGCTACATCGAAATGC
>DASRJA010000742.1:0-2094 GCA_035649695.1 Mycobacterium sp. | reverse complement strand
CCTCGGATCGGCAAACCTGACCGGCGGCAAGCTCTTTCACATCCTGAGCGGCAACCTGTCGTTCCAGATCGAGCATCACCTGTTCCCCGACATCCCCGCGCACCGGCACGCCGAGATCTCTCAAGAGGTGCGCGAGATCTGCGGCCGCTACGGGGTGCCGTACAACACGGGTCCGCTGCCGAAACAGTTCGCCACGGTCGTGCGCAAGATCGTCAAGCTGGCGCTGCCGGACCGGCGCCGGTAGGGATACACCGTCGCCAAGATAGCCGCGAAATCGACATGACGGTCGTGGTTTCCGGCCAACCGGCCTATTTCACGACCCTCATGTCGAACTCGGCGATGGGAAACCTATGTCTGTCAGGTCTGGCAGACCGGGCACCAGTAGGAGACGCGGTCCCCGCTGCTACCTGATTGGATCGGCGTCCCGCACCGGCGGCACGGCTTACCGCTCCGGCCGTATACCCATACGTCTCGGCCGGGGCGGGTGTCACCCGTTGTGGTGCGATTCCACCGAGAGCGGTTCAGCCACAACATGTCCCGGGCGCGCTGCACCATCCGCAGCGGGTCTTCGACGGCACTGACCGGAGTGGTGGGCAGGTGGCCGGTGACGAAGCACAATTCGTTGCAGTAGACGTTGCCGACGCCGGCCAACACCCGCTGGTCGAGCAATGACTCCGACAGCGGGCGGTCTGGATCGGCGACCAAGTTCACCGCCGCGACATGTGGATCCCAGTCGTCCCCAAGAAGGTCGGGCCCGAGATGCGAGACGACGTCCAGATCATGGTCGCGCTTCAACACTTCGAGCACGCCCAGATCAATGCCTGCCGCCTGAATGTCGCCCGCCTCCAAGATGATCCGGATGCGATATCCCGCCCTGCTCGGCTTGCTGACGGGGTTGACCTTCCAGCTTCCTTCCATCTTCAGATGCGAATGGATGCTGGCCTGCCCGACGCGAATGAACAGGTGCTTGCCGCGACTGATTACCTCGTCGACGACCTGACCCGTAAGGTCGACGGTGGCGAATTTCGGCACACGCACGTCGCAACGGGTCAGCGTCTTTCCGGCCAGCGCATCGCGCAGGATGGTGGCGGTGTGCCAGACGGTATCACCCTCAGGCATCGATCATCTGCAGCGAGAGTTCCCACAGCCGTTCGGCGTTGGCCGGGTCGAGCGCGTACGGCGCAACCCCGCCTTGTCCCGGCCCGCCGCGCCGGTCTACCCGCACGGCCTCGTTGCAGTTCTCGAAATAGCGCCCGCCAACCCCCTCCACTAGTGGGGAAGCGGCCAGCAACACCGATGTCGCCGCACCTTGTTCAACCGTCTTGAAGTCCGTGCCGGCCGCCCGGAACGCCTCGAGCGCCTGCGCCGCATAGTGCTCGGGCAGATGCCGCTGCAGTGGCGTCGCGATCCCACCCGGCATCAGCGCGTTGGCGACGATGCCGTCGGACGCCCACCGTCGCGTGGCCTCAACGGCGAACAGCACATTGGCGGTCTTCGACTGACCGTAAGCACCGAACGAGTCGTAATCGCGGAACGCATAGTCGATGTCGTCGAACACCACCGGCGAGCGCAGATGCCCGCCGGAGCTCACTGACACGATGCGTGCCGAGTCCGCCGCGGCAAGCGAATCGTGCAGCCAGAGCGCTAGCGCAAAATGCCCGAGATGATTTGTGGCGAACTGCATTTCGTGGCCGCTAGTCGATATCGTCAGCTCTTGGATGGCCATCACACCTGCGTTGTTGACCAGGATGTCAAGCGGTCCGCTCCAGGCTGCGGCGAAGGTCCGGACGCTGGTCAGGTCTGACAGCTCGAGTGTGCCGACGGTGACGGCGTCGTTGCCGGTGCTGTGGCGAATCTCGCCCGCCACTCGTTCACCCGCCTCGGCGTTGCGCACGGCAAGCGTGACGGCCGCACCGGCGCCGGCCAGTGCCCGAGCGGTTTCGACGCCGATACCCGACGACGCGCCGGTGACGATGGCCCGTTTACCGGACAGATCAACGCCGGCAACGACCTCCGCGGCCGTCGAGCTGAATCCAAACGGTGTGGTGATCCGGGGTGCAGTCATAAGCGAGTCAAACGGTACTCCCGACCCGC
>DASRJA010000741.1:0-2049 GCA_035649695.1 Mycobacterium sp. | reverse complement strand
CAGGATCTGGTTCTGGACGGGATGCGGCGCCGCGTGCCCTAGGGTGAAGGAGCACGCTTGGAAGCAATGCGGGCCGAACAGCCCTCTTGGTCTTGCTAGGTTCGTCTACGAATGGTCGGCGCGGCGATGTACGCGCCCTTGTCCGTCTTGCAGAGGAAGCCCTCCTGAACGAGCTGTTCGAGCAGCTTCTCGCATGTAGAAACATGCATGTGCCACAGACGACACGCCTGCGCGCACGTCAGTTGGAGCCCTGGCATCTCGGAATATTCACCGCGAACACGTGTGACGACGGAATCAAGCCGGGGTGCATCCGCGTCGTTCTGAAGATCCTGTCGATTGGCCATGAAGGCTCTCTCGTGATGTCCCGGCCGTCACTTCACGTAGTCATGGTGAGCACCATGCGGAACCGTGCTTTGCCTTGCATCATGCGGGCGTAGGCGGCCGCCGCCTGCTCGAGAGGAACGGTCTCGATCATCGGACGGATATTCGCGAGCACGCTGAAGGCAAGGGTGTCCTCGTTGTCGATGGGTGTACCGGTCAGTGCGCCGTAGATCGAGCGACCACCAAAGACGAGCGGAAACGCATTCAGCTGAATCGGGTCCCCCGGAACTCCCACCACGATGAACTTCCCGCGGGCCGCAAGACCCGACACCAGTGGACCCATTGAGCCACCACTGGTACCCGTTGCGAGGATCGCTTTGGCACCGCCCATCCGCTGGAGCAGGGCCACGGCATCGTCGACAGCCGTGTCGATGTAGACGTGGGCACCGAGGTCCGCCGCCAGCTTCTCCTTCTCGCGTCCCCGCGCGAGTGCGACCGTACGGAATCCCATGCGGCGGGCGAACTGGATGCCCAGGTGCCCGAGGCCGCCAATGCCCTGCACCGCGACCAGATCCCCACCGCGAAGGCCGGCATTGCGAAGTGCGTTGTAGGTCGTGATGCCCGCGCAGAGGAGGGGGGCTGCCTCAACGGAAGTGAGCTCGGGCGGGATCGCCACGATGCCGCGCGATTCAGCGATCATCATCTCGGCATAGCCCCCATCGATGCTGGCCCCAGGTATCACCGGGTTCTGACAGTTCACAAAGTCCCCGCGTCTGCAGGGTTCGCACACACCGTCGTCGCCGCCGAAGAAGCCGACACCAACTCGATCGCCGACTCTCCACCTGGAGACGCCGCCGCCGACAGCGTCGACGCGGCCCACAACCTCATGGCCAGGCACACGCGGAAGCGTTAGCCCCGGATATGTGGCGCTGACTGTCGCGGCATCGGTGTGGCAGACGCCGCATGCCTCCACCCGAATGCGGACCTGGCCAACCGCGGGCTCGGTGACCGGGCGTTCGACGATCTGCAACTTGCCAGGTTCGGGCACTTCGACGGCTCTGTAGCTGGCCATCACGTGCGGTCCGCCGTGAACGGCCTTGCATGATTTACGAACAGCTTCGGATTCATTGATTTTCCTCGCTGTGCCCCGTGAACCTTCATCGACGATTGCGTGCTGGGCTCACAGTTGTTGCTCCTGGTTCAGGCAAGGCCGCCGCCATCAATGCCGCGGCGGCCGTTTGTTCCACATCTCCCAATCGCCGACGGATTTATCGCTACGGCGCAACTGATTGATACAGGTAGGTCAT
Source organism: Mycobacterium sp. (assembly GCA_035649695.1). Taxonomy (GTDB): domain Bacteria; phylum Actinomycetota; class Actinomycetes; order Mycobacteriales; family Mycobacteriaceae; genus Mycobacterium. The sequence goes on along the minus strand of DASRJA010000741.1, from coordinate 421 downwards.
TGTGTGGTTTGGGTTGTGGCGGACAGTCTTGCGTGATCGAGACGCACGTCGCGCACCCGGTGGCTCCAAGGGAAAGGACTGTTTCGAACGGGAGGTGCGCTCAACTCCGCCGCGACAACACGCTCGCCAGCTGGTCACGTCGTACCCACGCGATCGCGAGCGATCCGACGAGCAGCACGGTTGCGGGCACCGCGGACCCGCCGACGACGAAGAGATGCGTCACGACGGCGCAGACCATCGTGGGAATGAGCAGGAGCGCTCCGAAGGCCGCCCAGGACGGTACGAGGAGCGCCACCGCCGAGACGACCTCGATCGACCCGGTCACGTAGCGGAGCCACTGCCCGAGGCCGATTGCGTCGAACAACGCGACCAAGTCGGGCGCGCCGGTCAGCTTCAGTCCGCCGACGAACAGGAACATCGC
>DASRJA010000740.1:0-7817 GCA_035649695.1 Mycobacterium sp. | reverse complement strand
CCGATGGCATCGTCGCCAGGCAGAGTGAGATCCGCCAGTGCGCGGTGCGCTTGAGCCAGCGCCGTACCACCGCCCGAGACGATGCCCGCCTCCACCGCGGCCCGTGTCGCGGCCAGCGCGTCGTCGACGCGAAGCATGCGCTCCTTGAGCTCCACGCTGGTGGCGCCGCCGACGCGGATCACCGCGACCCGGCCGGTCAGCCGGGCGATGCGCAGGTCGAGGCTGTCGCGGTCAGCGTCGATCCTGGCCCGCTCACGCTGCGCCTCGAGTTGACCCACTCGCGCGTCGATGAGTCGTTGCTCGCCGTGTGCCCCGACGATCGTCGTTTCGTGTTCCGTCACCGTGATTCGGTCGCAGGACCCAAGGTGCTGCAGTGTCACCTCGGACAGTTCGACGCCGGTGTCCTTGGCGATCACGTGACCACCCAGCGCGACCGCGAGGTCTTCCAGTTCGGCGACGCGACGATGACCGAAGCCGGGTGCACGCACGACCACTGACAGCATGGTCTTGTGCATGTTCCCGCCAACGAGTAGCTGCAGCGCCGGACCGTCCACGTCCTCGGCGAGCACCATCAGCGGGCGGTCCGCCCGCTTGGCCACCTCGATGGTCGGCATGATCTCCTGGACCGCGGTGATCTTCTTGTTGGTCAACAGGATCAGCGGATTGTCGAGCGCGGCCTCCATGCGCTCGGGGTTGGTGACCATGTAGGCCGAGATGTAGCCGTGGTCGAATTCGATGCCGTCCACGACGTCCACGGTCAGGCCAAGGGCATCGCTCTCTTCGGTGGTGATCACCCCGATTTCACCGACGTGCTCGACCGCGCGGGTAATGACCTCACCGATCACTTCGTCGTCACTGGCGGCCAGTGTGGCGATGTGCAACAGGTCGTTCCGCCCGTTGACCGGATTTGCGTGCTCTGTCAGGAATTGGAGAACGACGGGCACGGCGCGTTCGATGCCGCGGCGCACCCGCATAGGATTGGCTCCGGCCTCGACAGCACGCAACCCTTCCCGAACCATCGCCTGGGCGAGCACCGTGGCGGTGGTGGTTCCGTCACCGACCACCCCGTTGGTCTTCATCGCGACTTCCTTGACCAACTGTGCGCCCATGTTCGCGAAGGGGTCGGACAGTTGGATCTCGCGGGCGATCGTGACACCGTCGTTGGTGATGGTCGGAGGTCCGGTCAGCTTCTCCAGAACGGCGTTGCGTCCCTTCGGCCCCAGCGTCACCTTGACTGCATCGGCGAGCGCGTTGACGCCGTACTCCAAACGTGTCCGCGCCTCGGTGTTGTACCGCAGCTCCTTTGCCATGGTCTTGCTCCTTTCTGGGTCAGGGGACCAGGATGGCGCGGCCGCGCACCCGGCCCGCATCGAGATCGTCTAGGGCGCGCTGGAATTCGTCGAGCGGGTACTCGCTGGTGTGCAGCTTGACCTTGCCCTGCGCCGCCAGCACCATGAGCTCCTGGAGATCGTTGTACGAGCCGACCAGGTTGCCGATGAAGTTGATCTCGGTGGAGATGATGTCGATAGTGGGAACGTCGATGTTCTCTCCGTAGCCGACGACGAAGTAGTTCCCGGCGCGGCGCAGCATGGCCACGCCCTCTTTGGTCGCTCCTCCTTCGCCAACGAAGTCGAGGACGGCCTCGGCACCGTGGCCTCCGGTGAGGTCGAGGATCTGCTGCACATGGCTGCCGTCCGCGACGATGCCCTGGTCGGCGCCGATGTCCTTGGCCAGTTTGACGGCGTCGGGATTGCGGTCGACGACGACGACCGTCACACCCGAGATCGCCTTCAGCACTTGGATTCCGATGTGGCCAAGCCCGCCGGCACCGATCACCACACAGACATTTCCCGGCCTGGTGACGCACGCAACCTTGGCCGCGGCGTGATAAGCGGTAAGGCCGGCATCGGCGAGCGCGGCGACGTCGGCGGGCTCGAGTACGTCGTCGATCTTCACCACACTGCGCGCGGTGGTTCGCAGGTATTCCGCGTAGCCGCCGTTGGTGTCGATGCCGGGGAATTGACTATTCTCGCAGTGCACGTCATCGCCGAACCGGCACGCCCGGCACAGCCCACAGGTGATCAGCGGGTGCAGGATCACCTTGTCGCCGACTTTGACGTTGGTGACCGCGTCGCCGATCGCGTGTACCCAGCCGGCGTTCTCGTGACCGATGGTGTATGGCAATTCGACGCCGGACTTGGCTTCCCACTGACCTTCGAGGATGTGCAGATCGGTGCGGCACACACCGGCGCCACCGATGCGTACGATCACGTCCAGGGGTTTTTCGATCGTGGGTTCGGGGATGTCGATGAGCTGTAGTTTGGTGTGGTATCCGACGACCTGTACGGCCCTCATCGTGGGCTCCTCGTTCTGGTGTTGGTGAATTGCGGTGTGGCAGTTCCGCCGTCGTCGTACCGAGTGGCGAGCAGCCCCCGGCAGAAGTGGGCGTTGCCCTCCATGGAGATCCGCACGGATCGGGCGAACCGCAACCGCATCGGTACCGCCTCGGACGCCAGCGTCCGGCCTGCGTCGTCGACCACGATGCGCCCGTTCGGGCAGACGCTAAGGCCGAGGGCGAACCGGCGGCGCAGGAGCGCCGTCTTCTCCCGACCATCGGGCAGGTCACGCAGGGTGAGCCGGTGTATCTCGTTCGGGTGCAGTGCGTTCTGTCGCATCAGCGCGGTGACGCACCGCTCCATCGCCGCAATATGGGCCTTGCTCAGGAAGGTCCGGCGCAGCTGGTCGAGGCTCTGTTCGGCCTCGGCACCAAATGTGCCGACATAGCCTGCCTCGGCGGCCAACCCGGCGTTGATCTTGTCGCTGTCATGATGATCGTCGAGCAACACCCGAACCTCGCCGATGCCGTCGACTGTGCGCAGCGCGTCTTGGGCATCGGCGGCCATCAGATAAGCGAAGTTCGGTGAACAGAACGCCGTGGGTAGCCGCAGGTGCACGGTCACGCCGTCGTCATCGATGCTCACCGAGCGCACGAAGCCCAGTCCGGTGATGGGCTGGTCCAATTCCGGGTCGGTGACGGTGTCGAGCGCCGCAAGGATTTCGGACTCGATGGACACCGTGGCGACGGTCATAGCGGCACCGCCTCCTTTGCACCGGCCGCGACCTCGACACCGCGCTGCCCGGCCGCCTCGGCCAGCTGAAGCTCGGTGGGCACATTGATGTCGTAGAGCGCCGCAGCGTTGAGGCCGAGGATTTTCTTCTTCTGCTCGACGGTGATCGGGGCGTATTCCGCCATGTCCTCGGGGATCTGGAAGTCGACAAACTTTTCCACCAGCCACTTCGGCGTCCACAGCGCGTAGTCGCTGGCGAAGAGGATCTTGTCGTCGCCGATCCAGTACAACAGCTCACCGATGATCTGCGCGAAATAGCGTGGACGGGTGTGGATGAACGGGATCGCCACCGCCAGGCCGCCGTAGACGTTGGACTCCTGCGTGGCGATCCAGCAGAAGTCCTCCAGCCGCGGCAATCCGACGTGCTCGACGATGAAGTTGAGCTCCAGGTAATCGGTCGCGACCTTGTCGATGTCGGCGACGTCGAAGGCGTCGCGGTCCAGGGGCCGGATCGTCGGGCCCTTGTGCACGTGAATGTTGCGGATGCCCAACGCGATGCACTCTTCGAGGTAGCGCCGTGACCACGGGTCGTCGAGCTTGTAACCGCGTGAGTCACCGTGCCATTCGGCGGTGTAGAGCTTGACGCCCTGCAGCTTCATTCGCTCGGTATCGCGGCGCAACTGGACCAGGCCGGCCTCGCCGTTGCGCGGGTCGTAGGCGTGGTTGTACGTCAACTTGTCGGGGTGCTGCCGTGTCAGCGCGAATGCCTCCTCGGTCTGCCCGAAACCGTTGACGTAGAAGTCACTCAGCAGGGTGGCCTGGAAGATCGCGTGGTCGACATAGCCTTCGGCGAACAGGTCGCGCATCAGCCGCTCACCGCCGTAGTAGGTGTAGGTGTCGTAGTCCCACACCACGTCCTCGGGGCTGAGGTTGCGGTGATAGTCGTAGAAGCAGTCGATGAACTGCTTGCCGTGGATATTGCGGTGATTGGCCGCGCGACCGTCCCAGATATGGACGTGGCCGTCGACGATGAAATACGAGTTGCCGTCTTTGGTGTACATCGAAAATCCTTGCTAGTCGGGTTACTTCGCGGTGAGGTCGAAGCCGATGTACTCGGCCGCGTCCTCGGGATTGGCGAAGAGCAGGGTGCGGTCGTCGAGATGCACCATCCGCCCGTAGTGGGTGGAACTGATCTCCTCGAAGATCGAACCGTCGAATTCCTCGCCGAGCGCCTCGGTGAGTTCGGCGTAGTCGAAGTCGAGAACCCGCTGTCCGTCGACGCGGATCATCGACGGGTATTCGGTGAGCTCCACACCGTCCTTGGCGCCCATCACGTCGGCGACGACACGCCCGACCGGGGTGTTCATCAACGTCACGCCGCACATGTTGGAGACTTCGGTGGCTGATCCGAACTGCATGGTCACTTGTCATCCTCCTTGATGGTTGCCTCTGGGGCACTGAGGTCGATCGACTCGAGCAGGCCCGCGAACTGGCTCTCGACGTGGCCGAGGCTGGTTGCGAACGTGACGACCTTTTCGGCGGGCTGCGACCACAGCGGCTGCAGCGCCTGCGCGGCGGCCAGGCACCGTGGCACCCATATCGACAGCCATGACGAGAACAGTTCCTTGTTTGATTCGCCAAACTGCTCGTCACGGGTCAGGATCCGGAACAGGTTGCGTGTGTAGGCCAGATCGCGGTCGTAGTCGTTCTCACCGGTGCCGACAATCGTCGGCGTGATGTAGTCGCCGTTGCGCGCAGCGATCTGCATGACCAACTCGCTGCGGAACAGCTGGCCGACCAGCTGTTCGAACACGATGTTGGTGGCGAACAGCAGCTCACACCAGTCGCCGACGGCGGTCAGACGCTCGGTGACCTCGCGGGTGAGTTGCCACTCGGGAGCGGACTGCCAGACCTCCTTGTGCGCACTGCCGTCGAATCCCTTGGGAGGTCCCGCCGCCTCGGACAGGTCGAGATTGAACAACGCCAAGTCTTGAGCGAACCGCAGCTTGTGGGCGGCGTTCACGGCGACGGCGGTGTTGATCATGTTGGTCGGGCCTGACCGCTGAATGGAGGTGAATACATGCAGCGCCAAGCCGTTCTCGACATGCATCCACGCACCGAGATTGCACTCGAGGAACTTCAGCCATGACGAGTTCCAGCCGTCGTAGGCACGGGCGCGCTTGGCGTTCCGCAGGCACAGCTCCACCTGGCGAACCACCGCCGCGTTGTTGCGGTAGATCGTTTGCTCCCATTCCTCGTTGGGGTCGAGGAAGGCGTGCCAGTTCGACGATTTGGCAACGGTCCAGTCCTGCGGGTAGCCGCCGGGCCCGTCGCCGAAGCCGTAGATCCAGCCCTGCGAAAGATGGCGTTCCGGATCGGGCTGGACGTCGATCGTGACGTCTTCGTACATGGTCGAGCGCAGCTTCGCCGGCTTGTAGTAGGTGAACTTGCGGCTCTTGGAACTCGGGAACTCCAGCGCGCCCGCCTCCGAGTCGGTGAACTCGATCTTGGGAAAGCTGCGCTGCTTTGCGGGTGCAGACATTGGTTTCCTTCCTGTTTTCCTCTGGGCTGTAGGAGATTTGAAGTCAGTCGAAGATGGGGCTGGTGAACTTGTCGTAGAAGATCTGGTCCTTGGGCACCGCATGGGTTTGAAGCAGATCCAAAGCGGCGTCCACCATCGGCGGTGGTCCACACATGTAGACCTCCGTTTTGCCGATCTCGGCCTCGTGGCGCGCGACCACGTCGGTCACGTTGCCCTCCTCGACGGTCAGCGTGTCGGGAAGCGCACCCTCTGTCGACTCGGATAGGCATGCGGTGAAGACGAAATCGACCAGACCTCTGCCGATTTCGGCGATCTCGTCGAGGTAGAACAGATCCGAGGCGGTACGGGCGCCGTAGTAGAAGCGAACCGGGCGTCGGCTGCCCGTCTCGCCCAAGTGGCGCAGAATCGACAGGATCGGCGCCATCCCCGCGCCGCCGGCGACGCAGACCACCGGCAGGACGTGACCCTCCTTCAAAGTGGATGTGCCATACGGCCCGGTGAGCGACAGTTCGTCGCCGGCGGTGATGCCGTCGTCGAGCAACCCGGAGAACTTGCCGCCCGGGTACTTCTTGATGAGGAACTCGATCCCACCGGGCGTGGAGGGCGTCGTTGCCATCGAGAACGACCGGTGCTCGTCACTGCCGGGGATGTGGATGTCGGCGTACTGGCCGGGCTTGAACTCGAAGGCGGCCGGCTCCACCGTTTCCAGTTGAAGGGACACAATGTCCTTGGTCACCGGCTCTATTGCGGTCACCCGGGTGCGAACATCCTGGATGGGCAAGCCGCCGAGCAGCTCGTCCTCGTCGAAATTCAGCAGTTCAATTGTGCAGTCGCTGAACGCATGTGAGCGGCACAGCAACACATAGCCCTCGTCAACCTCGGCGTCGTTGCAGGCGAAGGTCGAGTAGTTGTCCATCTGGATGTCGCCGTCGAGCACGTAGGACTTGCAAGCCGAGCACCGGCCTTCGCGACAGCCGTGCATCAGGTGGATGCCCTGCCGGAAGGCAGCGTCGAGGATGTTCTCCTCCTCGCCAACCTCCATTTCGATGTCGACGGGCTCGAAGTTGACGCGGTGGATGTCGGCCACGGAATTTCTCCTCCGGCAGTCATGGTTGCGTTGGGATCCGGTGGGCGGCGCCGAAGGGGTGGGAGGGGCGCCGCCCACCGGCGTGCGTCAGGCGGGGACGGCGCCTGCGCGGTACGCCGAGACGTGGGCGTCGCGCTCAACGTCGGACATCTCGTTGAGCAGCACGTTGGGGCTGTTGAACGTGTTGCCGCGGACGTCGTCGAGCGTCCACATCTTCTTCGGGTCGAGATCGAGATGCGGCTGCGGGATCAGCGTCTTGCCGTCGTCGCGCACGTAACCCAGGTCAGAGACGATGTCGGCAAGGTCCTTGCCGTGGTGCAGCGTCTCCCATTCCCGGAATCCGGTGAGCCGTCCCATGTTCGGCGTCGGCCTGCCCTCGTACTCACTGCGGAATGCGACCGCGTCGGTCCAGTGGCAGGTCTCCGAGCAGTAGGTCCGCCACTGGCCGTCAACCTTGTCCACGACCATGTCCTCGCGGATCAGCGCAGGCACCATGCACGTCCAGCATCGGTGCGGGTACTGGTATCCGACCTCTTCGAATGCGATCGGCTTGTTGCGGCCTGGGTAGGCGAGCCGGTTGTAGTCCTCCCACCACCGACCGAACTTGTTGTACCAGCCCGGGTACTTCTCCTCGAACCACTCGAAGTCCTTGTCGGTCATGGCGTCGATGCGCCAGTAGTTGACCGGCCAGCCGGTGGCGAAGAACCTCGCGACCTCGTGCACATAGTGCTTGTCAACGATGCGCTTCCACGCCTCTTCGACGAGATCGTGCGGAATCGTCAACCCGTACTTCTCCAGCGGCAGAAGGTAACTGCGGTAGTAGTCGTCGTAGATCCAGCGACGCCACATCTCGGCATAGCTCTCCCGGTCCTTGCGCCGGTCTTTCGTGCCGTACTCGATGAACGTGCCGATCGCGGCGTCCACCACGCAGTGGTTGTTCCACCACGCATAGCGCAGGTCGCGTTCCAGCAGTGGCCGGTTGCGTTCGTCGGCCAGCGCCATCAGCAGGATGGAGTAGCCGTTGGAGATGTGCCGTGACTCGTCGGACTGCACCGAGTGGAACACCGTCGGCAGCAGATAGTCCCCGTTCGCGGCGGCCTCGTCCGGCATCGCGACGAAA
>DASRJA010000739.1:0-4946 GCA_035649695.1 Mycobacterium sp. | reverse complement strand
GATCATCGGCCACGGACGCCGGCCTGCCGGCGATCCGGTCGGGGGACAGATAAGCCATGGTGCCGACGATTTGGCCCGTCATCGTATGGGCGCTTGCTGCGCTTTTCGCGATACCGAAGTCGGCCACCTTCGTGTCGCCGGAGGCCGAGAACAAGATGTTCGCCGGCTTGATGTCGCGATGCAGGATGCCTGCCGCGTGGGCCGCGGCCAGCGCCGACAGCACGGCGTCCAGAATTGACCGCACCTGCGGCTGCGGCAACGGTCCCGCGGCGATCACATCGGCGAGCGTCTGCCCGGACAGCCGCTCCATCACGATGTACGGCGTGCCGGCGTGTTCCCCGCTGTCGTGGACGGACACGATGTGCGGATGGTTCAGCCCGGCGGCAGCGCGCGCCTCGACGTCGAAGCGCATCCGGTTGTCGGGCTGCGTGGCGAACAGCGGGTACAGCAGCTTGACGGCGACAGGGCGGTCGAGCCGGATGTCCCATCCGTCGCGGACCTCGGCCATCCCGCCGCGTCCCAGAACACCCCGCAGTTCATAGCGGCCGCCAAGTACCTCCGGCGCCTGCATGGGTTAAAGCTAGCCGGTCTGCGCCGGCGTCAAACAACCGCTAGGTGCTGGTATCCGGCGCGGGGATGGCGATTGGGTCCGGCGTCGCGATCATCTCGACAGCGTTCGCGATGCCCTCGGCGATCGCCTCGATGACGTGCAAACCGACCGCGAACGGAGTGACGAGCACAATCAGCGGCGACGGTGACTGAGTGTGGGCGTCGGTCATCGGGGAGACGGCCGAGGCGGGCGTGGGCGCACAGATGCTGGACGCCAGCCCGATGGTCACAGCGGCGACGAACGCCATCACCGCACCGCGAAGGGACTGGGTCACGCGCAACACATGAGAATCGTGCCCCATAAATCGCTCCAGGCATAGCGAAAAACGCCGAATGTTACCGGGCTGGCACCGTCGGCACCGCCGTGGTGTTCGGCCAGCAGCCCAGTGGGCTGATGTGCGCCTCGCGCGCGGCGTCCAGCACTTGCCTGACCAGGACGTTGGGATCGTTGGACACCGACGCGGCCAGAACCTCGTTGGCCTTCGCCTCGGCCACGGCGGTCTTGGCGCGCTGTTCGGCTACGCGGGTGTTTGCCTTCTCAACGTTCAGTGCGTTGATCCGGTCCTGGGTGGCCTGTCTTAATTGACCAGCGGCACAATCACATTGATGATCTCAATCTGACCGCCGACCTTGGTCCGCAGCTTTTCGGCCACGTCGTCACCCAGCGCCTGGACGTTGGCGCCGTCGGAGTTCTCCGGGGCGAGCGGATCGAAATCGGCGAACACCTCGTTAAGCGTCGCCCTCAGCTCACGGGTCACCAGGTTGTCGCGGACGTTGTCGAACTCGCGGTAGTCGAGGAAGAGTTCGTCGGCGGCCGCGGGTTGGATGCGCCAGCGCACGCTGTTATCAACGAATGCCGTCGAGTTGTTGCCCAGCCGGACTGTGGTGGCCGCGTCGCCGGTGTGGTTGTCGATCTGGATCGTGCCGTTCATCTCGGTGACCGACTGCCACGGCGCCTTGGCGTGCAGGCCGTTGGAGAGCGTCCCGCTGGGACGGCCGAACGTCGTGACGACACCGATGTTGCGGGTCGACACGATCGTGGTCGAGCCGAGGATCAGCACGAAGATCGCCAGGCCACCGGCCACGACGGCGATTCGCGTCGCCCGCGTCCGGCCTGTGTCGTTTTTCGATGTGGCCCGCATCAGCAGGGCGATCACGGTGACGATCACGAGGAGCATCGCTGCAAACACTTGCCAAGTCACTTGGGTCATCCTGCCGTCGAGGGCAGGGCCCGATCGGGCCGTGAGTCGATCCACGGCAGGAAACGTCCGCCGAATCGTATGATCAAAGGCGATGCTCTACCAGCAACTCCACAGGTCGTTTTGGCGGCGGCACCCCGTGGTGACCGCCGCAGCGGTGGTGCTGCCGTGCTGGCTGTTGCTGAACGTCTTGCTCAATGGCGGTGCAATGGTCGCCGTCGTCGTGATGGTCGGCCTGTTCATCGTTGTTCGCCGACGAGTACGCGCTCTTGAGGTGCGCGACGCCGGGTTGCGGGCTCGCGCCGATTACGAGCATCGGCTCAGGCTGGCCGGCGATCCACGTGGGTTGTACGGCCGCTACCCGCCGGTGCAGGCGGGCTGGTTCCCCGATCCGCAAAACCGTTCTCAGATGCGGTATTTCGACGGCGCGTTGTGGACGCCGTACGCACGGCCACGCTGACGCGCTAAACCTTCGGGCAGTAGTGCATGCCGTTGTCCCGGTGATCGAGTGGCGGCAGATTGCGTGCGGGTGTGTGCACCAGAGGCGCGTCGGCAGGGATGCGCCCCGTTGCGCGATCCCAGCCGGCGCGGGCTCGGGGATGAAACCGTCGCCGCTTCGGCAGCAGCTTGAAGGACAGGTTGACCAGTCTGCCGAAGAGCCAGTGCAGCCGCTCGTCTCGCGCCGACCACGTGTGGCCCATCAGCTCTCGCACCGCCGGGTCGTACAGGCCGACGGTGACCCAAACTGCAAAAGGCCTAAGCACTTTCAGTTGCAGACGCCATAGCAAGTCTGGAATCGACTGCAGTGAAGGGTGTTTGGGCATCGTCGACAGATCGAGTACCTGGCGCGCTGCCCAATTGTTCTCCAACACGTTGCGGCACATGTGATCCCAGTAGACCTGAAATTCCTCCCAGGTCTTCGGCACCGGTCGCATGCTCATGCCGTACATCTGGTACCAGGTGATGTGCTCGTCGAACAGCTGCCGCTTCTGCGCCTCGGTCAGCCCGTCGCCAAAGCGTTCGGCGGTAAGGATGGTGCCCATGAAGAACGTCGAGTGCGCCCAATAAAAGACATCGGGATTCAGCGCGCTGTAGCGACGGCCTTGGTCATCGACGCCCTTGATGCCGATGTGATAGTCACGCACCTCTGCGCCCGTCTGTGGCGCCCGGTCGCTGTCGAAGACGACGCCCCCGATGGGGTACAACGACCGCAGCAGCCGGGGCATGCGCTCCTGGAAAAAGATCGAGTGTTGTTCGACGGCTGCGCCGAGCTGTGGATGCATGTTCTGCATCGAGCCCGCCCACGGGCCCTGCAGCAGACCCCGCCAGTCGCCGAACAATTTCCAGGTCAGCGAGTCCGGGCCGAGCGGTGCCGGAACAGTGTCGTACCCACCCGCGGTGACCGGGCAGCCTGGCGCGGCAGAGGGGGATCCGTCCCCCTGCCCTTCGGGCGGGGGGTGCCCCCAGGACACGGGGCACGCCTCAGACGTATCTTGAGTCACTGGTGAACTTCCAATCGGAGCCAGAAGCGATTCTGACTACGTACGTTGTCACCGAGAGCTTAGGGAGTGATGTGCCTTCCGGTCAACGACGGGGCCGATGGTCTGGCGTTCCGCTGCAGGACCGCCAGGTCTTGCGCCGCGACGAACTCATCGCCGCCGGGGTCGAGCTGTTGGGCAGCGAAACCGGGCCGGCTTTGACCGTCCGTGCAGTCTGCCGCGAGGCCGGGTTGACCGAGCGCTACTTCTACGAGAGCTTCGCCGACCGCGACGAGTTCGTCCGCGCGGTCTACGACGATGTGTGCGCGCGGGCAATGTCGGCGCTGATGAGCGCGGACACCCCGCGTGACGCGGTCGAGCGCTTTGTCGCGCTGATGGTCGACGACCCCGCCCGCGGGCGGGTGCTGTTACTGGCCCCCGGGGTGGAACCCGTGCTCACCCGTTCAGGCGCCGAGTGGATGCCGAGCTTCATCGAGTTGCTCCAGCGCAAGCTGACCCGCATTACAGATCCCGCTCTGCAGGCCATGGTGGCCACCGGTTTGATCGGCGCGCTGACGGCGTTGTTCACCGCTTATCTCAATGGACGCCTGGCGGCGACGCGAGAGCAGTTCATCGACTACTGCGTCGACATGCTGCTCAGCCGGGTGTCGAGCTACTGACGACTACGCGCCGGGAGTGCTGACCTCTTCGAGCGACTGCTCTTCTTCGGCGGCAGCCTCGTCGGCGGCGGCCTTGGCCTCGCGACCCGCCGGGCTTGCCAGCGACGGCCCGGGCATGTTGGCCGACGCATACCCGGCGTTGCAGTTCAGGTAGAAGAGCACCGTATCCGAGACGTGTGCGAAATCATCTCCGTGGATGAATGGGGCGCTCTGCGAACCCGTGACGATGCAGTCGTCTTGCGCCACTTTGTCACCTACCCTGCTGGCGACGATGACGGTCTGGCCGGCGTCGCTGGCTGCTGATGAGGCATCGGCATACGTCTGGCCTGCGTAATCGTCCGCTGAGGCCACGCCGGTGCCGAAAAGAGCCATGAGGGCTGATGCGGCCACGGCCGAACCGGCCGACAGAACGATCGACTTCTTCACTGACTCCGACCTCCGAATTGTCTGAGTAATGCCTGCCAAACGGTGATGGCGGAAGTGTATTCCGCGGTCCAAATAACCGCTACCGCGCGCGTCATCCGGCCTCCTCGTCGATCAATGCCTGACGATCCTCTGGGGCCGCGACGCCCGCGCCCACCGAAGGAATTGCTGCAAATCCTGCGGCAGCGCACAAGAGAGTGGTGAGGATCTTCACGTGAGCCCGACCTCCGAGTCTGAATGTGACTGCGACAGGAAATCCGGGCTCCCCGAAAGGCCCGCGCAGATAGTACGGCGACAACGGTGGCTTGTGAGGCAGATGTGACACTCCGACGGACAACTTGAATGTCACCGGGGTACACAGATATATTGACTGCAACCAACAGGTACAGATAACTGGGAGGGGCCATGGCGCAAGATCTGACCGATCTTCAGCTACTGCACGAGCTCGAGCCCGTCGTTGAGGAGAAGCTCAACCGGCACCTGTCGATGCGTAAGGACTGGAACCCGCACGACTACATCCCGTGGTCGGATGGCAAGAACTACTACGCACTTGGTGG
>DASRJA010000738.1:0-4253 GCA_035649695.1 Mycobacterium sp. | reverse complement strand
GGGTCGGAGTCCAATGCTGATTTCATCTCCAATCCTTACAACTTCGTGCTCTTCGCATTCGAGGAAAACAATCCGAGGTTTGGTCAACCCGCCTGGAGCGGCGTGGGCGGTGGGCTGCCAGATAACTCATGGGGCACCACGATTGTTGACCTCTCGCGTTACGCCCAACCCGGCGACAAGATCCGACTGCGGTGGGACATGAGCACCGACTACTGTTTCGGAACAGACGCCGGTTGGTACGTGGACAACGTGAAAGTCTATACGTGTCCCGTGCGGACCGTCAGCGGCACGGTCACCGGGAATGGTCAGCCCCTGGGCGGCATCAACGTGACGGCCTACCGCTGGTCCACCGATTCATTTTATTGGGAGCCCACGCAGAGCTCCGTGACGGGTCCCGACGGCCGCTATGCGCTGAGCTTGCTGAGCGGCACGTATCGGATCGGGTTCATCGATCCGCAGGGTCCGTACGGGAGCGTGTTCTTCGATGGCGCTGGCAACCTGGACCAAGCCAACGACGTCGTCGTGGGAAGCGATGACGTGGCCACCATCAACGCCCGAATGGTCCTCAACCATCCCATCACCGGGAAGGCTAGCGTCGACGGCGTAGACATGCCCAACGTGGCGGTCACGGCCTGGCGGCAGGTTCCGGACGGGTCGGGATCGACCGTGTGGGATGCGGTGAAGTTCACGACGACGGGATTTGACGGCACCTACACACTGTACGTGCCGGACGGCACGTATCGCGTGGGGTTCGCGACATGGCAGGGCCGGTGGCCCCCCATCTACTACGACGGAGCCAGCAGCGTCGAGCGAGCAACCGACATCGTTGTTGCCGGAGCGGGTGTGCCGAACATCAACGCCGCCTTTCTCAGCGTGATACCCGAGTCAGGCCCCGCGATCACGGGCGCCGTCACCGTCGTAGGCACGGGTGCACCCGTCGGCGGTATCACAGTCAGCGCCTGGAGGGACACGGTCGTGGGGCCGGTGTTGGTGAGGTCGAAGGAGACAGGGCCCGACGGCACGTACGCGCTGTACGTACCCGAGGGAACGTACCGCGTCGACTTCAAACACCCCTTCAATCGGTATAGCGCGGTCTTTTACGGAGACGTCTTCGTCCCGACCGAGGGGGCGCCGAACATCAATGCACAACTCGTCGAGAACCACTACATCAGCGGCACGCTCACGGCGGACGCTGTGCCGGATCTTCCTCCAGGGCCGCCTCCCACCGCTATAACCGCATCGCGGTGGAATGCACCAATTAACGCGTGGGAGCAAGTCAGCTCAGCATTCAGCGCGCCCGATGGGAGCTACGTGCTCTATGTCCCGGACGGCACTTACAGAATCGGGTTCGCCCCCGTCGGCCCGTATTACCCCGCGTACTACGACGGAGCCGAGGCGCTCGCCGAGGCCAATGACGTCATCATGGCGGGCGGGAACGTATCGAACATCAATGCGCATCTGCGGCGCATCGTGTTTGCCTCACCGTGGCCGGCGGCGACCAGCCTGTCCGGCGCCGGTCAGGATGCCTGGGGTCCGCAGGTAGCCGCGGGTCCGGATGGGGCGGTCACCGCGGTTTGGTACCGACGGGACGGACGCAACAGCCCTGTACAGGTGGCCACCCTGGCGCCTAACGAATACTGGTCGCCGCCGACGGACCTGTCGCTGCCAGGCGAGGATGCCTCGGATCCTCAGGTGGCGATGGGAGCGCGGGGCACGGCGGTGGTGGTCTGGCGCGGTTGGGATGGATCCCATTACCGGGTGCAGGCGAGCAGCCGCGGCGAGAACGGGAAGTGGTCGACGCCGACCAGTCTTTCGAAGCCCAGCGAGGATGCATGGGATCCACAGGTGGCCATGGGGCCGCATGGAATGGCAGTCGTGGCTTGGCGCCGATCGGACGGAGCCAGTCACCAAGTGCAGGCGAGTACCCGCGTGGCGTACGGACCGTGGTCGTTGCCGGTCATGCTCTCGACGGTTGGCGGCGAGGCTTGGGATCCGCGGGTAGCCGTGGGATTGGACGGTACCGCTACCGCCGTGTGGTCGCGATCCGATGGAAGCAATGAACGGGTGCAGGCGACCACCCGGGCGCCTAACGGATCATGGTCGTCACCGGTGACTCTTTCCGAAGCCGGCGCGGACGCCCTCAACCCACAGGTGATCGTAGGACCGGATGGCGCAGCCACAGCCGTGTGGCGGGACGGAGGCAGTGATCGAATCCAGACCTCCTCGCGGCCCGCGAAAGGAGTCTGGTCCACCTCAGTTACGCTCTCAGGCGTCAGCGGAAATGCGTATGACCCCCAGCTGGCAGTGGATCCAGACGGGATCGTCACCGCTGTATGGAGTTGGTGGAACGGCGACCATGGCACGGTTCAGACTGCGTCTCGGCTGCCGGGTAAGACGTGGTCGAGGCCAAAAACCCTTTCGAGCTGTTGCGAGGATGCCAAGGCTCCGCGGGTCGCCGCGGGCCCGGACGGCAGCGCCACTGCACTTTGGCGCGCGACGCCAGACGGCCTCAATTTGCATATGGTGGCAGCGACGCGGACTCCGGACGGATCGTGGTCCGCTCCGATCGTCGTGTCTGAGGAGAGCCTGCGCGCATACGGCGCTCAGGTCGTAGCGGGGTCAGATGGAACCGTCGCCGCGGTTTGGGAGCGGCGCGACGGTGCCGACGGGCGGGTGCAGGCGGTCGTGCTGATGCCAGTGCCTGAGAGCAGGAGAAAAAAATGAAAATGACGAAAACCGATGTGTCCCACCTAAACAGATTTCCCATGGCTGCATCAGATCCAACAGTGCAATGGAGTCGGCGCAGTTTCTTGAGACTAACCGGTGCTGGCGTGGTTGGCATAGCTGGCTCCGCCGTGACAGGTTGGCCAAGCGCGTGGGCTGCTGATTCGGCACGCGACCCGGAGTTACTCCCTGGTGACACAGCTCACGCCTGGCTCCAGGAGGTTTACAACGTCGTCTGGGGGGCGAACGACAGCACTCCGACGAATGCGGCGCGGATCTACTGCTATCTCTCGGTCGCCATGTACGAGTCGGTTGCGCCCTCCTCGAGCAGCCTGCGCAGCCTGGTTGGCCAGTTGAATGGACTCCGGCCGCTGCCGCAGACACCGCCGGGAAGGATTGACCCTTCGTGCGTGTTGGCGGGCGCGGCGCGCGAGGTCACCGACCATCTCTTCAGGTCCTCCAATCCGCAGGAGGATCGACTAGCCTTGCTCTACCTGGATCAGATTTATTTGCGCCGGGCGGCGGGCGTGCCAGCCGGTGTGGTGAGCGCCTCGCTGGACCACGGCGCACGTCTTGGTCGCGCCCTGGTGGGTTGGATCGCCGCAGACGGGTACGCCGGCACGCTGGGGCGACCGTACAGCGCACCCGTGGGCGAGTCACTGTGGCGACCCAGTCCGCCGAACTTCGGCACGGCCATCTCACCGTACTGGTCGGAGGTCCGCCCGATGGTGCTGCGAAGCGCCGACGAGGTGACTCCCGTCGCGCACGTGCCGTACTCAACCAGCGTGGGTTCACCCTTTTGGCAGCAGGCCAACACCACCTACCAGACCGGCCTCGCGCTTACCCAGGCGCAGCGTGAGACGGCAATGTTCTGGCGGGACAACCCGCACACGTCGGGGCTGCCATCCGGCCACTGGATGCAGATCGTCCGCCAGGTGTGCGAGCAGCAGCAACTCTCCCTGGCGCGCTCAGTCGAAACCTACGCCCGCGTCGGGGTCGCCCTGCACGATGCCTTCTTGAACTGCTGGACCTGGAAGTATCGTTACAACCTCATCCGGCCCGTGGATTACGTGCGCCGTTACATCAATCCCAACTGGCTGACCTGGGTGGCCACGCCGCCGTTCCCCGAGTACACCTCGGGGCACTCGGTCGCGTCGGCCGCGGCGGCCCACGTGCTCACCAACCTCTTCGGTGATCTCGCCTTCACCGATCAGAACGCTATCCCCGAGTGGGGCACGCGCCAATTCGGCTCCTTCCGGGAGGCGGCGCAGCAGGCCGCCACGTCCCGGCTCCACGGCGGCATTCATTACCCGATGGCCATCGAAGCTGGCCTCGACCAGGGCGCGGCCATCGGGTCGCTGGTGGTCAACCGTCTGCAGACGCGTCGGTGAGATTGCCTCTTTGACATCCTGCGCCCCTGACGCCGGCCACAGTTTTGTAATCCTGCCGAGAACCTACTCGGCGATGCTTGCGACGCGCCCGTCAACAAAAGACGAGTGCAAGAACGATCGGTGGAGAAGATTCACTTA
>DASRJA010000737.1:0-15624 GCA_035649695.1 Mycobacterium sp. | reverse complement strand
GGCGCACGGTCGCACAGGGTCGCAAGGGTCAGTTCGGGCCAACGATCGTCGGTCCACAGATCGAGGCTCAGCACCGGTACCTGATAGGCGAGCGCATCGGGCACCGGCCCGCCGATCCCCGACAGTTGGGCATCGGCGAAGTCAGCGCCAATCCCCAGCGAAGCGAGCACCGCCGGCCGTTCGTCGCGACGCTTGTCGTGGACGGTGATGGCCAGGCCGAGCGCATCGATCAGGTCGGCCTGCATCCGCTCGAGGATGCGCTGCATCAGCGCTACCAGTTGTGGGTGTTGGCGTGGTTGAAAGTACGGCGGGGTCATGGTCAGTCGCGGGTCACCACGGTCGCCACGCGGTCGAGGCCGGAGATGCTGAGCAGCGTAACGATCGTTCCCGATGCCGGCACGATCAGCCCGAGTTTGGTGGTAGCCGCGACGGCGAACAACGCCCGCACCGCCGCGCTGTCGCAATAGGTCACGTCCGACAGGTCGACAGTGATGGCGTCGCTGTCGGCGGCCGCTCTGTTCAGGACGTCGGAGAACTCGTTGACGTTCGCCAGATCGATATCGCCGGTGGCACTGACAACCGGCGGCTGCTCGGCCTCCGCAGCGAACAGCTGGAACTGACTGTTGGTCATCGCTCGACTCCCGCTCGTCCCCTGCCCTTCGGGCGTGGGCCCACCGGTCCTCGCCTGTTGCCTCGACTCCCGCTCGCTCCGGTCCTCGCGCGTTCCGCGCTGCGATCCTCACTCGCGGTCGTCTTCGGGGACTCGTGCCTCGCTGCGATCCTCACTCGCAGTCGTCTTCGGAAAGTCATGAATGCAGCTCCTTGTGCATTTCCACAGTGGTCCCTTGCGGGGTGGGCGTGATCGTGACCGTGTCGACGAGGGCCCTCATCAGCCTGCTGCCGTGCCCGCGTTGGCCCCGCGTGCTCGATGGCAAAGCGTGCCAGCGGCCGTTGTCCCTGACCGTCAACGCTAGACCGGTGTCGGTTGCCTGTGCCGTGACCTCCAGCTGGACGTCACGGCCGGCGCCGAGAACGGCGTGCTCGACGGCGTTGGAGGCCGCCTCACCGACGGCAAGCAGGACATCGTCGGCGGTGGCGGCGTTGACCGCCGCGGTCGGCAGCCAGCTGCGCAGGTGGGCGCGAACGACGGCGAGGCTGGCTGGTATCGCGGGCAGCCGGATTTGCAAGGGGTCGGGCCGGCGCGCGTCGGTACCGGGAAGGTTTGTCACCAGCACCTCCGGATGTCTAGCGGCGACCCCGCCTGAACGCATGCGAATCTTCCCGCATCGCCTGCCTCGCCTCGACAGCCGAAATTTGCTGTTGTTGTCATATCACGTGAACATCCACGTCGTGCACGACATGTCGTTATCCAACCGCGAAGCTCATGGCGACGGTGGTTCCGTGCGATGTTCCGTCGACGTCCACATTCTCGCTGAGCGTCCGCATCAACAGCAGCCCCCTGCCCCTGGTGCCAGGGTCGGCGGGTGGGGTCTTCCACGACCCCGAGTCGGCGACCTTGATGTGGATGTGCTGGTCGTCGCGTCTCGCCTCGACACGCATCGTTCCCGGCTCCTGGCCGCGGTACGCGTGCTCGGCGCTGTTGGTGCACGCCTCGTTGACCACCAGCACGATGTCCCCGGCCAGCGGCTCCGGCACGCTCGCGCTGCGAAGCCAGGCAATGAGCTGACGTCGCACGTCGGTCAGCCGTGCTGGAATCGCGTCGATTTCAATCGCGAGCTCGCAACCCGAGTGGCGATACAGCACGATTGCGACGTCGTCGTCATAACCGACGGCGGGAGCCAGGCTGTCGAGAATCGCGTCGGCAACCGCGTCGACGGGCAATTCCATCGTCTGCGCCATGACGTCGGCGATGCGAGCGATTCCCGCATCGATCGGTTCGTCACGCCGCTCGACAAGTCCGTCGGTGTAGAGCAGCAGGGTCGATCCGGCGGTCAATGCCGCGGTGGCCTGTGGGCGCGGCTCGTCGCTGTGTACGGCCAGCGGCACCGACCGCGCGTCCGTCAACAACTGCGGTGGCGAATCGGGGGCGGCGACGACCGCAGGCACGTGACCGGCGCTGCTGTAGGTCAGCGTTTCGGCCCGGACATCGAGGATCGCCAGAAATACCGTGGTGCAGAACGCATCTGGGATGAACGCCGCCACCGAATCCAGGTGCTCGAGCAACGTCGCCGGCGATGCGCCGGTCAGCAGTAGCGCGCGGGCCGAGCTGCGCAGCTGACCCATCACCGCGGCCGCGGAGAGCCCGCGACCGACGCAGTCCCCGACGATGATGCCGATGCAGTCGTCGCCGATGGGCAGCACGTCGTACCAGTCGCCGCCGATCTCCAGCGGCGGCACCGCGGGCTCGTATCGCACGGCGAATCCGGCGGGCAACTCAGTCGGCGCAAGCATCGACCGTTGCAACGTCAACGACGTGTCGCGGGCGGCCTCGAACTGGCGCACATGCTGCATCGCGAGGCTGAGGTGGCCGACGAGCGCGGTGACCAGTTGCCTGTCTTGCGCGCTGACCTTGCGGGGTTCACCGAATTCCAGCCACAGGGAGGTGTCCCGCGACAGCGTGGCGACGATGCCGTGTGCGGTGCCGGTTTCGGTCGCCCACCCGACGGGTTCCACGGTCAGCGGTAGCCAGGCGCGGGCGTCCTGCAGTGACTGGCGCAGCGGTGCATCGAGATCGTGCCATTGCAGCACCGGCGGCGTTCCTGCCAGGTGGACGGTCGGGTCATGCTCGCCCGCCAGCCACATGATGGCCGCCACATGCCGCACGCCCAGGGTCGTGTGGCACTCGTCGAGCATGGTCGACAGCACCTCGCCGACGCTCTTGGCCACACTGACCGCCGTCGCGAGGCGCGCCACGGCACGCTCCCGTTCAGCCGCCGCCCGCGCCGCGGTGACGTCGCGAATGGTCCCGACGTACGTGTGCCCGGTGTCCCCGTCAGTGCCCGGCGACGTGACGGCGTTGACGCTCATCGCCACCCACACGATGTGGCCATCGCGATGCCGGATCGGCGCCTCGGTCTCCAGGGTGCCCTGCGCGAGCAACTCGGCCAAGCGGTCACCGGACCCCTCGTCGTCGGCCATCCATGGGTGCTGCCATGCGTACGGCAGACCCTCGGGGCCGTAGCCGGTGATGTCCGCGAACGCGTCGTTCATCTCGATGACCGCCCCGGTGCGATCGGCGACGAAAAACCCCTCCTGCAGCGAGTTCACCAACGCGGTGCGGAACTCGTCACGGTCGGCGAGATTCTCGGCGCGGGCTCGCTGTTGCTCGTATCGCCTTGTGCCGTCGATGAATCCGCGCGTCGCCACGTCAAGCGCCGCCAGCGCCTGCAGCAGGAACTGCAACCCCACCGCGGTATCGCCTCCGGAAACCAGCCGCGAATGGTTCTCGATGATCTCCAGCATGCTGATCTGTTCCTGCAGGGCGCGGCGGCCGAGCTCATGGCCGACCGACAAGGTGTCCTCGTCCTCCGCGGCAAGGTAGGCGCGCAGCGCGGCGGCGTACTGGGCGTGGAAGTCGGCGGCACGCGTCATGACGAGACGCCTCGATGACGCGCGGCGAGCACCAGCGCGTCATCGGATTCCCGGCTGTAAGCGTCGAGAATGTGTTCGGCGATCGTCATCGCCGACGCGGCGAAGTCGATGCCCTGGACGTGATCTTCGAGAATGCCGTCGGTCGCGATGACGAGCAGGTCGCCGGGGCCGATCGACACCTGATGCGTGGCGAGTGCGTGGGGTATGCGATAGCCGACGATGCCGCCGGCCAGCAGCGCGGACGCGCGGATCTGGACACCGCCGGGGCTCTTGGCGACAAGGTCGGCCGTCACGTTGCCAATACCGATCCAGCTCAGCGAGTCGGTCGCAAAGTCGATGCGGGCCAACGTGATTGCCGCGCCCCTGGTATCGGTCAAGCCGCGATGACATCGCTGAAGCAGCACGTCGAGTGGCTCCGTGCGGCAACTCTTCACCACGTCCTCGGCGCGCAATGCTGCGGTCTCGGCGGCTTCCCCGTGACCCAGCCCGTCCGCCACCCCGAACAGAGCGGCGGTGCCGCCGACGTCGACCGCGATCGGGAAGTCGCCGCAGACTTCCTCGCCGGGGAGGGGGCGCCGTGCCGCGGCCCACTCGATCGGTCCGATCCACCCTTTTCTACGCACTGGCCGGGATCCACTTCCACATTTCGACGACCGTGCCTTTACCGGGAGCCGATTCCACGACCAACCGGTCCATCAATCGTCGCGCGCCAGGCAGGCCTAGGCCAAGCCCCCGTCCTGTCGAATAGCCGTCCTCGAGCGCGCGCTCGATGTCGACGATGCCGGGGCCGTCGTCCTCGGCGCGGACCACAAGGGCCTGTCGGCCGTCGCGGTACTGAACTCCCACGCGCACCTCGCCTCGGCCGGCGTAACTGGTGATGTTGCGCGCGATTTCCGAGATCGCCGTTGCGATCATCGTGACGTCGGTCAGCGAGAAGCCGAGTTGGCGGGCCAGTTCGTGCCCGGCCTGGCGGGCGATGACGATGTCGTCGGAGTTGTTGACGTCGACTACGAACTCAGCCCCCACCGTCGCGCCCATCCGCCGGCTTGCGGGATTCCAGGTGCCGATTCAGAAGCGCAAGTCCCTCTTCCAAATCCAGCGCGGTGTACATGTCGTCGAACATCAGCCCCAGCTGGACCATCGCGAAGGCCACCTCGGGCTGCAGGCCCACGATCACGGTGTCCGCGCCGCGCAGCCGCGTCATGTGCGCGATCGTGCGCAGCGACCGGGCGGCGAACGAATCCATCACGTCGATCGCGGTGACGTCGACGATGATGCCGTGCGCGCGGTAGAGGCTGACCCGCTCCATCAGGTCGTGGCGCAACCGCTCGGCATCGGAATCGGTGAGTGCGGCCTGCACCGAGGCGATGAGGATCGGGCCCTGTTTCAGGATGGGTACTGGCATGAGGAGGTGGCGATGGGGCCGGTCATCCGTTCTGTTCGCCGGTGCGGGTCACTTCGTAGCCGAGGAGTCGCTCGGCCTCTTCGATACCGCCCTGAAGGTCGCCGACGGCGTTCATCTTGGACAGGTCGAGGCCGATGGTCACCAGGGTCAGTGCGATGTCCGACGACAGACCGGTGATGATCACGCTGGCACCCATCAGGCCCGACGCGTCGACCGTCTGCACCAGGTGGTTGGCCACGGTGGAGTCGATGGTCGGCACACCAGTGATGTCGATAACGACCACCTTGGCGCGGTTGGCGCGGATCGCGCGCAGCAGCTGCTCGGTGACCTGGCGGGCGCGCTGGCTGTCCAGCACACCGATGATCGGCAGAATCAACAGCTGTTCGCGCACCTGCAGAACGGGTGTGGACAGCTCGCGGATGGCCTCCTGCTGCTGGCGAATGATGCGCTCGCGTTCCTGCACGAAGCCGACGGCCACCGTGTTGGCGATGCGGTTGGCGGCGGGCTCGTAGGCATCGAGCACTCGGTTCAGCAGGTCGAAGTCGGTTTGGTACTTCTCGAACAGCGAGCGCGCCAACACGTCGCGCAGCAGCAGCACGATGCCGACCACTTCGTCCGTTTCCACGCCTCGCGGGATGATGCGCTCGGAGAGGTCGCGCGCGTAGTCCTGCAGCGCCTCGACGCTACCCGTCTCCAACACCTCGACGTAGCTGTCGTACACGGTGGTTGCCTCGGAAAAGATCTCCTCCGGCGACATTGCGGTCAGCAGTTCGGCCTCGGTGATTCGGCGTGCCCATTCCTCACGCAGCGCGGTCCGGTTTTGGCGAAGGTGCTGAACGAGCTGGGGTAGCAGATCTTCCCCCACAAGTTCGGCGGCGTGTGTGGTCGCGGTGCCGACGAAATCCGTCGTCGATTCAGACATTCGGCCTCCCAACTTCACTCGCGCGGTGTTGGTGCACGAGTCCTGTGCTGACATTAGCGCCCGGGTAGACCACGGAAGCGGCGAAGTAGGTAATCGCGGACGGCGATGGAACGATAGGCTCGGCGCATGCCTGACCAGGACGCGATCGCGACCGCGCTCGCCTACCAGGATGGGATCGCGGTGCTCGCGGTCGGTGGTGACATCGATCTGGCCACGGTCCCGGCACTGGAAGCCGCCATCGACGAGGCGCTCGTCGCGAAGCCAACGGGGCTGGTCATCGACCTTTCCGAGGTCGGCTTCCTTGCGTCGGCGGGCCTTCAGGCGCTGGTGGCGACGCACAACAACGTGAGCGAGTCCGCGCAATTCGCGGTCGTTGCGAACAGTGCCGCGACGAGCCGCCCGATCCAGCTGACCGGCCTTGACCATATCTTCGAGCTGTACCCGACGCTGGACGAGGCGCTGACCGCAGTCCGGACGAACGCGGAATAGCCTGGCGGACAGTTAGTTTCGTCCGCTGTTCAGGGCACCATCCAGGACAGCACCGACGCCTGCAGTCCCGACAGCACGCACAGCAGCGCCAGGAACACCACGCTCCACACGATGACGCGGCGGAAGATGTCGCCTTCCTTGCCGTTCATGCCGACCGCGGCCGCGGCGATGGCCAGGTTCTGCGGCGAGATCATTTTGCCGAGCACCCCGCCCGAGCTATTCGAGGCCGCCATCAGCACATCGGACAGCCCGGCCTGATTCGCGGCGGTCACCTGCAGGGCGCCGAACAGCGAATTCGACGACGTATCCGAACCGGTGACGGCGACCCCGAGCCAGCCGAGCACCGGCGACAGCAACGCAAACGCGCCTCCGGCAGCGGCCATCCACGTGCCGAGCGTGATCGTCTGACCGGACAGGTTCATCACGAAAGCCAATGCCAGCACCAGCATCACGGTCGCGATCGCGAACCGCAGCTGGACAAGTGTGACGCCGTACGCCTTGACCGCCCGAGGCACCGACAACTTGAGCGCGATCATCGTGAGCACGCCCGCGACGAGCATCTGGGTGCCCGGTGTGGTCAACAAGTTCAACGTGAACTCGGTCAGCGACACCGGCTTTCCCTTGGGGCTCACGACATGTAGGCCCGGCCAATGGAACTTGACGGTCGCCTTGTCGAGCAGGTTCTTCACCGCGGAGATCTGACAGATCACGAAGATCGCGATGATGATCGCGTAGGGGGCGTATGCGCGTGCGACCTCCGCGCGGCTGTCGGGATTGGCGACGCGCTGCGCGAATTCGGGCGTCGGTTCGTCGGCGGCGCCACCCGCGACGACCGCCGGCTGCTGCTCGCGGCGCGGATGCCAGACGCGCACCATCGCGACCACCGCGCCCGCCGACAGCAGCGACGCCACCACGTCGGCCAGCGGCACCGAGATGAAGTTGGATGTCGCGTACTGCCCGATCGCGAACACGATGCCGCACACCAGCGCCACCGGCCAGGTCTCCCGCAGACCACGACGACCGTCGACGATGGCAACCAGCGCCAGCGGCACGAACAGCGCCAGGATTGGCGTCTGCCGACCCACCATCGCGCCAAGCGTGTCGCTCGGCAGTTCGGTCACCTTGCCCAGCGTCAGGATCGGGGTGGCCATCGCGCCGAACGCGACGGGCGCGGTGTTGGCCGTCAGCGCGAGGACCGCCGCCTTGAGCGGCCGGAACCCCAGCGCCATCAGCATCACCGACGTCACCGCCACCGGAGTGCCGAACCCGGCCAGCGCCTCGATCAGCGCGCCGAACGAGAACGCGATGATGATCGCCTGTACCCGCTGATCGTCACTGACCCGGGCGAACGAACGCCGCAGCACATCGAAATGTCCTGTCTCGACGGTCATTTGGTAGACCCAGATCGCGTTGATCACGATCCACAGGATCGGGAAGAACCCGAACGCGGCGCCTTCCGTCCCGGCGAGCAGAGCCTGACCCAACGGCATGCCGTACACCAGGATCGCGAGCACGATCGCGAGCGCCAGCGAGACCACCGAGGCCACCCACGCGGTCACCCGCAGCACGCCCAGCATCACGAATAGCAACAGCAGTGGCAGCGCTGCTATCAGCGAACTCCACGCCAGGGAATGAGCTACCGGATCGAGCACCTGTTGGTACACGGCGACCACCTCGCGGGCACGGCTGGACACACGACTACGGGGGTGTAACCCGAAGCGGTGATCTTCAATCCTCGCCTGAGGGGCCGCTGCGCAATCACTGTGCAGTTGATCAAACATTGGATTAGAGTTCCGTTGGCCAGATTGATCTTGGAAAACCGCTGGCACAGGTCGGGAAGGACAAATCATGGGTCGGATGGCTCGCCGTGTTGCGGCGGTTGCCGGTGGTGCTGCGATTGTGACGATGGTGGGCTTGACCGCCTCCTGCGCCAAGGAAGAGGAAAAGGCGCCGGAGACGACGACCACCACGACCACCACGACGACTACATCGGCCACGCCGGCCCCTCCGCCGCCCGCGCCGACGGAGAAGTCGATCAACCCGACGGGCGGCAACCTGTTCACGCCTCCGGTGAAGGCGCCGCCGGCGCCGACCGGCGTCCCCGGCGATAACTAGGACCGCATCGGGCCAGCTCGCACGTACGCTGGCAGTTGTGGTAGCCCGGCATTTCGGCACGCTGGCGCTCATCGCTGTCGGGGTGTTCGTGCTCGTTTCCGATCTGCGTCCCTCGGTCTCCGGCAGCGCGGGCCTGATCGGCGGACCGTATGCGTACCTGCTGGCCAGTTCCACCGACCTCGGGCCGTCGCATCGGGCCGACACCCAGTTGATCGCTTCGCTGCGCGATTCGAGCCGGCCCGACGCGCTTTTCGGATGGGCCGACGACAACGGGCTGTCGGTGCGTTGGCGGCCGGGTGAGACGTGGGCCGTCGTCGAGGGCGCCGCCGAAAAAGTGGCGAATGCGTTCGATGTCGAAGTGCACGACTATCGCGGCCTGCGGGGGCAGGTGTTCTATGCGTCCCCCCAGCAGCCGACGATCCCCGAGTCACTGCGCGACGAAGTCGCCGAGTTCGGCAGGATCCTGGGCTACACGCCGCACCACACTTCGCGGCCGTCGATCCTGCCGCTGGATGTGCCTGATAGGGGTCTGACGCCGGCAGCGCTACTCACCACCTACAACGCCAACAAGCTGGCCGCCGAAGGCAACACCGGCAAGGGTCAGACGATCGTGTTCTTCGCGTTCGACGGCTTCGAGCAGGCCGATCTCGACACCTTCGCCACCACCTATCAACTGCCAAAGTTCACCCCCGAAGTGGTCGGCGGGAAGCCGGAGGAGGCACGTGGCGAAACGACCATGGACCTCGAGGTCGCCCACGCCGTTGCGCCCGACGCTCGCAAGGTCGTGTGGAACGCCCGCCCCACCGTGGAAGGCGACGGCGGCTACGAGAAGATCGGGCAGATGCTCGAGGACGCGGACCGCCAGTATCCCGGAGCGGTGTGGAGTTTTTCGATCGGCTGGGGCTGCGACAAGCTGATCACCGCAGCCGACCTCGCGCCGACGCGCTCGGCGCTGAAGACCGCGCATTCGCATGGCACAACGGCATTCAACGCCAGCGGCGACCTCGCCGGGTTGGAGTGCAAGGGCGGTGACGACTGGTCGTCGCCGCCGGGGTCCTCCGATGTCGGGCTGGACTCGGTCGCCTCGCTGCCGGAGATGGTCGACGTCGGCGGTACCACGCTGTCGACCGATGCCAACGGCGTGTGGCAGGCCGAACAGGCCTGGTTCGATGTGCCGCTGTCCCAAGGCACCGGCGGCGGCGTGTCATCTTTGTTCGACCGTCCGGACTGGCAGCGTACGGTGATGTCGGACAAGGAGCCGACGCGTCGGCTGACGCCCGATGTCGCCGCGGTCGCCGACCCGTTCACCGGGGTGCGGATCGTGTTCGACCAACAACAACTCGTCGGCGGCGGCACGTCGCAGTCCGCACCGATTTGGGCCGGTTTGGCGGCGGTGATGAATCAGTACCTGCTCGCCAACGGCGGGCAGGTCCTGGGCGACCTCAACCCACTGCTGTATCGCACCGCCGCAGGCGCGCCGCTGCCCGGCTTCCGCGATGTGGTGTTGGGCGGCAACGCCGTCGACGACGCCACCCCCGGCTACGACCTGGTCACCGGGCTCGGCACCCCGGACATCGACAACCTTGTGCGCAATCTGCTCATCGTTCAGAAGGCGACGCAATGACCACCCCGTCGAATGACGACGCCGTGCCCCAGACGGAATGCCGGATCTGCAAGACGGATGTCCCGGCCGGCGAGTATTGCGGGCTGTGCGGCTGCCATCTCACCCCCCGGCGCGGAGAGGGCCCGGACTGGTTGCGCATCAAGGACTTCGGCGCTGCGCCCGGCGAACACCTGCTACAGCCGTCGTTGGCCAGCTCGCTGTTCCCACATCTGCCACCACGATCCCGCACCGTGTTCCGGATCGGGCTGGCCGTGGTGCTCGTGGCGCTGGTGGTGTTCGCGCTGTTGCGGTTGCCCGCCGCGCTTGTCACGGTCGCCTCGCTGGGTTTCCCCTTCCTGTTCCTGCTCTACCTGCACGAGTCCGATGGCTTCCAGGACATCCCAACGCGCACATGGGCGCTCACCGCGGTGCTGGGCATCGGGCTCGGGGTCGGCTGGGTGCTTCTCACAGGTGCCTTGGTTGCCCGCTCGTACGGAATCGCGTTGGGTGCAGGCGTGGTGGGCGCCCGCATGCTGAAGATGGGTGTCGGCATCCCTCTCGGCGGGGTGATCCTCATGCTGATGCCGGCGGTGATCGTGCGGTTGCTTCGACCACCGACCCGGGAATCGCTGGACGGCTTCATGATTGGGGCCCTTGGTTCGCTGATGTTCACCGCGGCAGCGACGTTGACTCGGCTGGCCCCGCAGTTCGGTACCGGTGTGGTGAGCAGGCGACCGATGGACAGCTTGATCGTCGAGGCCGGCATCAGGGGGGTGGCGGTGCCGCTCACCGCGGCAGCGGCGGGCGGGTTGATCGGTGCCGCACTGTGGTTCAAACGTCCGCCGAGCAAGGAGAAGCAGCATCCCGGTGTCGTGCGCGCGCTGCTGGTGTCGTTCGCGGTGGCGGTGCTCGCGGTGTACCTGGGCCTTGGCCTGGTCGACGTCTCCCACTTCCCGCAGGTGTGGATGTTGGTGCTGTATCTGGCCGTTGCTCTGCTGGCGCTGTTTCTGCTGCGCGTCGGACTGCACTTGGCGCTGCTGCACGAGGCGCACGACGAGATCCAGTCCGACGAGCCCCTGCTGTGCCCGCACTGCGGACATGTCGTTCCCGATATGGCGTTCTGTCCGGCCTGTGGTGTCGCGACGCGGGCATCGTCGCGATCGTCGCGCGATGCACGGCGTGAGGTCCGACCCGTGCGCACCGACCAGGGGCCAGGCTCATGAGTACGCCGACGTATTTCCCAGGCTATGCGGTGCCGCAGGGCACGTATAACGCTGCGCCGGTGCGACATTCGCGTGCTCGCGTGCTGCTGATCTGGTTCGCTGCGATCGCGGCGGTGGCCATCGCGCTCGTCTGCGTGACGCTGACGATTAGCAAGCCACCTGCGCGATACATGTGCCCGCCCAGCTGCGGGCACCCACCGACGGGCACCCCGGTCGAGACCAATCCTCGGTTCACCGCATCCGACGGCGCGTTCTCGGTGTCGTATCCCGCCGAGGGAACGGCGTACAAGATCACCACCAAACCCAACGGGGTGACGGCCGATCTGCAGGCCGGCGATGGCGGCACGCTGCAGCTGTTCAGCGAGCCTGCGGCGAACCGGTCTCCGGAACAGATCGCCAAAAGCCTGATCAGACGGACGTTTCCGGATGCCAGGACGGCGTACAAGATCCCCAATGCGATGGTTGGATACCACCCCGGCTACGGCGAGGCCGCCGACTGCTGGCCACAGGGCGCCAACAGCAGCTACATGAAGATGCGGGTGATGGTGATGGTGGCCGTCAAGAACGACCTGGCGTTGGTCGCCGCGGCGGTGGGCCCGTTCCGTCAGTTCGGTCCGGACTTCGGCAGCGGTAAGCCGTCGGGCGCCAATCTCCAAATCGCTTTGGACATGGGCAAATACGTCAACAGCTTCTCCTGGCGTGGCGACCCACCGCGGTGATCACGCGACATCGCTGAGGGCGTAGCCGCGGTCCCGCGCAACTTCGGCCAGCAGGAAGCGCAGTCGGTGCCGCCCGCGGTGCAGCCTCGACATCACCGTCCCGATCGGGGCTTCGGTGAGCTCCGCGATCTCCTTGAACCGGCGGCCCTCGATATCGGCGTAATAGACAGCCGTGCGCAGCTTTTCGGGTAGCTGTTGTAGTGCTTGTCTGACGTCATTGTCGCCCAGCTGGTCCAACACGTGGTCCTCGGCCGAGCGCAGCCCACTCGACGAGTGACGGGCCTCGGCAAGCAGCTGGCCGTCGGTGATCTCGTCGGTCAACCATTGCGCGGGCCGCCGCTGTTGCTTGCGGTAGTCACTGATGTGAGTGTTGACCAGAATCCGGTACAACCAGCCGCCCAGGTTGGTGCCGTCGCGAAAGCCGTGAAACCCGGCGAACGCCTTGGCCGCGGTTTCCTGCAGCAGGTCTTCGGCCTCGGTGCGGTTGCGGGTCATCTTCATCGCCTGCGGGTAGAACGCGTCGAGCAAGGGAATCGCGTCGCGCTCGAAGCGCGCGCGGATGGTCTCGAACTCCGGTGTTGCGGTGTTACTGTGCATTCGGCGCTCCTGATTGCAACGGATCTTGTTGTATGCTCACAACTCTCGTGACCGGGCCCGGTTGTGTCTGCATGGCTGGCCCCCCATTGCCGGTAGTGGAAACCTGAACCGGCGTATACCGGTTATCCCCCATGCCGGGGCCGGTGAACAGCACCTGCCACGCGACCACCACTGCGGTCGCGGCGAGAAGGACGGTCACGACGAGATGGCGCGTCAAGCGGATGTCCATGTTTGACACCATCGCGGCTTCTGCAGGAGGCGTCTTCGACGCTGGCGCCCATTTGTGATTACCGCTAGCGGCACTTGACAGCTACAGCGGCTGCACAGGCTGGGCACAGCGGCACCGCAGCGTTGGGAGCTAGCCAGGACGGGTGTTGTCGTTGCTGGTGCGTTCGACGGCGCCGCCGATGTGGCTGGGGCTGATTGTCGCGGGCGCGGCGATCTTGGTGGAAACGCTTCTGGTGGTCGTTCTCAGGAGCCTGGCACCGATGGACACCTTCGGTGTCGTGTACCTGCTCGGGGCACTGGTCGTCGCGATCGGATGGGGTACGGGCCTGGCGGCGGTGACATCCGTGGTGAGTGCGTTGTGCTTCGGCTACTTCCGCGAATGGCCGAACGATTCCTTCGACCCCGCCGACCTGCGCAACTGGGTGGTGATCGGCGTGTTCCTTGTGGTCGCGTTGATGGCGAACACGCTGGCCGGGGTGGCGCGGGCCAGGGCTGCAGAAGCCGATCTGACCGCCGAGCGGCAGGCCGCGCTCCGCCGCGTCGCGACAGCGGTGGCGAAGGGGTTGCCGCCCCACGACGTGTTCTCGGCAGTCACTACGGAACTTACGCAGATCTTCTCCACGGGGAACGCGCTCCTAGTTCGCTATGAGAGCGACGGCACGGCTCAAGTACTGGCGGTCTGCGTCGAGGCCGGACTGCCAAAAATGCCTGTAGGGGAACGCTTTTCACACGGCGGCGACGGTATCACGGGAAAGGTCTGGCGCAACCGCCGCGCCGCACGGATGGACAGCCACGACGACGTAGAGGGTTCGGCAGCCGCGCGCGTTCGCACTCTTGGATTGCACAGCGGCGTAGGCGCCCCGATCGTCGTTGACGGCGGGTTGTGGGGGGCGGCGGTTGTCGCTTCCGCTGTGCCCGCTGCCTTTCCACTCGACACCGAGGCGCGGCTGACGGAGTTTGCAGATCTGGTGGCCATGGCCGTCGCTAACGCACAGGCTCGGTCAGATCTCCACGCATCCCGGACTCGGATCGTCACCGCTGCGGATGACGCCCGCAGGCGGCTGGAACGGGACCTGCACGACGGGGCGCAACAACGCCTGGTGTCCCTTGCTCTCAAGGCCCGCACCACCGAGCTGTCCTTGCCAGCCGGTCAGGATGCGGTTGGCGCACAACTCGACGAGATCGTGCAGGGCCTCGGTGACGTGTCAGAGGAGCTGCGTGCGATCTCCCGCGGCATTCATCCCGCGATCCTGTCCAAGGGCGGACTCGGTCCGGCGCTGCGATCGCTGGCGTGCCACTCGGCGGTGGCCGTCGAGCTCGAACTTGATGTTCCCGGTCGGCTGCCCGATCAGGTGGAGGTGGCCGCGTACTACGTTGTCGCAGAGGCGCTTACCAACGCGGCGCGACATGCGCACGCTGAACTCGTCAAGGTGAGGGTGAAGGCCGCCGACGGCCGCCTCGACCTGGTGGTCGAGGACGACGGGGCCGGTGGCGCCGACCCGGCGAACGGTTCCGGTCTTATCGGGCTGGTCGACCGCGTCGAGGCCGTCGGCGGTCATCTGTGGGTGAACAGTGTTGCCGGGGTCGGCACCTCGCTCGCCGCGACGATTCCGTGCGCGGCCTAGGGGCTCACCAGCGATCCCAGCCCCAGCCCCACGGGTGCCACCGAAAACCGGGCCAGCCATACCCGTAGCCGTGTCCATAACCATGACCCCGGCCGTACCCATGGCCGCCGCCGTGCCAGTCGACCGGCTGAACTGTCGCAGCTCCGGAATTCGATTGCGCCGGCTTGGCGTTGGCGATTCCCGCACCGATGCCAAGCGTGGACGCGCCGACGATGCCTGCGATCGCGACACTGCCAATCAATCGTTTGATGTTCATTACGCGACTCCTTCGAAATCCCATGTCCTCCAGGCTTCTCCGCGCGGCGGCAGGCGTCGTCCCGGTTGGCGCCCAAAACGCGCCCCCCGCTAGCAGGTAGGTCCGACATTTTTCTGGTGTGTCGGTCGGGTTATCCCCAGATGGGATTTCGTCCACAGGTTGGGGTGGTTGATGCTTGGCGGCCACTGGTTGGCAGGTGTGGTCGATAGCGTTGGGGTATGGGCGAATTCGTTACCGGGGAGGCGGCGCGTGAGCGGTTTCGCGCGCTGGCCGAGCAGGTCGAGGCCGCCTACGCCGAGATGCGATCGGCGTGCTGCCCTCGGGTGTGTCGATCACCGATCGCGATGACGTTCGTTGGGCGCATGATGGGGCCGAGGTGGCCGTGCTGAAGGCTGCAGTAATCAGCGGTTGGCGGCCCATGAGGCGGTGGTGGATCTTGATGTGCCACTTGTCGGCGGGGTCGCAGCGGCTGCCGAGCACCTCGTGGCAGATGATGACGGCACAAACCTGGCGCGGATCGGGCCGCCCAGATTTGTCGGACCCGGCTGCGATGATGTCGTTATGTCCTTGACCGCATCGTCTGGCACGGCTGTGGTGAGCCCTGCCGAGCGTCTTGAGGGGTTGTTCGAGGAGTTGGCGGAGTTGGCCGGTCAGCGCAATGCGATTGATGGGCGCATTGTGGAGATCATCGCCGAGGTCGATCGCGACGAGTTGTGGGGTGCTACAGGTGCGCGGTCGGTGGCGGCGTTGGTGGCCTGGAAGATCGGATCGTCATCGGCCAACGCCCACACGATCGCCACCGTGGCGCGCCGGCTGGAGGAGTTTCCCCGCTGTGCGCAGGGCATGCGGGAGGGCCGACTTTCGCTGGATCAGGTCGGCGTCATCGCGGC
>DASRJA010000736.1:0-6575 GCA_035649695.1 Mycobacterium sp. | reverse complement strand
CCCAACGACTTCGACTGCCTCACCATGGTGTCGCTGATGGGTGCGCGCACGTCGCGCATCGAGCTCGGCACGGCCGTGGTGCCACTGCAGGCGCAGCATCCGATCGCATTGGCGCGCCAGGCGCTGTCGGTGCATGCGGGGACCGGCGGGCGGCTGGCGCTGGGTGTCGGGCCGTCGCACCACTGGATTGTCCGCGACATGCTGGGCATCCCCTACGACAAGCCGGCCGCATACACCCGCGACTATCTCGAAGTGCTCAACCAGGCGCTGGCCGGACCCGGCGACGTGGACGTCGAGAACGACACGTTCACCGTGCACAACCCGACCGTGCTCGGCGCGGAGACGCCGATGCCGGTGCTGGTCGCCGCGCTCGGACCCGTGATGCTGCAGATCGCAGGCGAACTCGCCGACGGGACGGTGTTGTGGATGGCCGACGAGCGTGCGATCGGCGACCACATCGCGCCGCGGATCACCAAGGCAGCGGACAACGCGGGCCGCAAGGCGCCGCGGATCGTCGCCGGCATCCCGGTGTGCTTGTGCGCCAACTCCGAGATCGACGCCGCGAAGGAGCGCGCGAACCGCATCCTCGCCGAGGCAGAGACGTCGCCCAACTATCAGAAGCTGCTCGATCGCGGCGACGCCCGTGATGTCGGCGACCTGACCGCGGCCGGTGACGAGGAGGCGATCCTCGCGCGGTTCCGGCGCTTCGCCGACGCCGGGGTCACCGACCTGTCGGTGCGCCTGCTGCCGATCGGCGAGAACCGCGACGAGTTGATCGAGTCGAAATACCGTACGCGAGAAGTGATCTCTCAGCTCGCCAACGAAGTGCGATGAACCAAGGACCGCTTTCCGGTATCCGGATCCTCGAGGTCGGCGTGATGCTGGCCGGCCCGTACGCGACGATGCTGCTGGCCGACCTCGGCGCCGAGGTCATCAAGATCGAGCCGCCGGGCGGGGAGATCTCGCGGCAGGTCAGCGACAGCTACTTCGCCAGTTTGAACCGCAACAAACAGAGCGTGTGTCTGGATCTGCGGTCGGAGGCGGGACGGCAGCGGCTGGGCGAGCTGGTCGCGAATTCGCATGCGCTGCTGGTGAATATGAAGCCGTCGGCGATCATGCGGCTCGGTCTCACCTACGAGGCGCTGCGGACGTTCAACGAACGCATCGTCTGCGTCGCGATGACCGGCTTCGGGCTGGACGGCGGCGACGACCCGGCGTTCGATTACGTCATCCAGGCGGGAACGGGCGTCGCGTCGATGACGGGCCATCCCGACGGCCCACCGACGCTGCCCGGCTACTCGTCTGCCGACAACTCGACCGGGCTGGCCGCCGCGCTGGGGCTGCTCGCGCAGATCGTCTCGGGCCGCGGCGGACAGGTCGATGTCTCGCTCCGGGACGTGATGTTCTCTCAGCTGAACTATCGGGCGTCGGCCTACCTGAATGATGGCGCAGCGCCGCAGCGGTACCCGTTCGGCGCGCATTCGTATTACGTGCCGGCGCAGCTGTTTCCGACGGCCGATGGGTACCTCGCGCTGTTCATCACCCACGATGCGTTCTGGAAGGCCTTCGCCGACGAAGCGAAGATCGATGGCTTCCCGACGATGGCCGAGCGCGCGGCGAAGCGCGACGAGGTGCTCGAAGTCGTCACCGCCGCGCTGGCCTCCGACACCGCCGCGAGTTGGCAGTCACGGCTGCAGCCCCTGGGCATACCCGTCGCGGCCGTGCGGACGCTGCCGGAGGCGTTGGAAGCCACGCCAGAGGCGCTTGTCACGGCGGGCGATTTCCGGTTGGTTGGCAGTCCGATCCGGATCGCGGGATATGAGCCGGACTACCGGCCGCCACCGTTACTCGACGAGCATGGCGTCGTCGATGGTCAGTCGTCGTAGGTGACGCTGATGGACTCGGTGTCCGGAACCGCCTGGCAAGTGAGGATGTATCCGTCGTCGATTTCATCCTGCTCGAGGGCGTCGTTGACGCGCATGGTCGCGCTGCCTTCGACGAGCTTGCCCATGCAGGTTCCGCAGTTGCCGGCTTCGCACGAAAACGGCGGGGACAGGCCGGCGCGCCGGGCACTTTCCAGAAGCGTTTCGTCTGCCACCCGGGGCACCGACACCTTCTTACGATCGAGCACGATCGTTACCTGCCCACTACCGTCTCCGGCGGGCGCGGTCGGCACCGGTTCTGCGGTCATCAAGCCTCTCCTGGCACATCGGTTCTGATATTCCGAGAATACCATTCTCGATAAGTGATACGCTATTCTCAGTAGCGCAGGGTGTACCAGCCGCATCGAGTGAGGACAGCGTGTGAGTCAGCCGATCGCGCTCGCTTTCGAGGAGCGTGAATACACACTGCCGCAGCTCGACGCGCTGACCAGCGGCATGGCGACCACCCTGGAAAACCGTGGGATCCGGGCCGGAGACCGCGTCGCCCTCATGTCATCGAATCGTCCCGAGTTCGTGATCGCCCTGCGGGCCATCTGGTCGCTGGGCGCATCGGCGGTGCTCCTCAGCCCGGCGTGGAAGCGCACGGAGGTCGAGAGCGCTTTGGCGCTCACCTCGCCGGCGCACGCCGTCGGCGACCATCCGGTACTCGCCGAGTTGATGCAGATGTTGTCACTGGACGAGCCGATAGACCCCGCGCATCGGACGTTCGAGACGCCCGGTGCAGATTCCGATGCGCTGTTCGTGTTCAGCTCGGGGACGACGGGCATGCCCAAAGCGGTGCGCCACACCCATGGGTCATTCGCGGTCGCGGTGCGGCACTGGCGTGACGCCCTGCAGCTGACGTCGGCCGACCGGATGCAGATCATGACGCCGCCGTCACACATCCTCGGACTGCTCAACATCGTGATGGCGCTCGACACCGGCGCCTGGATTCGATTGCACCGCCGGTTCGACATCGACCTGATGCTGCACCACATCGAGAAGGACCGCATCACCATCGAGATGGCGGTTGCACCAATCGCTTTGGCGCTGGCCGCCCATCCGAAGTTGGAGAGCTATGACCTGTCGTCGCTGCGCTACATCATGTGGTGCGCGACGCCCGTTACGCAGAGCGTCGCCGAGGCGGTCACCGACAGAACGGGCGTGAGTTGGGTGACCGCGTATGGCACCAGCGAATTGCCGGTCATCGCGTGCAACGAGATCGAGGGCGCGCGGCTCGACACCGTTGGTCGGCCTGTGCCAGGGGTGCGCTTGCGCATCGTGTCGCTGGACGACGGCGAGCCGCTGTCGCCAGGCGCGGTCGGCGAGATCCAGGTGCGGTCGGATTCGGTGATGGCTGGCTATCTGCCGAGTGAGGCGACGGCGCAGGCGTTTACGGATGGCTGGTACCGGACCGGTGATGTCGGATACCTGGACGCCGACGGCTGGCTGCGGATCACCGACCGAGCCAAGGAGATGATCAAGGTGCGGGGATTTCAGGTCGCCCCCGCCGAGATCGAGGCCGTGCTGCACGGGCACGCGGCTGTTGACGACTGTGCGGTGTTCGGCGTGCCGGACCCTGCGAACGGAGAGGCCATCGTGGCCGCGGTTAAGACCTGCCGCCCGGTCGAGGCGGACGAGCTCATCGCGCTCGTCGCGGACCGGCTGGCGTCCTATAAGCGACCTAGCCAGGTCGTTTTCGTGGCCGAAATACCACGCCTGCCATCGGGAAAGGTGTTGCGCCGAGTGTTGAAGGAGCGGTTGTGGACGTCCGTCTGACGAGCGAACAGCAGCAGCTGCGGGAGGCCGCGGCCAAGCTGGCCGACGATCTCGGACCGGGTTCGGTCGCAGATCTCGACGATGCGAGTCGGGTCGCCCGGCTGGAAAAGGCGGTCGAGGCAACGGGATTTCGGACGCTGCGTTCCGATGGGGCATCTGGGGTCGAAGTGGCAATCGTCGCCGAGGAGTTCGCACGGGGCCTGGTCGACGTGCCATTCCTCGGGCCGGTGCTCGTCGACGACCTCAGGCGGGCGCTCGGTCGTGAGCCATCCGCGCCGACCGCGGAGCGCGAGTCCGTCGACCTGACGAAAAGCGTTGCCGGAGTGGTCGAGTCGCCGCCAGAGCTGGGCGAGCTCTCCAAGGAGGACGCCGGTCGCTGGCGTGCCCTGGCGCTGGCCGTCACCTGCGCCGACCTGGTCGGTGCGGCGCGCGGTGCGCATGCGCTGGCCTGTGAGTACGCCAAGGTTCGCGAGCAGTATGGCGCCACCATCGGGTCTTATCAGGCCGTCGGGCACCTGCTGGCCGAGGGCCTTGCCCTCATCGAGGGCTCGATCAGCGTTTTGCGGCACGCCGCGTGGGCCGTTGACGAGTTGCCCGCCGCCGAGGCCATCGAGTCGGCGAAAGTCGCCAAGATCTACTGTGCGCGTGCAGCATTGACTGTCTGTGAGACGTCGATCCAGGTCCATGGCGGCATCGGCAATACCTGGGAATGCCTCGCACACGTATACCTGCGCCGGGTGCTGACGGCCACCGAACTGTGGCCCGTGAAGCTGGAGGAGCTGTCCATTGGACTTTCGTGATTCGCCGGAGGAGGCCGCGTTCCGGGACAGGCTGCGCGGCTGGCTGACCGAACAGAAGGGCAAGTTCCCGACGTCGGGCGACGACTACTGGGCCAAGCAGGGCGAGTGGCATCAAGCGCTCTACGAGGCAGGCTTCTTCGGCACGTCATGGCCGAAGGAGTATGGCGGCCAAGACTTACCGCCGGTCTACGATGTCATCGTCGACGAGGAGATCGCGAAGGCAGGCGCTCCCGCGCGGCCCAGCCTCGGCTATCTGGTCGTCGCTTTTGGCCATCACGGCAGCAAGGAACTGCAACAGCGATTCCTGCCCGGCATGATCAACGGCACCGAACGGTGGTGCCAGGGCTTTTCCGAGCCGGGTGCGGGGTCCGACCTGGCGTCGCTGACCACTACGGCCACCCGTGACGGCGACGAATACGTCATCCACGGGCACAAGATCTGGACCAGCTACTCCGACGTCGCCGACTGGTGTCTGCTGTTGGCGCGGACCGATAAGGACATGCCCAAGCATCGCGGTTTGTCGGCATTCGTCGTCTCGATGCACCAGCCCGGTGTCGAGCAGAGGCCGCTGAAGATGATCAGCGGCGTCACCAAGGAATTCGGGCAGGTGGAGTTCGACGGAGCCCGGGTGCCTGCCGAGAACATGGTGGGTGCGCCGGGGGACGGCTGGAAGATCGCGATGACCGTCGTCAGCCATGAGCGGGAGCCGTCGACGCTGGGATTTTCTGCTCGATACGGGAAGCTGGTGCGCCAGTTGGCATCCCGGGTCGACGGTCCGGCGCCGGAAGAGTTGTCGTGGGCGTGGGTGCAAACCGAGATGCTGCGGCTGCACGTGCGCAGGCGGCTGTCCGAGCAACTCGACGGCATCACGCACGGGCCACAAGGATCGCTCGACAAGTTGCTGATGACGTGGGTCGAGCAGTCCGTCGGCCATGCCGCGCTGGCGACCGTGGGCACTAGCGACCCCGAGCTGTTCGGCGCCTACATGTACAGCCGTGCGCAGAGCGTGATGGGCGGCACCAGCCAGATTCAGAAGAACATCATCGCTTCGCGCATACTCGGATTAGGAGTCTGAATTGTACGACCTGCCACCGGAAATCGACGTCCAGGCCGATGGGGCGCTGCGCATCATCACGCTGAACCGGCCCGATTCGCTCAACTCCGTCAACGATGCACTGCATACGGGCCTCGCGCACATCTGGGCGCGCTTGGGTGAGGACCGGGATGCGCGTGCGGCGGTGATTACCGGGGCGGGCAGGGCGTTCTCCGCGGGCGGCGACTTCGCGTATCTGGAGGAGTTGCGGCAGGACGCAGATCTGCGTGCCAAGACGATCCTGCATGGCCGTGAGATCGTGCTGGGTATGGCCCGCTGCCGAATTCCGGTGGTGGCAGCGGTGAATGGGCCGGCCGTCGGCTTGGGCTGTAGCTTGGTGGCGCTAAGCGACATCGTCTACATGAAAGAGGATGCGTACCTTGCCGATCCGCATGTGCAGGTCGGCTTGGTGGCCGCAGATGGCGGGCCGCTTGTCTGGCCGCTGCAGATGAGCCTGCTGCATGCCAAGGAGTACGCGTTGACGGGGACGCGTATCTCCGCGCAGCGTGCCGCGGAGCTTGGACTTGCGAACCATGTGGTGGAGGACCCGCTGGCCGAGGCGCTGGCATGTGCCAAGAAGATCATGGAGTTGCCACGACAGGCGGTCGAAAGCACCAAGCGGCTGTTGAACATTCACCTCGAACGGTCGGTGTTGGCGGTGCTCGACTATGCCAATACCGCCGAGGAGCAGTCGTTCCAGACCGAGGACTTCCGCAACATCGTCACCCGCCTCAACGCCAAGAAGTAATTCGTGTTCGCTGCGGCGCCTACTGAGCGCTGCTCAAGATTTGTTGCGCCTCTGGGGAATCCGCATCGCTTAGCTGCAGCGCGCCCGTGTCTGGGTGTACATGAAATTCGAGCTGCATGTTGTCGGGATTGCGGAAGACCACGGTGGGGCCGAATCCGGTGTCGATGATTCCCGAGTGCGGTACACCGTGGGCGTCCAGGTGCGTAACCCACTGCTGCAGCTCGTCTCGATCC
>DASRJA010000735.1:0-9343 GCA_035649695.1 Mycobacterium sp. | reverse complement strand
TGCCGACAATCGGCGGCAGGTTGTCCAGCGCGAGGTTGGTAGCAGCCAGCGTCGCCGCATCCGGTCGGTCCATCGCAAACCAGTACACCGTGAGGAGGGCGTCAATCCAGCTGCGAGCCTGGCCTGCTGTGGTGCGCGACGCTTCGTCGATGATCGACTTCGCCCGCGCCGGGTCGGCGAGCGCCCACAGCATGTTGCTGGCTCGCAGATAGGTGAGTCGGGCATGGTCTGTGTCGGTCAATTGGGTGATCGGAACGTCGGCGAGCACCGCTTCGGCTTCCTTGCCGCGGCCGAGCCACGACAATGCGTGTGCGCGCAGAAACTGAGCTTCTGGTCCGGCTCCGGCTCGCACCGCTGCTTCCGCGAGCCGGTCGGCGAGGGCCAGATCCGCGAGCCAGATGGCGCCGTGGGCGGCATTGCAGAGCAGGCCGACATCGGGTGGCAGGTCGGAGTCGACGCTCAATGTGGCGCGGCGGATGACGACTTGGATGTCGTCGCGGTCGTCGGCAGCGGCCAATTCGGCGGCGACCAGCCCGCGTAGTCGACGCAGCCTCGTCGGTGCGGCGCGTTTCCTGCGCACCTCGCCGTAGAGCGGGTGCGCCACGCGGACCTCGATGCCGGTGTCGTAATGGTCGAGGGTGATCAGGCCACGGGTGTCGGCTTCTTCGACCGCGTCGGGACCGGCGATGCGTTTGAGCGCTGTCAGCTTGATCGGCTCGCCGATGGCGAGTGTGTCGATGACTGCGCCGGCGTCGGCGGGCAAGGCTCCGATACGGGATTCGACCAGTTCCACCAGGCCGCACGGCATGTTTGGATCTCCGGTCCATTGCCAGAAGCCATGCAGCTGCTTGAGCCGGCCGTCGGCGACCTCCTGCTCCACGATGTGGCGCAGATAGAGGACGTTGCCGCGAACGAGCTCCCAGAGTCGCCCGGCGGCTTGCGCGTCCACCGATCCGCCCAGTGTGGCCGACAACAACGTCGTCGTCTCGTCGGGCGACAACGGCTGCAGATCGAGCCGCTCGAACTGGCCCGCTTTCCAGAGTTCTTGTGTCCCAGCGGGAATCGGCTCACCGTCGCGTACCGTGAGTACCACTTTCGCGGCGCGCCGCTGGACGATCTGATGCACCACGAATATCGATAAATCATCAAGCAAGTGCACGTCGTCGACACCGACCACCACCGTCGTGCCTGGCGCGGCCGCAGTCAGTGACTCGATCACGCCGCGGACCAACTGAATGGTGTCGGCGCCGTCTGACGGAACCCACGTCGTGAAAGCACCCAGGGGGAGTGTCCGTGCACAGGACGTGCCGACCGCCCAGTGGGTTACGCATCCACGCGACGCTGCCGAGTAGAGCGCCTCGCGCGCGACGCGACTCTTGCCAACCCCTGCCGCGCCACAGATCACAATCCCCGACGAACCCTTACCGGACAGTGCGGCTTCGACGAGTCGCATCTCCTCCAAGCGTCCGGTCAACGGCCATGGCAACCGCACAGATACAGCGTAGGAGCGCTGGTCGCGGTCGCGCAGGGCATCGACAAACGAGCGTGATGACCTATGGAACGCAAGTAGTGGGACCGATCAAATAAGCCCGCTGGCTAGGGAAGCGGCGGCCTTAACTGTCGTCGCACGTAGTCGGGATCGTCGGGGGTCGTCGAAATCACGTGGTGCGCTACTTATTTGCTCGACGTAGCGCGGCGCGACGATCAAACCAGTCCACACCGAGTGCTCGGTAGGCGGATCTAGGAGGCGAACAAATGGCTAATCACACGCCCGACACGACGAAGAAGAACGTCTTCAGCCCCACAAGGACATTCCTTGCCGCAGGCGGCTTGGCGCTCGGCCTCGGTAGTTTCGCGCTGTTTGCCAGCGCCGGCACCGCCGCTGCTGACGGACTCGACGCCACGCCCATGCCACCAGCGGTCATCGACGACGACGGCTTCCATAACTACGACACGTCGTCTTACCCGGCGGCTCCGTCTTGGCCGGCGCCCGCGTCTTACCCGGCGGACTCGTCGTGGCCGGGGAGCTCGTCACATCCGTGTTGTTCGCGGTGAAAACGTAGCCCGGTCAAGGAAGCTGCGTAATCAGGCCAGCGTCGCCCTGATACCCACCGTGACGTACGGCAGTGCGAGCCCGTTGGTGTTGGCCAGCGCAGGATGGGTGGTCAGCAGTTCGCGGACCCGATCCAGGGTGTGGGTGCGCACCTTCTCCGGAGATGTGATGCAGTAACTGCGCGATGCGACAAGGTCGATAAGCGCTTGCGGCGTCAGGTAACTCGTCCACTCGATGTGATGGCGCTCGACATCGACGAACGGCTCGGGCAGCGTCACCTTGTGGCTCAACG
The DNA here is from genome assembly GCA_035649695.1 of Mycobacterium sp. GTDB lineage: Bacteria > Actinomycetota > Actinomycetes > Mycobacteriales > Mycobacteriaceae > Mycobacterium. Next base: position 6,998 of record DASRJA010000735.1, on the reverse strand, counting down.
GATCGTCCTCGTGGCCGATGATGCGGCCCAGATCCTTGACCCAGCCCAGACGTTCGTCGCGAGTGTTCCAGACCAAACCGAGTCGACCACCCGGCCGCAGCACGCGTGCGATCTCCTTGCCGGCCAGCTCGGGATCGAACCAGTGCCACGCCTGGGCCACCAGCACCGCGTCGACGCTGTCGTCGGGCAGCGGGATCTCCTCGGCGGTGCCAAGCAGCGCCGGCGTATCGGGCAGCGAGCTGCTCAACAGCTCGAGCATTTCCGGGATCGGGTCGACGGCGACGACATCGAGCCCGCGTTCGACGAGCCGCGTCGTCAGCTTGCCCGTGCCTGCGCCCAGGTCGAGCACGTCGTGGGCGTCCGCCGGCAGCAGCCAGTCGATGGACTCGGGCGGATAGGACGGTCGGCCGCGTTCGTATGCCGCGGCTTCCGCGCCGAACGACAGTGAACGCTGCTGCCTCGAGTGGGTCACCGCTCGGCCAGCTCCAACGTCTTGCGAATCAACTTGCCCACCGCCTCGGACTCCAACAGGAATCCGTCGTGTCCGTAGATCGAGTCGACCACGTTCAACTCGGTACAACCAGGCAACAGCTCCGCCAATTCCTCCTGGAGCCGCAACGGGTACAGCCGATCCGACGTGATGCCGCCGACGACCGTCGGCACGGGGCAGCCGCGCAGCGCGTTCTCCACGCCGCCGCGCCCGCGGCCTACGTCGTGACTCGACAGCGCTTCGGTCAGTGCCACATAGGTGCCGGCGTCGAAGCGCTTCAGCAGTTTGCGGCCCTGATACTCGAGATAACTCTGCACCGAGTAGCGCCCACCCGTCGCCGGGTCCTCGTCACCTTGGGGGTCGTTACCGAACCGGTTGTCGAGTTCGTGTTCGCCCCGATATGTCAGATGCGCGAAGCGTCGCGCGATCTCCATGCCGAGGTCCGGCGACCGACCCGTGCCGTGGAAGTCGCCGTTCTGCCAGTCCGGATCGGACTTGATGGCTGCGACCTGCGTGCTCTGCGTGCCGATCTGGTCGGCGGTGGCGCGTGCCCCGACCGCCAGCACCAGCGCCGAGCGCACCGCGTCGGGATGACTGACGATCCACTCCAGCGCCCTGGCACCGCCCATCGAGCCGCCGACGACCGCGGCGACCTCGGTGATGCCCAGCGCGGCCAGTGCGGCAATGTCGGCCTCGACCTGGTCACGCACCGACACCAGCGGAAACCTTGAGCCCCAAGGCTTTCCATCGGGTGCAGACGAGCTCGGACCCGTCGACCCGCGAAAGCCACCCAGCACGTTGGTGGCGATCGCACACCACCGGTCGGTGTCGATCGGCGCGCCGGGTCCGGCCACGCCTTCCCACCAGCCTTCGGTCTCGTCACCAGGACCGGTCGGACCGGTGACGTGCGAATCGCCGGTCAGCGCGTGTAGCACAACGACGACGTTGTCGCGATTGGGCGACAGCTCGCCCCACCGCTGCACGGCGATCGTGACGTCGTCGATGACGGCGCCGTTCTCCAACGTCAGCGAGCCGATGTCGACATAGCCGACTTCACCCTCGGCCGGCAGCGTCGCGGTACTCACGTCGATCACCGTCATCAGAACGCCGCCGCCGTGTTCGGATCCGCCGCCGTTGACGCACTGAACGGCTTGGCCGCGGCGAACCCCTGCTCCAGGTCGGCCAGGATGTCGTCGATGCCCTCGATGCCGACCGCGAGCCGCACCAGCCCCGGCGTCACCCCGGTGGCCAGCTGCTCCTCAGGGGTGAGCTGCGCATGCGTTGTCGACGCCGGATGGATCACCAGCGACCGCACGTCACCGATGTTGGCGACATGGCTGTGCAGCGTCAGCGCGTTGACGAACGCCTTCCCCGCGTCGATGCCGCCGGCCAACTCGAACGCCAGCACCGCACCGGTTCCCTTGGGGGCCAGCTTCTTTCCCAGCTCGTACCACGGCGAGGTCGGCAACCCGGCGTAGTTCACCGAGATCACGTCCGGATGCCCGGCCAGGAATTCCGCCACCTTTTGCGCATTGGCCACATGACGTTCAACGCGCAGGCTCAGCGTCTCCAATCCCTGCGCGACGAGGAACGCGTTGAACGGCGCAGCGGCCGAGCCGAGATCGCGCAGCAGCTGCACCCGGGCTTTCAACGCGAACGCAGGCGGGCCTAGTTCGGCGAACACCACACCGTGGTAGCTCGGGTCCGGCGTTGTGAAGCCGGGGAACTTGCCGTTGGTCCAGTCAAACGTGCCGCCGTCGACGATCACGCCGGCGATCGCCGCGCCGTGCCCACCGAGGTACTTCGTCGCCGAATGCACGACGATGTCGGCGCCGTGGGCAAGCGGCTGAATCAGGTACGGGGTGGCGACGGTGTTGTCGACGATCAGCGGCACAGCGGCGTCATGCGCGACAGCCGCGATGTTCGGGATGTCGAGGATGTCGTTCTGCGGATTGGAGATGGTCTCGCCGAAGAAGGCCTTGGTGTTGGGCTTGACGGCGGCTCGCCAGGACTCCAGATCATCGGGGTTCTCGACGAAGCTGACCTCGATGCCGATCTTGGGCAGCGTGTAGTGGAACAGGTTGTAGGTGCCGCCGTAGAGCCGGGGGCTCGACACGATGTGGTCGCCTGCGTTGGCGAGGTTGAGGATCGCGAAGTGCTCGGCGGCCTGGCCGGACGCCAGGAACAGCGCCGCCACGCCGCCCTCGAGCGCGGCGATGCGCTGCTCGACGACGTCCTGCGTCGGGTTCATGATGCGGGTGTAGATGTTGCCGGTCTCGGCCAGGCCGAACAGGGCGGCGGCGTGCTCGGTGCTGTTGAACGTGTACGACGTGGTCTGGTAGATCGGCAGCGCCCGCGCATTGGTGGCTACGTCTGGCGTCTGGCCTGCGTGGACCTGTTTGGTCTCGAATGACCAGTGCGCCGTCGGGTCTTCTGGCGTGCTCATACGGAATGGACCTCCATCTGTCTCTGGGGCCCGTCACAACGGACCCGCGCTTGCCGGTAACCGCTAGCGGCTACTCAACCTGGTCATCACCCGGGGCACCCCACCGCGGTTGGAGGGTTGCCGGCCAGCAAGCCGGGGCTTGACGCTGGCACTCATGACCGAGGAGAAGGATATCCCATGCCGCTGGCTGGGTGCCAAGGACGTGTTTTGTTCTCGATCGGTCGCCGCCATCGTCACCGCGGAGACGGGCCGCAGACATCGGGAGAAACTACCCATCTGTCGCGACGCAGAAGCTACTGGTCAGTAGCCAAGCAGACTGCTCAGCGCTGGACCGGTGGGGCGCGCGTAGCGTCATACACGACGTGATACTGATAGCCGCTGAAACAACACGGGACCGAGACAGACGCCGGGAGATAACGACATGAGCGCCGAGCAGCCGACCATCATCTACACGCTGACCGACGAAGCGCCGCTGCTTGCGACCTACGCCTTTTTGCCGATCATTCGGACCTTTACCGAGCCGGCGGGCATCAACGTCGAAACCAGTGACATCTCCGTGGCCGCACGCATCCTGGCCGAGTTCTCCGACTACCTGACCGAAGAGCAGCGCGTGCCGGACAACCTGGGCCAACTGGGTGAGCTCACGCAGGACCCGGAGACCAACATCATCAAGCTGCCGAACATCAGCGCGTCGGTGCCGCAACTGGCGGCCGCGATCAAGGAGCTGCAGGAGAAGGGCTACGCGGTTCCCGACTATCCCGCGCAACCGAAGAACGACGAAGAGAAGGAGCTCAAGGAGCGCTACGGCAAGATTTTGGGCAGCGCGGTGAATCCGGTGCTGCGCGAAGGTAATTCGGACCGCCGTGCACCCAAGGCTGTCAAGGAGTACGCGCGCCGGCATCCGCACAGCATGGGCGAGTTCTCCCAGGCGTCGCGCACGCACGTGGCCACGATGAAGGGTGGCGACTTCTACCACGGCGAGAAGTCGATGACGCTGGACAAGGCCCGCAAAGTGCGGATGGAACTGAAGACCAAGAGTGGCGAGACGATCGTGCTCAAGCCCGAGACGGCGCTGGACGAGGGCGACGTCATCGAGAGCATGTTCATGAGCAAGAAGGCCCTTGTCGCGTTCTATGAGGCCGAGATCGAGGACGCCTACAAGACCGGCGTGATGTTCTCGCTGCACGTCAAGGCGACGATGATGAAGGTCAGCCATCCCATCGTGTTCGGCCACTGCGTGAAGGTCTTCTATAAGGACGCCTTCGAAAAGCACCAGGAAGTGCTCGACGAACTGGGTGTCAACGTCAACAACGGGATGGTCGACCTCTACAACAAGATCGAGAAGCTGCCGTCATTCCAACGTGAGCAGATCATCCAGGACATCCACGACGTGCACGAGCACCGTCCCGAGTTGGCCATGGTGGATTCGGCCAAGGGCATCACCAACTTCCACTCACCGAGCGACGTGATCGTGGACGCGTCGATGCCCGCGATGATCCGCCTGGGCGGCAAGATGTACGGCGCCGATGGACGGACAAAGGACACCAAGGCGGTCAACCCCGAGTCCACGTTCTCGAGGATCTACCAGGAGATGATCAACTTCTGTAAGACCCACGGCCAGTTCGACCCGACGACGATGGGCACCGTGCCGAATGTCGGCCTGATGGCGCAGAAGGCCGAGGAATACGGCAGCCACGACAAGACCTTTGAGATCCCCGAGGACGGCGTTGCCGACATCGTCGACATCGACACCGGCGAGGTGTTGCTGTCGCAGAACGTCGAAGAGGGCGACATCTGGCGCATGCCCGTCACCAAGGACGCGGCGATCCGGGACTGGGTGAAGCTGGCGGTCACCCGCGCGCGTGCTTCCGGCATGACGGTGTTGTTCTGGCTGGACACCGAACGTCCGCACGAGGTGGAGCTACGCAAGAAGGTCAAGGCCTACCTGGAGGACCACGACACCGAGGGCCTCCACATCCAGATCATGCCGCAGGTCTGGGCCATGCGGTACACGCTGGAGCGGCTGATCCGCGGCCAGGACACCATCGCGGCGACCGGAAACATCCTGCGCGACTACCTGACTGACCTGTTCCCGATCCTGGAACTGGGCACCAGCGCCAAGATGCTGTCCATCGTGCCGTTGATGGCCGGCGGCGGCATGTATGAGACCGGCGCGGGCGGGTCGGCGCCCAAGCATGTCCATCAGCTGGTCGAGGAGAACCACCTGCGGTGGGATTCGCTCGGCGAGTTCCTCGCCCTGGGCGCGTGCTTCGAGGACTTGGGCGACAAGACCGGCAACAAGCGGGCCGCGCTGTTGGGCACGACGCTCGACGCGGCGATCGGCAAGCTGCTGGAGAACGACAAGGGCCCGTCGCGCAAGACCGGTGAGCTCGACAACCGCGGCAGCCAGTTCTACCTCGCGCTGTACTGGGCGCAGGAGCTCGCGGCGCAGTCCGAGGATCAGGAGCTGGCTGAGCACTTCGCCAAACTGGCAAAGACGCTGGCCGAAAAGGAAGAGGCTATCGTGTCCGAACTCGCTGAGGTGCAAGGCGATTCGGTGGACATCGGCGGCTACTACTACCCGGACCGCGAGAAGACCGAAGCGGTGATGCGGCCGAGCAAGACGCTCAACGAGACGCTGGCGGCAGCGCACAGCTGACGCTGTACATGGCCAAGGTCAAGGTCGAAGGCACCGTCGTAGAACTCGACGGTGATGAGATGACTCGGATCATCTGGAAGATGATCAAGGAGCAGCTCATCTTGCCGCACCTCGATGTGAACTTGGACTATTACGACCTCGGCATCGAGCACCGTGATGCTACCGACGACCAGGTCACCATCGACGCCGCTGAGGCAATCAAGCGTCACGGCGTTGGCGTCAAGTGCGCGACGATCACGCCCGACGAGGCCCGCGTCAAGGAGTTCAACCTCAAGAAGATGTGGCTGTCGCCGAACGGAACCATCCGAAACATCTTGGGCGGCACAATTTTCCGCGCTCCGATCGTGATCAAGAACGTGCCGCGACTGGTGCCTGGATGGACCAAGCCGATCATCATCGGCCGTCACGCGTTCGGTGACCAATACCGCGCCGATAACTTCAAGGTGGACAAGCCCGGAACGTTCACGGTGATGTTCACCCCGGACGACGGCAGCGAGCCGATCGTGCACGACGTCATCGAGATCCCTGAGGATGGCGGCGTGATGATGGGCATGTACAACTTCAAGCAGTCCATCCAGGACTTCGCCCGCTCGACGTTTAACTATGGGCTGCAACAGAAGTACCCCGTCTACCTGTCGACGAAGAACACGATCCTCAAGGGCTACGACGGCATGTTCAAGGACGAGTTTCAGCGCATCTTCGACGAGGAGTACAAGGAGCAGTTCGACGCCAACGGGCTGACGTACGAGCACCGGTTGATCGACGACATGGTCGCCTCCTGCCTGAAGTGGGAGGGCGGTTATGTGTGGGCGTGCAAGAACTACGACGGCGACGTGCAGTCGGATCTGGTCGCGCAGGGCTATGGCTCACTGGGCCTGATGACGTCGGTGCTGATGTCGCCGGACGGCAAGACCGTCGAGGCGGAGGCTGCGCACGGCACGGTCACCCGGCATTATCGCCAACATCAGCAGGGCAAGCCCACATCGACAAACCCGATCGCGTCGATCTTCGCGTGGACCCGCGGGCTCGAGCATCGCGGCAAGCTGGACAACACTCCCGACGTGATCAAGTTCGCCAACGCGCTGGAGGACAGCGTCGTCGGGACCGTCGAGCAGGGTCAGATGACCAAGGATCTGGCGCTGTTGATCGGCGAGGATCAGCCGTGGCAGACCAGCGAGGAGTTCCTCGACACCATCGCGGGCAACTTCAAGAAGGCGCTGGACGCCGCTTAGCCGATGGCCTTGCGCGGCGGCGGCGTCGCGTAGCGGTCGACGAAGCCGACGATCAGATCGGCGACCCGGCGTGGCGCCTCGTACATCGGGATGTGCCCGACGCCATCGAGGTGCGTGATCTCGGTGTCCTTCGGCAGCTGTGTGGTGAAGTGCCGGGTGAACCGTGGATGC
>DASRJA010000734.1:0-27285 GCA_035649695.1 Mycobacterium sp. | reverse complement strand
GATCCCGCCGTCCACCAGGAACGTCGAGCCGGTGATGAACGAAGAATCGTCACTCGCCAGGAACGCCACCGCAGCGGCCAGCTCCTCCGGTTCGGCGAACCGGCCCATCGGCACGTGCACCAGCCTGCGCGCCGCCCGCTCCGGATCCTTGGCGAACAGTTCCTGTAGCAGCGGTGTATTCACCGGACCGGGACACAGCGCATTGACACGAATCCCGCTGCGCGCGTATTGGATCCCGAGTTCACGCGACATCGCCAGCACCCCGCCCTTTGAGGCCGTGTAGGAGATCTGGGAGGTCGCCGAGCCCATCACCGCGACGAATGAGGCGGTGTTGATGATGGAACCCTTCTTGACGGGCACCATGTGCCGCAGCGCGGCACGGCAGGACAGGTACACCGACTTGAGGTTGATGTCCTGCACCTTCTGCCACGCGGGCAGCTCGGTGGTCTCGATGACGTCGTCGTCGGGCGGTGAGATGCCAGCGTTGTTGAACGCGATGTCGACGGACCCGTACGTGTCGGCGGCAGTATCGAACAGGTTGTCGACGGCTGCTTCATCCGAGACGTCAACGGGCACAAACAATCCGTCGAGTTCGTCGGCCGCCGCCTTGCCCGCGGTCGGATCGATGTCGCCGACCACGATCGTGGCGCCCTCGGCGTGCATGCGCCGACCCGTTGCCAGTCCGATCCCTCCGGCGCCACCGGTGATCACCGCGACCTTGCCGGCCAGTCGTTGGGTCAGATCCATCAGGCATCTCCGATCGCGTAGAAGACGTTCTTGGTTTCGGTAAAGGACAACGGCGCGTCTGGGCCGAGCTCTCGGCCCAGTCCCGACTGCTTGAACCCGCCGAACGGCGTGTTATAGCGCACCGACGAGTGCGAATTGACCGACAGATTCCCGGATTCCACGGCCCGCGACACCCGCAGCGCGCGGGACAGGTTGTCGGTCCAGATGGAACCGGACAGCCCGTAGGGCGTGTCATTCGCCAGCGCGATGGCGTCGGCTTCGTCGTCGAACGGCAGCACGGTCACCACCGGACCGAAGATCTCCTCGGTGACGGTGCGATCCGTACGCGCCGGCGTCAGCACGGTCGGCGGGAACCAGTAGCCCGGACCCGACGGCGCGTCGCCACGGAACGCGACGGGCGCATCGTCGGGCACGTACGACGCCACGGTGTTCCAATGCGGCTTCGACACCAGCGGACCCATCTCGGTGTCCTTGTTGCGCGGATCACCGACCACGACGCCCTTGACCGCGGGCTCGAGCAGCTCCATGAACCGGTCATAGACATTGCGCTGCACCAGGATTCGGCTGCGTGCGCAGCAGTCCTGGCCGGCGTTGTCGAACACACCGTACGGCGCCGTCGCTGCCGCCTTCTCCAGGTCGCAGTCGTCGAACACGATGTTGGCGCTCTTGCCACCCAACTCCAGGGTGACCCGCTTGACCTGTGCGGCCGCGCCGGCCATCACGCGCGTGCCGACCTCGGTGGAGCCGGTGAACACGATCTTGCGGACATCGGGATGGGACACGAAGCGCTCCCCCACCACCGACCCCTTGCCGGGCAACACCTGGAACAGGTCGGCGGGCAGCCCCGCATCGACCGCCAGTTCGCCGAGCCGCATCGTGGTCAACGGCGTCCACTCCGCCGGTTTGACCAGGACCGCGTTCCCGGCCGCCAGTGCAGGCGCGAAGCCCCAGGCAGCGATCGTCATCGGGAAGTTCCACGGCGTGATCACGCCGACGACGCCGAGCGGTTCGTTGAACGTGATGTCCAGCCCGCCCGCCACCGGAATCTGCTTGCCGGACAATCGCTCCGGGGTGGCCGAGTAGTACTGCAGCACGTCGCGGACGTGACCGGCCTCCCATTCGGCGTTGCCGATCGGATGCCCGGAGTTGACGATCTCCAGCTCCGCGAGCTCGCCCACATGCGCGTCGACCGTCGCAGCGAAGGCACGCAACGCCGCCGCCCGCTCGGCGGGCGCCCGCCGCGCCCACTCCCGTTGTGCGGCCTTGGCGCGTGCGACGGCGTCGTCGACCCCAGCATCGTCGGTCTGCTCGACAGTGCGCAGCACCTCTTCGGTTGCCGGGTTGATCAGTTCGGAAACAGTCACGCATTCTCCTTGGCATACGCTGCCGCCGCTTCTACCACCGCGGCGAACAGTCGCAGGTCGTCCAGTCGTTCTTCGGGATGCCACTGCACAGCCAAAACGAAGTTGTCACCGGGGATTTCGACGGCCTCGATGACACCGTCGGAGTCCTGGGCGCTTACGATCAGCCCCTTGCCGAGCCGGTCGATGGCCTGGTGGTGATAGCACTGCGCATCCGACGATTCGCCGATCAGCGCGGCCAGCCGCGTACCGGGCACGGTGCGCACCGCCGACGTGGAAAACACCGCATTGCCCTGCTGGTGGCGAGTGTGGCCGAGCACATCGGGCAGATGCTGATGCAGTGTGCCGCCGAGCGCGACGTTGATCACCTGCGCCCCACGGCAGATGCCAAGCAGCGGCATGCCGCGCCGGATCGCACCGTCGACCAACGCGTACTCCAACGCGTCCCGCGCACGGTTGTCGGCAACCGCCTCGTCGGTGGCCGGATGCGGTTGCTGCCCATAGCCTTCCGGGACGACATCGCGCCCACCGGTGATGATCAGGCCGTCCAGCCCATCCAGAATGCGCGAGGCGATTTCGGCGTCCACAGGTTGCGGCGGAAGCAAGGCAGCGACGCCGCCCGCCAGGTTCACCCCTTCGATGTAGATGGCGGGCAGAAAGCTGGCCCGCACATCCCACGGCCCCGTCTGCGCCTGCTGCAGATAGGTCGTCAGACCCAGGACCGGTCTAGAGCCGCTCAAAGCCACGCACCCTTTCCCAATCTGTTACCGCCGAATTGAACGCGGCCAGTTCCACGCGTGCGTTGTTGAGGTAGTGCTCGACGACGTCGTCGCCGAACGCCTCCCGCGCCACCTCGGACTTGCCGAACAACGCCGCCGCCTCCGCCAACGTGGTCGGCAGCCGTTCCGCACCGCTGGTATAAGCGTTGCCCTCCAACGCTTCCGGCAGCTCCAGCTCCCGGTCGATGCCGTACAGCCCGCCGGCGATCAGCGCCGACACGGCAAGGTACTGGTTCACGTCGCCGCCGGGCGCCCGGTTCTCCATCCGCATGGCGTGTCCCTGTCCGACGACACGCAGTGCGCAGGTCCGGTTGTCGAGGCCCCACGCGATCGCAGTGGGCGCGAAGCTGCCCTCCACAAATCGCTTGTACGAGTTGATGTTCGGCGCATAGAACAACGTCAGCTCGCGCATCGTCGCCAGCTGGCCGGCAATGAAGCTGCGGAACATCGGGGACATGCCGAGCTCGTCGTCGGAGTCGGCGAACACCGCACTGCCGTCGTCACCACGCAACGAGATGTGGATGTGACAGCTGTTGCCTTCACGCTCGTCGAACTTCGCCATGAACGTCAGGCTCTTGCCGTACTTGTCGGCGATCTCCTTGGCACCGTTCTTGTAGATGGTGTGGTTGTCGCAGGTGACCCGCGCGTGGTCGTAGCGGAACGCGATCTCCTGCTGACCGAGATTGCATTCACCCTTGACGCCCTCGCAATACATGCCGGCGCCGTCCATTCCGAGCCGGATGTCGCGCAGCAGCGGCTCCATCCGGGTCGAAGCGTGCATCGCGTAGTCGACGTTGTAGTCGGTGGCAGGCGCCAGGCCGCGGTACCCGGCCGCCCACGCTTCGCGAAAGCCGGTGTCGAAAACCATGAACTCCAACTCGGTGCCGACGTAGGGCACCAGCCCGCTCTCGGCGAGTCTGTCGATCTGGCGGTTCAGGATGCTGCGCGGCGCCTGCGTCACGGGATTGCCGTCGGTCCAGGACAGGTCGGCCATCACCATCGCGGTGCCCGGCAACCACGGGATCAGCCGCAGCGTGGAGAAATCGGGCGTCATCACCATGTCGCCGTAACCGGTTTCCCAGCTGGAGATCGCGTAGCCGTCGACCGTGTTCATGTCCACGTCGACGGCGAGCAGATAGTTACAACACTCCGCGCCGTGCGCGGCGACGTCCTCGACGAACAACCGGGCCGACACCCGCTTGCCGGTCAGTCGGCCCTGCATGTCGCAGAACGCGACGATGACGGTGTCGATGTCGCCAGCGGACACCAGCGCTTCGAGCTCGGATTGCGACAGCATGCCAGTCATGACGAGAAGTCAACCATTGGAAACCGCCTCACGCCTGCCTGACCTTGCATATTTACCAAAAACCCACCTTAAAGGTAGGGCATCAGACCATTAGAACTCAATTATCGGGTTATGCCGTTGTCGACGCGGGGAGCGCCTGCAGAGTGCTGGCCTTGCGGTTGATCCGGACATCGAAGGCTTCGGACACATGCCACTCCCGCGACAGCATGACCGGGGTGCCGTCACGGCCGTAGTCGACCTCCTCGATATAGAGCAGGGGCCGACCGCGCCGCACCCCGAGCACCTTCGCGGTTTGGCTGGTACTGGCGACCGCGCGCAGTGTCGCGGTCGCGTGATCGGCCGCGTGCCCCGAGGAGCTCAGCAGCGCGAACAGTGACGGGTCCAGGTGCTGCAGATCGAGGTCGGTGCGCAGCAGGCGCGCGGGGATGCGGTCGAGCGAATAGATCACCGGCTGGTCGTCGGCTGTCCGCACCCGTTCCACCGCCAACACTGTGTCGCGCGGACCGAGTTGAAGCGGCGCGTCCTCCTGACGGCACGGCTCGAACGCCGCCTGCAGGATGCGCATCCCGGCATGCGCGCCCGCAGTCTCGATCATCGCGAGGTAGCTCAGTGTCGAGTCGAGACCGTGGGGCATGCGCCGACGCTCGGCGACGTAACTGCCCGAACCGCGACGACGCGTGACGTAACCAGCCTCGACAAGCCCGCGCACCGCCTCACGCACCGTGGCACGAGATACGTTGAAACGCTTGGCGAGTTGGCCCTCGGTCGGCAGCTTGGTCCCCGGCTGCAACTGCGAACTGGTGATTTCCTCCAGCAACTCGTCGCGCAACCGGTCGGCGAGCAACGTTCGGCCGGACACTCTGCCGAGCCTACGTCCGGGTCTCGCGGGGCGCCTCGGCGGCCGTCGCCTCGAGGACGCGACGGACCTGGTCGGGCACCGACGGCGCGCCGGGCAGCAGCCCGTCGAAGATGGCGCTGCCGATTGTGTATCCCCACGCGCCGGCCTCGCTCACGGCACGCACCCGATCGATGCTCGCGATTGACCCCGCGACAATCACCGGGCCGCTCGAGCGCGCCACCACCGCACGGATCAGCGATTCGTGATCGGCGGTCGGGTGGCGATACGCCAGCAGGTCAAGCCCGCTGACGTGGTCCAGAGCGGTCAGCCGTTCGGCGTCGCTTGCGATTTCGTCGATGGTGCCGAGCAGAACGCTTGGATGGTCGACGACTTTGCCTGGGAAGGGGCAGTAGCGCACGCCGTCCGGCAGGATGCCCGCTCCGTCGGAGGCGTGCGTTCCGCCGAGCACCCAGTCGACCCCGGCCGCAGCAGCCGCGTGCAGCGACGACAGCTCGTCCTCCTTACTGGTCGAGACCACCTCCAACATCACCTCAAACCCGGCGTCGTGGGCCAGCGATGTCAGCTCACGCTGTCTCGACGCGTCTGCGCCGACGTCCTTGAATCCGATGTACCGCAGACCGGTATCCGCCAATTGCGGCACAATGTCGGCCGCGGTCTCGACGGTCCGGTCGCCGTGGGTGAGCATGAACACGAATTCCGACACCGCAGTGCTCCTATTCCTTCGCCCCGGCCTTCGCGGCGTCGGCCACGATCGACCGCGCCGTGTCGTCTGACCACACGCCGAGGAGGTCGGCGAGGTCGACGATCGAGATCCGCTCGCGCAGCAGATGGGAATTGCGCAGCGCCCAGAACAACAGGTCGTCGTCGTATCCGGCACCGAGGTCCTGTGCCAGGGTCGGCAAACCGCTCGCGTGGCTGATCTCGTCGAACTGTTCCGGTGACGCGAGCGCTAATGAGTGCACGAACGCGTCCCAATCCGAAACCAGTGCCTCGACCGCGGATTGGTTTGCCAACAGCCAGTTTCGCTTCGCCGAGTACGCGGTCCAGCACTCGGCGGCCGTCTGCGGATCGAACTCGGCGAACGCCCGTGCCACCGCGTCTCGGCTCGTTGTCTCGTCGGCCACCCGCACCTTCGCATCCGCCGACCGGATCGTGGCATCGACGAGCTGCCAGACCCGCACGGCCAGTCGAGTCGCGACCGTGACCTGCATGCCGTGCGCCGCGGCCGGCCGTCCCTGACGGCTGCGCGCCATCTCCATCAAGTGCGAGACCGCATGCTCGGTGCCCGATGCCGGTGCCGTCGAACCGACGATTCCCATCGACAGTCCACTGACCGCCAGCAGCCGGGCCAGATCGGCGATACCCGCTGGCTCGGCGTCGCGCGCGGCGCGCGCAAGTGCAGGCAGAACCGGATGTGCGGCAAGGACATCGTCGACGACGGCGGGCGCGTACGGCGGTCCGTGACCGAGCCGCGCGGCGAGCCGCCATTCTGCGACCGCGTTGGGGACCGTCGAAAGATCGCCTACCCCAGCGAGATTCAATTGCCACGGCGCCGCGCTGAGGATGTCGGTGTCGGCGACCAGCACATCGGGCCACCGAGAGTGGACAGTGCGTTTCGCGCCTGCGATGACGAGAACGCTGCGGTCCGCGATGAAACCGTTGATGCTGCAGGCGGTTTGGATCGCGACGTGATGGTTGCCGGTGCGCTGCGCGGTGACCTTCGCGATGTCTGTGAGGGTTCCGGATCCGACAGAGACAAGCAACCGGTGCTCCCCTACTTCGGCCACCGATTGTTCGACGGTTTCCTCGTCGGCGCGGACGGTCCCCGTTCCGAGCTGGATGACCCGGCAGCCGAGGTGCCCGGCTAGCCGATCTACCACTGCGCCCGCCGCTGTGCGGTACGGTCCGCCGTCGCTCAGGATAATCGGGTCTCGGCCGATGAACCTTGCGAGGCTGTCTGCTATCGCGCTGTCCGACACCGACGCTCCGATGCGTACGTCGATGTCAGGCAGTCCCGGTTGACCGTCGGCGCGCAGGCTCGCCAGCAGCGCCGCGGGGTCGGGAACGGTGATCATGTCGACCGAACCGAATCTTCGGTCGGCCGAGCCGACGAAACGGCCGGTGCCGCCAGAGCGGATTCGACGGCGTCGAACGCGGCGAGATAGCGGCGGTAGGCGTCGGCGTAGGTCTTGGTCGCCTCCGGGTCGGGGTCGATGGCGACCGGAGCGAGCCGGACCGCGACCATTGCCGCGGCGAAATCGGCGAAGAGGCCGGCGCCCACGCCGGCGACCATGGCGGCGCCGACCGCGGTGGCCTCCTCGGTCAGCACGCGCCGCACTGGTCTGCCGAGCACACTGGCCTTGATCGCCGCCCATAGGTTGTCGCGCGCGCCGCCGCCGACGATCCGCACCTCGCCTCGACCGAGGCCGAGCGCGTCCAGGCGTTCGACGATGTCGCGCAACGCAAATGCGCAACCTTCGAGCACTGCCCGCGCAACGTGGGCCGGCGTGTGATTCATTGCGAGGCCGAGCAGGCCGCCACGCATCCGGTCGTTCCACCGCGGCGCGGTCGCCCCCGACAGGGCCGGCAGGAACAGCACGCCTTCGCTTGCCGGCGGCGCCTTGCAGGCCAGAGGAAAGACCTCGGACTGCGGCACCCCGAGCAGCCCGGCGAGCCAGAGGGTGCTTCCGCCGCTGACGAATCCGGGATTCTCGATCAGCCATGCGCCGGGCACCGCGTGGCCGTGCGTCTCGACGAGACCGGCCGGGTCTCGCACGGGCGTCGCGGACACCGTCGTCACCGGTTCGGCGGTGCCGGTGACGTCGACGACCACGCCGGCTTCGATCGCGCCGGCCCCCACCGACGCGGCGTGCTCGTCTCCGGTGCCGACGACAACGGCGCAACTGGCCGGCAGCCCGAACTCCGATGCCATGTCGGGCAGCAGGGTGCCGACCACGTCGGTCGACCGGCGTACCGGAGCGAGCATCGACGGATCCAATTCAGCTGCCGTGCACAGAGATTCGTCGAAGTCGCCGTGGGCGACGTCGTACACCATGGTGGACGATGCGTTCGCAGCGTCCTGGGCGTGCGAGCCGGTCAGCCGGTGCAGCAGGTACGACCCGACGGGCGCCAACGTCGCGGTGCGCTGCCACACCAGGGGTTCATGGTCGCGGATCCACATCATCTTCGGCGCACTGTGCGAAGCATCGGCCACCAGACCCGTTCGCTCGGCCAACGTGTCCTCTCCGACCGCGGCGACCAACCGATCGCACTGCTCGGTGGCCCGTTTGTCCAGCCAGATGATCGCCGGGCGCAGCGGCTCACCGTCGGCGTCACATGCGACGACGCCGTCGACCTGGCTGCCAAGACCCATCGCGATGATCCGCGCCGGGTCGACGTCGGAGGTCGCCGCGCGCACCGCATCGCGCAGTGCGGTGCAGTACATACGCGGGTCCTGCTCCGCCCAGCCGTCGTGCTGGTGGGTCATGCTCAGCGCGGCAGAACCGGTGGCCACGACGCCGCCACCCGCGTCGACGAGGACGACCTTGATGCTCTGCGAGCCGACATCGACTCCCAGGACCAGAGACACGGCCTTTTCCTCAGATCACGGTGAGCGGGTCGGCGATTCGTCTGTCGCGATCTCGGTCGCGGACATCGCGCCGTAGCCCTCCTGTTCCAGGTTCACGCCGTACTGCCCATGCGAAAGCGCGAACTCTTCTTCCGGCGACAGCACCAGCTTGTGCCGTCCCGCGACCGCGAAGTAGATCACCCCGATCACGAAGTACACGAGCGTTCCGACGACGCCGGGCCGGTAGTCCGGATTCAGGAAGAGCGAGACGAGCGCTACGAGTGCGATCGCGCCCGCGATCGCGGCGCCCCAGACACCCACCGGACTGCGGTACGGCCGTGCGATATTCGGCAGCTTGCGGCGCAGCATGATGAACGCCAGGCACTGCATGAAGTACGAGATCACCGCACCGAACACGGCCATGTACAGCAACGCACCGACGATCTTGCCTGCGAGTGCGTTTTCGCTCTGGCCCAGGAAGTAGATCACCAGCGAGAGGATGTACCCAACGACCGCGCCTGCGATCAGCGCGACGTACGGCGTGTTTCTGGTCGGATGTGTGATCGACAGGCTCTGCGGGAAATACCCTGCGCGAGACAGCGAATATGTGTTGCGGCCGTAGGCGTAGATGATCGTGAAGAAGCTGGCGATCAGCCCGATCAGCCCGACTAAAGCGAGCAGAGACGCCGCCGTGCCCTCCCCGAACACGGCCTTGAAGCCATCGAACAACGGGGTCGCCGACGTGCCGATCGCCGCGGCTCCGCCTCCGACGCCCGTGTTCAGGAACAGGGTGAGCACGGCGAACAGCACCAGCGTGTTAAGCCCCCAGATGGTCGCTTTGGGGATGTCTCGCTTCGGGTCGTGAGACTCCTCGGCGGCCAGCGGCAGTTCCTCGATCGCGAGGTAGAACCAGATCGCGAACGGTAAGGCGGGGAAAATCCCGGCTATGCCTTTGGGCAGGAAGCTGCTGCCGCCTTCGTCCGGCGGGATGTTCGTGAGCAGGCCGGCGTCGAACGACCCCGTGAAAAGCACAGCAAGGAAGAAGAACCCGAGAATGCCGAGCGCCGCCGCTGTGATCACCACAGTGAAGCGCATGGTGATCTCGATGCCGAGGATGTTGATCCCGACGAAGACGATGTAGTAGATCGCCCACCACAGCACCGGGCTGTTCCACCACCCGTCGGCTCCGGTCAGGTCGAAAACGATGTCGTGCGAAAGGAATCCCATCGCGCCCACGACGACCGCAGGGGTGATGACGTATTCCATGTTCTCGGCCAGCCCGGTGATGAAGCCACCCCACGGGCCCATCGCCGACCGGGAGAACGAGTAGGCGCCGCCGGTGTGCGGCAGGGCCGGCGACATCTCGGCGATGCTGTAGCACAGGCCGTAGTACATGATCGTGATCACGATGCCTGCGATGAGCAGACCGCCGAAGCCCCCGGCGTCAAGGCCGAGGTTCCAACCGTAGAAATCTCCCGAGATGACCGCACCGACACCAAGGGCCCAGAGCGACCAGAACGCGGCGTGACGGCGCAGCTTGCGCTTCTCGAAATACCCGTGTTCTGCGTCCCGATAGGTGACCGATCCGACTGCTCGCTTGTTATCCGCCATGGCGCCCTCCTCGGCTATTTGGCGCAAGTTGTCAGACAACTTGGACAATAATGAGGGCGAATGCGCACGTCAATATCGGAACGGAGTCAGTTCGGAAACACCCGAAACACCAGCTAGGTGGCCTACCGGACGGCACGCGGACAAGGTTTACGCGGCCGTCATCCCCAAAGGTAGGACACCAGACCAATAGCGGCCTATTGTCCGTAGGGAAATTCCGCTGTCCCATCCCCTCGAAGGAGAACCGTCGTGCCAGAGGGCCATGAGCATTTGACTGAAGACGAACGGCATCTCGCCAAGCTCGGCTACGTGCAGGAGTTGCAGCGGTCCTGGTCGGGCTTCTCCAACTTCGCGATCTCGTTCTCGATCATCTCGATCCTTGCGGGCTGCTTCACCTCGTTCGGGCTGGGCTGGAACAACGGCGGCCCGATGGCGATCGCCTGGGGCTGGCCGCTGGTTTCGATCTTCATCCTGATCATCGGCCTGTGTATGTCGGAGCTGGTTTCGGCGTTCCCGACATCGGGCGGAATCTATTGGTGGGCAAGCAAACTCGGCGGCGTCAAGGCCGGGTTCTACACCGGCTGGCTGAACCTGATCGGGCTGATCGCCATCCTGGCGTCGGTCGCGTACGGCTGCGCGACGTTCCTCGACCTGACGCTCGGCACGTTCAGTGAAACCTGGCTCAACGGCTACAGCCTGACGCGCACCTTTATTCTGTTCGTCGTTATCTTGGCGATCTCAGCATTGATCAACATCTTTTCGTCCCACCTGCTCGCCATCATCAACAACATCTCGGTGTGGTGGCACGTGGCGGGCGCGGCGGCCGTGATCGTGATCCTGTGGGCGATTCCGGAACAGCACGCCAGCTTCGGCGAGGTGTTCGCCAAGACGATCAACAACAGCGGCATGTTCGGCGGCTCGACGTCCGGCTGGGGTTTCCTGCTGTTCGTGCTGCCGATCGCGGCGATCCTGACGCAGTACACGATCACCGGCTATGACGCGTCGGCGCACCTGTCCGAGGAGACCATGAGCGCGGCCAGCGGGGCCGCCAAGGGCATCTGGCAGTCGATCTTCTATTCGGCCATCGGCGGCTGGATCCTGTTGCTGTCCTTCCTCTTTGCGGTCCAGGACTCCGACGCGGTGTCCGCAGGCGGTGGCGCGGTGGTGACGATCTTCAACCAGGCGATGAGTTCGAAGTGGGTGGCGCTCATCCTGTTCATCTCCACGGCGGGCCAGTTCTTCTGCACCACGGCGTGCCAGACCAGCGCGTCGCGCATGCTTTTCGCGTTCAGTCGTGACCGCGCCGTGCCGGGTCACCAGCTGTGGTCCAAGATCAGCGCGAAACGGGTGCCGGCCAACGGTGTGATGGTCACGGCCGTGCTCGCGGCGATCATCACGCTGCCCGCGCTGGTCGAGGTCGACATCAACGGCGCACCCGTTCCCGTTGCGTTCTTCGCGGTGGTGTCGATCGGCGTCGTCGGCCTGTACCTGTGCTTCGCTGTGCCGATCTACTACCGGTGGAAAGCCGGCGACTCGTTCGAACAGGGCAGCTGGAACCTCGGCAACCACTGGAAGTGGATGGCCCCGATCGCGATCATCGAGATCCTCATCACATCGGCCGTCGCCATGTTCCCGACGTCGTCGGGCGGTGTCCCGTGGGGTGATGCCTTCGAGTGGAAGTTCGTCAACTACACCCCGCTGTTGGTGGGCGGCGTGCTTGTACTGCTGTGGATCTACTGGCACGCGTCGGTGAAGAAGTGGTTCACCGGCCCGATCAAGCAGGTCGACGAAACCGGCGAAGAACTGGAAGGCGTCTCCTAGCCACTACACAGCTAGAGGTTTGACAAGGCCCGCCAGCGGGTAGGGTCGGCTGAGTGTGTGGAGCCACCGGCGAGGTGCGCCTCGACGGCCAAACGCCCGACATCACAGCCGTCTCGGCCATGGCGCAGGCGATGGCCCCCCGGGGGCCCGATGCCGCGGGGGTGTGGTCACAGGGCCGGGTCGCGCTCGGCCACCGTCGCCTGAAGATCATCGATCTGTCCGAGGCGGGCGCCCAGCCGATGGTCGATTCCGAGCTGGGACTGGCCGTCTGCTGGAACGGTTGCATCTACAACTACAAGCAGCTGCGGCGCGAACTGAGCGAGCATGGCTACCGGTTCTTCTCGCACAGCGACACCGAGGTTTTGCTCAAGGCCTACCACCACTGGGGTGACCGGTTCGTCGACCGTCTCTTCGGCATGTTCGCGTTCGCGATCGTCGAACGTGACAGCGGCCGGGTGCTACTGGGCCGTGATCGGCTGGGCATCAAACCGCTGTACCTGACCGAGGACGCGCACCGGATCCGGTTCGCGTCGTCACTGCCCGCACTGCTCGCCGGCGGCGACGTCGACACCCGCATCGACGCCGTCGCGCTGCACCACTACATGACCTTCCATTCGGTCGTCCCGCCGCCTCGGACGATTCTGCGCGGCGTCACCAAAGTGCCGCCGGCGTCGCTGGTGGCGATCGAGCCCGACGGGCGTCGCACGACCACCACATATTGGGAACCTGACTTCAGCCGTCGCGACGACCGCGCCGACTGGTCCGAACAGGATTGGGAGGAAGCGGTTCTCGCCGCTCTGCGGGTGGCGGTGGATCGCCGCCTGGTCGCCGACGTGCCCGTCGGATGCCTGCTGTCGGGCGGCGTCGATTCGAGCCTCATCGTCGGGCTGCTCGCGGAGGCGGGCCAACACGGTCTCGCGACGTTCTCCATCGGCTTCGAGTCGGTCAACGGTGTCAAGGGCGACGAGTTCCGCTACTCCGACATCATCGCCGAGCGCTTCGAGACCGACCACCATCAGATCCGGATCGGCACCGACCGGATGCTGCCCGCGCTCGACGGCGCGATCGGCGCGATGAGCGAGCCCATGGTCAGCCACGACTGCGTCGCCTTCTATCTGCTCAGCCAGGAAGTCGCCAAACACGTCAAGGTCGTGCAGTCCGGGCAGGGCGCCGACGAGGTGTTCGCCGGCTACCACTGGTATCCCCCGATGGCCGACGCCACCTCGCTCGAGGGTTCGGTGGCCAGTTACCGCAAGGCCTTCTTCGACCGGGACAGCGACGGTGTCGCCGGGCTCGTCACACCGGCCTACCTCGCCGACGGGGATCCCGGCGAACAGTTCGTCACCGAGCACTTCGCCCACGCAGGCGCCGCGACCGGCGTCGACCGCGCGCTGCGGCTCGACACGACCGTGATGCTGGTGGACGACCCGGTCAAGCGCGTCGACAACATGACCATGGCGTGGGGTCTGGAAGGCCGGGTGCCGTTCCTCGACCACGAGCTGGTCGAGCTGGCCGCCACCTGCCCGCCCGAGCTGAAGACCGCGCACGAGGGCAAAGGCGTGCTCAAGCAGGCCGCGCGCAAGGTGATCCCGGCTGACGTCATCGACCGACCCAAGGGGTACTTCCCGGTGCCCGCGTTGACCCATCTGGAAGGTCCGTATCTGGACCTCGTGCGTGACGCGCTGTACGCCCCGGCCGCCAAGGAGCGCGGCCTGTTCCGACCGGAGGCCGTCGACCGGCTGCTCGCCGATCCCAACGGCCGGCTCACGCCGCTGCGCGGCAACGAGCTGTGGCAGATCGCGCTGCTCGAGCTGTGGTTGCAGCGGCACGGCATCACGGGAGCCGCGGCATGACCGCGACAGATCCAGCGCAGGACCATTCCGAGGCCATCACGCTTGGCCTCCATGACGCGTCGCCGCAGCACATGGTCGACGCCATGGCCGACGACGTCGTCGTCGAACTCGGTTGGGGCCGACTGATTTTCGGTCAGACCTTCGCCGATCCGAACAAGCTCGCGGAGGTGCTGCGCCAGGAGGGGCAAGGCAGGCGCGACATCTGCATGTACGCCCGCGAACCGCAGGTGCTGGTCGCCCTGGCGCCCGCCGAACTGTTCATCGACCCGAGCCACACCTACCGGTTGCGGTTCTCCGAAGACGAACTGGACTTGTCGCCAACCGGGTTCACCGTGCGCACCCTGCAACGCGCCGATGACGCCGACGCGATGAACCGCGTGTACCTGCGCTGCGGGATGGTGTCCGCCCCCGTCGACGTCATCTGGGACAACCACCTTCACCGCGACCCGGTCGACTACCTCGTCGCGGTGCGCGACGACGGCACCATCGTGGGCACCGTGACCGGTGTCGATCACCGGCGGCTGTTCTCCGATCCCGAGGACGGCTCCAGCCTGTGGACGCTGGCCGTCGACCCGACGTCGAGCCTGCCCGGTGTCGGCGCGGCGTTGACACGCGCGCTCGCCGCGATCTACCGGGACCGCGGACGCGCCTACATGGATCTGTCCGTGGCACACGACAACGCCGCCGCGATCGCGCTGTACGAGAAGCTGGGTTTCGCGCGTGTGCCGGTGATGGCGGTCAAACGCAAGAACGCGATCAACGAACCGCTGTTCACTCACCCGCCGGAGACAGTCGAGGATCTAAATCCGTACGCGCGCATCATCGCCGACGAAGCCATGCGCCGCGGCATCTGGGTGGAGGTGCTCGACGCCGAAGCGGGTGAGATGCGGCTGTCGCACGGCGGACGCGGCGTCGTCACCCGAGAATCCTTGTCGGAGTACACATCCGCGGTGGCGATGGCCCGGTGCGACGATAAACGACTCACCCGACGCCTCGTCGCGGAAGCGGGAATCGCCGTGGCCAAAGGTCGGCTGGCCACCTTCGACGAGCAGGATTACGCGTTCCTCGATGAGGTGGGCGACGTCGTGGTCAAGCCGACCCGCGGTGAGCAGGGCAAGGGCATCACTGTCGGCGTCGACAATCCTGACGAACTCGATGCGGCGCTGGCGCGCGCGCGTGAGCAACATCCCGACGTCCTCATCGAGCAGCGCGCATCCGGCGACGACCTCCGCTTGGTCGTGATCGACCACAAGGTGGTGGCCGCCGCGCTACGACGCCCCGCGGAAGTCATCGGCACCGGCCACCACACCGTGCGTGAGCTGATCGACGCCCAGAGCCGGCGCCGCGCGGCGGCGACCGGAGGGGAATCCCGAATCCCCGTCGACGACGTCACCGAGGCCACCGTCAGAGAGGCCGGCTGGTCGTTCGACGACGTGCTGCCCGAGGGCCGACGGCTGCGCGTGCGCCGGACAGCGAACCTGCATCAAGGCGGCACCATCCACGATGTCACAGCCGAGGTGAACCCGGACCTGTGCTCGGTGGCGGTGACGGCGGCCGACGCGATCGGCATCCCGGTGACGGGCATCGACCTCCTCGTTCCCGACGTCACCGGGACCGAGTATGTGTTCATCGAGGCCAACGAGCGGCCGGGACTGGCCAACCACGAGCCGCAACCGACCGCGCAGGCGTTCGTCGACTTCCTGTTCCCGCAAAGTCCCGGCCTCCCCCAGGCCTGGACACCGGATCAGCCGCCCAGTTAGTCGCTAGCAGCCGTTACCAGGTGCTGGTGCGCATGACGATCTCGGCGGCCAGCTGTGCCGTCGACTCCTGCGCGTTGCGCCTGCCGAGCAGGTCGACCAGCCGGAAGTCGCCGTATACGTAGCGCTGGCTGGCCTTGGCGACGGCCCGCGCGGCGGGCGTGCTGACCAGCGCGGTCGTGTTCATCTCGACCGGTGGGCAGTGTTCGTCGCGGATCTGCCCGGTCAGGTCGGCGACGCGCGGATGACCGCGGTCGATCACGACCAGCCCGATGAACCGGTCCAGTCGGGTGGCGGCAAGCTCCCAGGCCAGTTCGCCGCCGATGCGGTCGCCGACCAGTAGCGCCCACCGCACGTCGAGCGCATCGAGGATGCCGACCACCGATTTGGCGGTCAGCCGCGGATCGGGGCCGATCACGATCGTCCGCAACGACGCGGTGTGCAGTCGCTGACATACCGCTTCATACGCGGCCGTCGCGTGATGCGCCGCGCCGAGCACCACCACGACGGAGCCCTTGTCCGGGCCCGCCACGTCGACCGGCACAGGAAAGCCGTCGACGGTCACCATGGTGGAAGGCATTTGGTCAAACTACAGCGAAATGGTCGCCTGGCGGGTCCATTTTCGCGGGACTTAACGTGCACGGTCGGCCTGCTTTGCAGCGATGTCCAGAAACGTCTGCGGCAGCGTGGCTTTGACGGTAATGGAGGGATTTGGTGTGGGGAACGCGATGCCGAACACGGCCATCGTGCCGATGTTCTCGAACGTGAAGTAGACGCTGTTGTCGACGTTGTTCAGTCGCATGGTCTGCTGATACACCAGCGCGTCATGGCGCGGTGTCGCCAGCCGTGTGGTCGTCATTGGAATTCCGGGCGCCGTCGGGTCGAAGAACGTTTGAAAATGGGCGCAGCGGTCGGCGATGGCGGCCAGCCTGTCGAGATCCAGCGGCCACGTCAACACCGTCATCACGATCCGCGCGCCGTCGTAGCCCACGACATACTCCGCCGCGCTGCCGGGCCCACGCTCGGCCGAGTCGGCGATGGCGCGCGTGAGCCCGTCCGAACAGCCTTCCGGATTGGACAGCATGGCGGGTGGACCGCCTGCGCCGTCGGGCTGCCCGGGTGCGCGAGTGAGGCGGTCGTACTGCACGCCGGTCGGGAAGTCCGCGGCGGTCAGCACCACCGTCTCCAGCCTGGCGCCGGGCCACGTCGCGGTGCCCGAGATCGCGTGCGAGCAGCCGGTGAGCGCCACGAAGAGCAGCGCCACCACGGCTCGCCTGATCATGATTTCAGGCTACCGACGCGAACGCGGAGCCCGTCGGACGTTAGCGACAGGAATAGCCGCCATCGATCGGCAGTGTGACCCCGGTGATCATCGACGCGTCGTCGCTGAGAAGGAAACAGATCGGCGCGGCGATCTCGTCCTCGGTGGCCCACCGCCCCAACGGCATCTGCTCCAGGAACGGCGGACCGACATCGGGGCGTCCCCAGTAAAAGGCGGACATGTCGGTCATCACCACGGTCGGATTGACGCTGTTGACGCGGATGTTGTGCCTGCCCAGTTCCAGCGCGGCCACCCGGGTGATGTTGTCGAGCGCCGCCTTGGACGATCCGTAGG
Source organism: Mycobacterium sp. (assembly GCA_035649695.1). GTDB lineage: Bacteria > Actinomycetota > Actinomycetes > Mycobacteriales > Mycobacteriaceae > Mycobacterium. Next base: position 10,011 of record DASRJA010000734.1, on the reverse strand, counting down.
AAATGTGGCCCGACAACGCCACCAGGCTCGCTTGACTGGACACGTTCACGATCGAGCCACCCACGCCGCGCGTGATCATTGCTGGTGTCGCGTGCTTGATGACCAGCAGGCTCCCCCGCGCGTTGATGCTGATTACCTTGTCGAACACCGCGATATCGGTGTCTTGGGGCGTCGCTATCTCCCCGCCGAACCCACCACAGTTCACCACGCCCCACAGGTCGAGTCCGGATACCGCGGCGCGGATCTCGTCTTCAGAAGTGAGATCGAACGGAACCGGCGCAGCGCCCGTCTCATCGCACAGCTTGGTCAGCTGCTCGACGTTTCGTCCGCCTGCATAAACTGTCGCGCCCTGACTGACGAGCCGGCGGACCGTCGCCGCCCCGATGCCGCCGCTCGCGCCCGTTACAAGCACTCCGCGCCCCGCGAAATCAGCCATACCAATGTCATACTCTGCTTCCTCGTGACCGGGAGCGACGCGGTGAATCTCAGAGTCGACGGGCTGCTACTCGACTGCGACGGTGTCCTCGTCGACTCTCACAACGCCGCGGCCGTCGCATGGAATCAGTGGGCGCAACGCTGGGCACCGGGTTTCGACTTCCACCGCGACATCGAGCATGGCCGCCGAATTCGGGATGTCGTCGCTGAATTGATAAGCACGCCAAGCGATGTCGCCGAGGCCGCCGCTGACCTGATTCAGCTGGAGCTGGACCATGCCGCCGACGTGGTGCCGATACCAGGTGCACGCGAACTGCTCGAGTCCATACCTCAGGGAAGCTGGGCGGTCGTCACCTCCGGCGGCCGCACCATTGCCACCGCGCGTATGGTGTCGGCCGGACTCGTCCCAGCCGCCGTACTGGTCACCGGCGAGGACGTCGAACGCGGAAAACCCTTCCCCGACCCCTACTTGCTCGCAGCGCGGCGCTTAGGACTATCTCCTCAACGGTGCGCGGTGTTCGAGGACGCGCCCGCGGGCATCGCGGCAGCGCAAGCAGCGGGTGTCGAAACCATCATCGGCGTAGGCACCGCCGCGACTGCCGGTGTCACTGTGGCCGTTGCGGATCTGCGCGGCGTCCGCTTTGACGGACAGCGTTTGCAGATCAGCAGTATGTAGGTCAGCAGCTCGACTTGTACGCCGCCGCACCGCCTTCGCCGTTGAGGTTTTCCTGCGTGATGATGGTGAAGCCGGTCTGCACTTTCTTGGTGTTCTGACCGCCGTCGAGCGCCGTCACCGCCTCGTCGACCCCGAACTTGCCGATGATCCCCGGCTCCTGCGCGACCAGCGCTTGCACCGTGCCGTCCCGCAGCGCCTGGATCTGGTTCGGGCCGGCGTCGAAACCGACGATCTTCACCTGGCCGCTCTTGCCCGCCTGTTTGACTCCGGTGGCCGAGCCCTCGGCGGAGAAGATGTTCGTCGCGAAGACGCCGACGAGGTCGGGATCCTTCTGCAGTTGCGCGCCGATGAGTTGGGCTGCCGTCGCCGGATCGTCGTGGCTGTACTGCACGCCGACGTAGGTGAACTTGCCGTCGGCCTTGACCGCGTCCTCGAAGCCCTTCGCGCGCGCGTCGGTGGTCGATATGCCGGGATCGACGTTCATGACCATGACCTTGCCGCCCTCGGGGTGCAGTTGCTTGATGGCGTCGAAGGCCGCTTTGCCGCCGCCCTCGTTGTCGCTGGCGATCGACGACACCGCGTATGACGGATCGTTCGTCGTGGTATCGACGAGCACCACCTTGATGCCCGCCGCGGCGGCCTGCTCGAGGGGCTGCTGCATGGCCTGGACATCGGTGGGCGCGACCAGCAGCGCGGCCGGGCGGGCGGCGACGATGGAGTCCAGGACCGGCTTCTGCAGCGTCGGATCGAACTTCTGCGGGCCCTGAGAGTTCAACGTGACGCCGAGCTTGGCCGCCTCTTCCTGCGCGCCGCACTGCATCGTGATGTAGAACTGGTCGCCGATCACACCCTGCAGAAGCTGGATGTTGTAGTTCTTGCTGGCTTTTGGCGGCGCGGTGACGGTGGTCGCTGCCGCCGCCGGCGTCACCCCGTTCGACGTCTCGCCCGAACCGCTCGACTGCGGCTTCGAGGACGTGCAGCTCGCCATCGACAGCGTGAGCACCACTGCCCCAAGAGCACCCGCGACCGGCATTACGCGCTTACGGTTCACTGGCTTTCCTTTCATTTCGATCCTTTGCGTTTGAAGAGGCCTCGAGACCGTGCACTGCGCATGGCCGCGGCACGCCGGGTCTGGTCGACGTAGACGGCGGCGATGAGCACCGAGCCGACCGCGACGCCCTGCCAGAAGGGTTGGACGCCGATGATGACGAAGCCGGACTGCAGCACGGCGGGGATGAACAGGCCGACGACGGTGCCGAAGATCGTGCCGTAGCCGCCGAAAATCGATGTGCCGCCGATGACAACCGCGGCGATGACGTTGAGGTTGGTCAACGACTGGCCGGCGATCGTCGTGGTGCCGTACTGGGCGAGCGAGAGCAGCGCGCCCAATCCGGCGAGCGTGCCGGCCAACCCGTACACGAGCACCAGATGTCGCGACACCTTGATGCCCGTGCGACGAGCAGCCTCCTCGTTGCTGCCGATGGCATAGGTGTAACGGCCGAATCTCGTCTTGTGCAGCAGGATGCCACCGAGAACGATCACTATCAGCGCGACGAACGGCAGGCCGGGGATGCCCAATATCTTTGTGTAGGCGCTGAAGTCGGTCAGTTCGCTGGGGACCGAGCGGATGTCGATACCGCCAGTGAGGACCTGCGCCAGTCCGAGCGCAACCGACAGCGTGCCGAGGGTGACGATCAGTGCGGGCACTTTCGCGATGGCGACCAGCGCGCCGTTGACGACACCCCACGCCATACCGGACAGGATCGCAGCGACGATCCCGACAGCGGCAACACCAATTCCACTGCCGCCCATCGCTTCCATCACCTTGGCTGCGACCACGGACGAGAACACCAGCACCGAGCCGACAGACAGGTCGATGCCCGAGGTGATGATCACGAACGTCATCCCGACGCCGAGCACCGCCCAGACAGCGACGTTCTGTGAGATGAGCGAGAAGTTGCCGGTCGACAGGAAACGGTCGCCGGCAATGACGGTGAAGAACAAGCAGATGACTATCAGCACCCCGAGGATCCAGAACGCTTGAAGCCCCACAACGCGTTTCAGCAGTGACTGGGCACTGTCGAGCTCGTCTGCCCTGTCCGCCACGGCGTCCTGCTGGTTGGCCACGGTGCTCACGCCTCGACTCCTCCTCCCTCCGGTCCTCGCTCGTTCCTCGCCGCGATCCTCACTCGTCGTCGTCTTCGGTACTCATGCCCCACCGTCCTTCGCATCGAGGGCGCCCGTCATGGCACCCACAAGCGTCTCGACCGTCGTGCTGCGGCCCCGGTACGTAGCGACCCGCCGGCCGAGCCGCAGCACCTGGATGCGGTCGCACACCTCGAGCACATGCGGCATCGAGTGGCTGATGAACACCACCGCAATTCCCTTGTCACGCACCCGCTTTACCGACTCGAGAACGTTCTTGGTCTGGACGACACCCAGCGCCGCTGTTGGCTCGTCGAGGATGACGACCTTGTCCGCCCATGCGATGGCCCTGGCAATGGCGATGCCCTGGCGCTGTCCACCGGACATCGACCCGACGGGCGAGCTGAGTGAACGCACCGTGGCCCCGAGCGCCCTGAAGGACGCAGCCGCCTGGCGACGCATCTCCTTCTCGTCCATGAAACCAAGGTGGCCCAGAACGCCCTTGGCCGGGATTTCCCTGCCCAAGAACACGTTCTGAACGGGATTGAGATGAGGAGCCAGCGCCAGATCCTGGTACACCACCTCGATGCCGAGGTCGTTCGCCTGTCGTGGAGATGACAAACGCACTGGCTTGCCGTCGAAGTAGATCTCGCCCTCATCCAATTCGAGGCTGCCCGACAAGGCCTTGATGAGCGTCGACTTGCCTGCGCCGTTGTCGCCGATCAAGCCGACGACCTCGCCGGGACTGATGTCGAAGTCGGCGCGGTCCAGCGCACGGACGTGGCCGAAGCTCCGCGAGACGGCGCGCGCCTCCAGCAGGGCGGTCATGCTGCGCCTTCCTGTTGCTTGATGTTCGGCGTGGGCTTTGGCGGCCACGTGGTGCCCGGCCTACAGACAAGCAGCTGCACGTCACCGTCGAGGTGCCAATCCCCGGAAGACGCTGGGACGACGAGTGTCTGGCCGCGTTCGACGTCGACGGTTTCGCTGTGCGCCGCCGCGAGTGTGCCTGCACCGGACAGCACCACGGCGACCGCGAATCCGGCGGGCATGTCGACACCCGCTGTCAGTAATGCCATGCGGAAGAAGGGCTCCGCCTGCTCGGTCAGCACCTGCACGAGGCCGGCCACGTGCTTATCGGTGTGCCGCGTGAGCGCAGAGACGTTCGTCCGTGCTGTGGTCTCGACCACCGACAGCGCGACCTCGCGGGTCAGGCCGAGAAAAATCTCGTCGTCGGATGCCGTGGTGTTGGTGCGCTCCAACAGAATTGACTGATCGGTGGGCTCCTGCGCCTCCACAAGGAGAATGCCCGCACCGATGGCGTGCGGGGCTCCGCCTGGCACCAGCACGCCGTCGCCCGGTCGCACCGGAACACGATGCATGAGCGCCAGCATCGCCTCGGCATCCTGCGCCTCCACCAGCTTCATGAGCCGGTCGCGGCCGACCTCCTCGCGCCACCCGACCCACACCGCGGCGCCGTCGTCGGCTTCCAGGACAAACCACGCCTCGGTCTTGCCGTAGGCGCAGCCCAGGTGTTGAAAGGCGTACTCCCGGGTGGGATGCACGTGCACCGGCAGGCGTTGTCCGGCATCCAAGAGCTTGACGAGCACGCCGGTGTCACCCGGTTCCGCGTCGTCGCGGCCGAGCCAGCCGAGCGGGTCGGCGCTGACCGCATCACGAAGCAGCGTGCCGTCGGCCAGGCGGGCAGGCCCGAGGTTCGGGGCACCGAAGCGTGCCACCGTCGCGCCAACCCACTCCTCCGGCGAGCGCTCACCGACCGAGGGCAGACCGCGCCAGGCGGCCAGCGCCGATCCGCCTGCATACCAGTGCGGTACCACGTTGGGAGGCAGGAGCTGAGGTTGCACGACGGTGTTGGCCCCTCCTCGTCTGGCGGGTCTGTTACCTGGGTCACGTTGCGATGGGCTTGTGCCGGACAGTACGCCACATTCGCGGCTATGTCACCGGTGTCAGAGAAACTCCACCGTTCGGTCTGACATCGGTGACATACTGACCGCTGAACGACCGAGAAGGGGAGCTCGATGGCGACCATGCGCGACGTTGCCGGCCGGGCGGGGGTGAGCGCCAAGACGGTCTCGCGCGTGGTCAACAATGACCGCTATGTCTCCGCCGACGTCCGCGAACGGGTCGAGCGGGCGATCGAAGAACTCCAGTACGTGCCGAACATGCTCGCCGTCACCTTCCGTAGCGGACGCGACGCCGCGATCGGCGTTGCGGTGCCCGGCGTGGCCGACCCGTTCTTCGCCAGCATCATCGGCGCAGTCGAGCGCGAGGCAAGCCGGCGGGGTGTCGCGGTGATCGTGACCGCCGTCGGCTGGGAGCCGTCGCACGAACGGCAGTCGATCGAAGCGGTATTGAAGCGCCAGGTGGCGGGCATGATCATCTGTCCGGTCGGCCGCGATATGTCGTACTTGCAGCCATGGCAGAAGCGCACACCGTTGGTGTTCGTCGATCGAGAACCCGGACGGTTGACCGCCGATACGGTCCTGCAGGACGACGTCGGTGGCGGACATCAGGCGGGCCGGCATCTGATTTCGCACGGTCATCGCAGCATCGCGTTCATGGGCGACGACACATACACCGGATTACTGCGGCTGAAGGGGTTGCAGAACGCACTGGACGAGGCGGGGCTGCCACAGCGCAGCGATCTCACACACGTGGGCGCTATCGACGCGGGAACGCTCACAGCGGAGCTGCGCCGCATGCTCGCAGCATCCGACCCGCTGAGCGCTGTGTTCTCCTCGAACGCGCGCGTCACGATCGCCCTCGTGACGGCGCTGCAGGCGTTGCGCCGCAAGGATATTGGACTAGTGGGTTTTGGCGACTTCCCGACGGCGGCTGCATTGAAGCCCGCCGTTACGGTGATCCACCAGGACGGTGACGAGATGGGACGTTTCGCCGCCGACCGTCTCTTCACGCGGTTGGACCAGCCCACTCGGCGACTGCGCAGGCGAACCGTGCTGCCCGTTTCGCTGGTGACGCGCACCTCGTGCGCAATGCCTGGCGAGAAGGTACGCGCCGGACATCAGCTCGTCGTCAGTGGCGCAGCCCCGTGACGATCATTGGCCGTTGTGGCGGACCGCTTTCCAACACCGCGACGACGGCATCGACATCAAGATGCGCGGTGAGCAGATCGGCCATCAGGTCCAGCTGAGCGTCGCGGCGCGCCGCCACGTCGACGTCGTCGGCGACGACGAACCCGGGCGTTCCGACCTCTGTCAGCCACTGGCGGCGGAGGTCGTTGTTGTCCAACAGTCCATGCCAGTGCGTGCCATAGACGCGGCCGCTGCGGATTCCGACACCGTGCCAGTCGCCGTCGCCGTGGCGCGCGACTTGGCCGTGGTGAATCTCGTAGCCGCATAGCGGGCTGTCGTGGTGGCGCAGCGTCTTATCCGGCGCGAACACGATGTCGGCGTCGAGCAGGCCGAGGCCTTCGACGACGCCGGCTTTGGATTCCACTGGGTCGTCGATGGTCTTGCAGAGCATCTGGAAGCCGCCGCAGATGCCCAGGACCGGCTTGTTTTGCCGGGCATGCACGGTGATGCCGTCGGCCAAGCCTTTTTCGCCAAGCCAGGTCAGGTCGGCGACCGTGGACTTGCTGCCGGGAATCACGACCACATCGGCGTCAGCCAGGTGGGCGGGATCGGTCACCCAGCGCACCACCACGCCCGGCTCGCACGCCAGCGCTTCGATGTCGGTCGAGTTCGAGATGCGCGGCAGCCGGATCGCGGCCACGCGCAGCCAGTCCGCGCCGCGGGGCGGCTGCGGGTCACCGACGACGCGGTGTGCGAGCACCGACACCGAATCCTCGGTGTCGAGCCACAGTCCGTCGGTGTAGGGAATCACGCCGTACGTCGGCCGGCCGGTCAGCGCTTCCAGCTGCTCCAGTCCGGGTGCCAGCAGTGAGGGGTCGCCGCGGAACTTGTTGACCACGAATCCGGAAATGAGTCGCTGGTCGTCGGGTTCGAGGACCGCGACGGTCCCATACAGGTGGGCCAGCAGCCCGCCGCGGTCGATGTCGCCGACAAGGATGACGGGCAGCTCCGCGGCACGGGCCAGCCCCATGTTCGCCAGATCGGTTGCGCGCAGGTTGATCTCGGCGGGCGAGCCAGCACCTTCACAGATCACGGCGTCGAATTCGCTTCGCAGCTGGCGCAATTCGTCAGCCACGACGGCAGCGAGCCGGTCACGGTGGGTGAAGTAATCGTGTGCACTCACTGTGTCGACGACGTGGCCGCGCAGCACGAGCTGTGAGGTGCGGTCGCTGCCGGGCTTGAGCAGGATCGGGTTGAACCGGACGCTGGGTGCCAGCCCCGCCGCGCGGGCCTGCATGGCCTGTGCCCGGCCGATCTCTCCGCCTTCGACGGTGACCGCCGAGTTGTTCGACATGTTCTGCGCCTTGAACGGCGCGACACGAATGCCCTTGCGCGCCAACAGCCGGCACAGTCCTGCGACGACCATCGACTTGCCGGCATCCGACGTGGTGCCAGCAACCAACAGCGCGCCCGAGGGGGTCACTTTTCTATGCCGAGCAGACGTAAAACTGTCCTTTTTCGCGCCAAATAGGGCAGTTTTGCGTCTGCTCGCGCTGGAAGTCTCACAGCTGGGTCAGAATCTCCGCGCCGTCGTCGGTGACCACCAGCGTGTGCTCGAACTGCGCGGTCCACTTCTTGTCCTTGGTGGCGACGGTCCAGCCGTCGTCCCAGATCTCGTAATCCAGCGCGCCGAGGTTGATCATCGGCTCGATGGTGAACGTCATACCCGGCTCGAGCACCGTCTCCACGGCGGGCTGGTCGTAGTGCAGCACCACTAGCCCATTGTGGAAGGTGGTGCCGATGCCATGTCCGGTGAAGTCGCGAACGACGTTGTAGCCGAAGCGGTTTGCATACGACTCGATGACGCGGCCCACGACCGACAGCTGCCTGCCGGGTTTGACGGCCTTGATCGCGCGCATGGTCGCTTCCTGCGTGCGCTCGACCAGCAGGCGATGCTCCTCGGACACATCGCCGGCCAGGAAGGTGGCGTTGGTGTCGCCGTGCACACCGTCGATGTAGGCAGTGACGTCGATGTTGACGATGTCGCCGTCCTCGACCACGGTCGAGTCGGGTATGCCGTGGCAGATGATCTCGTTGAGCGACGTGCAGCAGGACTTCGGGAAGCCCTTGTAGCCAAGCGTCGAGGGGTACGCGCCGTGGTCGATCATGTACGCGTGGGCGATGCGGTCCAGCTCGTCGGTCGTCACGCCGGGAGCGACGGCCTTGCCCGCCTCGGCCAGGGCGCCCGCGGCGATGCGGCCGGAGATACGCATCTTCGCGATCACCTCGGGCGTCTGCACCCACGGCTCGCTGCCCTCTTTGACGGTCGGCTTCCACGCGTACTCCGGAGGTGCGATCGTGCGGGGCACCGGCAGCGTCGGTGACAGCACGCCGGGACGAAGGGCGGTGCGAACAGGCATGACGCCTAGGATAGCTATGAGAATGGCAATCTCTGATTTCGAGAATGATGCTACCTTGTTAGCCATGCTCAGCGAATCGAGGCCGATGAGAACCACCGAAGGCCATCTGCTCGGGCAGATGGGCATGCGCGATGTGGTCGATACCGACGAACGCCTGATCATCGAGATGGACAATCGGCCCGATCTGACGAATATCCGCGGAGCCCTGCAGGGCGGCTTGGTTGCGACGCTGATCGACATCGCCGCAGGCCGGTTGGCGGAACACCATGTCGGCCCCGATCAGAGTGTCACCACCGCGGACATGAACGTGCACTTCCTCGCGCCCGTCGTCGTGGGGCCGGCACGGGCCGAGGCGACGATCGTCCGCGCCGGCAAGCGGCTCGTCGTGACGGCCGTCGACGTCACCGACGTCGGCCGCGATCGGCTGGCTGCGCGTGCGACGTTGAGCTTCGCGGTGCTGGATCCGCGCTGACGAACAAACGGACGGCCAGACCACAGATTAGGACGCGTCGCACACCTCAACCGCACTGATCGGACCGCAGCACTCCCCCGCGTCGCTACATTCATGTGCCATGACCATCGACGAGGTTGACGAGAAGTTCGCGACGGAGTTCGCCGATCGTTTCGCCGAGACCTGGCGCACTCCGGACCTGGCCAAGCACGAAGCGTTGTGGAGCGACGACATCGTGCTGATCCAGCCGATGATGGGCACCCTGCGCGGCAAGCATGCCTGCCGCGAGTCGTTTCAGCGACTGTTCGCCTTGGTTCCCGACCTGCACGCCGACGTGCACCGCGTTGGGCACGGCAAGCACGAGGTGTTCATTGAATTCACGCTGAGCGGAACGTATGGCGGCAAGCCGATCGCCTGGGATGCGGTCGATCGTTTCACGTTCACCAATGGCCTTATCGCCGAGCGGGTTTCGTACTTCGACTCCGCACCGTTGCTCGGCAAGCTGGTCGCGCGCCCGGCCGGGTGGGACCGGCTGGTTCGGATCGGCTCGCAGCTGTTTCGGCGCTGATCACTCGATGCGCACGGACGACAGTGCCGTGCGCACCCGCGCCGGTAGCGAGCCGCCGTGGGCCAGCCAGTCGTCGAGCGCGATCCGTATCGATGCCATCGCGAGCGCGCCGAGCAGCCGCGGCCGCGGGTCGTCGGGAGCGGCGCTGCCGAGTCGCGGGGCGACCAGATCCGCGATCGCGGCCTCGTAGCGCAGGTAGATCTGCAGCGTCCACGCGCTGAGCACCGGCGACGACCGTGTCAACGCCGCAAGCTCGCGTACCTGGG
>DASRJA010000733.1:0-8761 GCA_035649695.1 Mycobacterium sp. | reverse complement strand
ACCTGCTCGGCCTTCCGCTCGACCTGGCCACCGTCAACCTGGCCCGCGGCCGCGACACGGGCGTGCCGACACTGAACGCGGCGCGGCGCGAGTTCTACAACGGCACCGGCGACAGCCAGCTCAAGCCCTATACCAGCTGGGTCGACTTCGCCATCAACGCGAAGAACCCGCTCTCGGTGGTCAATTTCATTGCCGCTTACGGCACCCACCAGAGCATCCTGGATGCCGGGACCGCGGCCGAGAAGCGCGCGGCAGCCGAGCTGCTGGTGTTCGGCGGTGCGGGAGCCCCCGCCGATCGCCTCGACTTCCTGAACAGCACGGGAGCATGGGCCAACCTCGCCAACGGCGTGACTACGTCTGGCGTTGATGCCATCGACTTCTGGATCGGCGGGCTTGCCGAGAAGCAGATGCCGTTCGGCGGACTGCTCGGCTCGACCTTCAACTTCGTGTTTGAGACCCAGCTCGAGGCACTGCAGAACGGCGACCGCTTCTACTATCTGACGCGCACGGCCGGCCTAAATTTCCTCACCCAGCTTGAGCAAAACTCGTTTGCCAGCATGATCATGCGCAACACGGACGCCACCCACCTGCCGGCCGACGTGTTCTCGACCCCGGCCTTTATCCTCGAGGTGGACCAGACCAGGCAGTTCAACGAAGGCCTCGGCAGCGACGACCCGCTAGGCGACAATCCCTTCATCGCCCTGGTGGTGCGCGACAATCCCCAGACAGCGGGTGTCGATACCAACTACCTGCACTACACAGGTGAGGACCACGTCGTTCTCGGCGGTACCGAGGGCAACGACACCATGATCTCCGGCATCGGCGACGACACCCTCTGGGGCGACGGTGGCAACGACCGGTTGGAAGGCGGGGACGGCGCCGACCAGATCCTCGGTGGCGACGGCGACGACATCCTGACCGATCTGGGTGGCGACGACATCATCCAGGGCGGCGACGGCAACGATGTCATCAACGGCGGCAACGGCATCAACCTGCTGCTCGGCGGCTTCGGCAAGGACTTCATCATGGCGGGCGAGGATCTCTCGGAGATCTTCGGCGGCGACGGTGACGACTTCCTATACGGCAGCCCGACCACCGAGGCCGTGATCGGCAACGAGGGCAGCGACTGGATCGAGACCGGTACCGCGGACGGCTCGCCGGGCGACAACTTCGACCCGAACGCGCTCGATCTGATCGACGGACACGACGTGTTCATCGGCAGCGGCGGCGTCGACGAGTTCATGGGCGAAGGCGGTGACGACATCATGGTCGGCGGCCCCGGCGCCGACCGCATGGAAGGCATGTCGGGCTACGACTGGGTCACCTACAAGAACGATACGCTGGGTGTCACCGTCGACCTGACCTTGGAAGCCTTCGACGAGACGCCGATCCCGCCCTCCAATGCGGCGGTGATGGATCGGTTCGACCAGCTGGAAGGCCTGTCCGGCTCCGACTTCAGCGACATCCTGCTGGGTGACGATGCCGACGCCGTCGAGATCCAGGCCGCCGGCAACCGCGGCAGCGTGCTCACCAGCGAGGGCATCGCCCGCATCGCCGGGCTGCAGGACATCCTTGGCGCCGGTGTCACCTCGTTCGACGGCGGCAACATCATCCTCGGCGGCGGCGGCAGCGACATCATCCAGGGCCGCGGCGGCAACGACATCATCGACGGCGATGCATTGCTCAACGTGCGCATCGGCATCTTCGATGAAGCCGGCAACGAGATCGGCACCGCCAACAGCATGGTTGGCCCGGTCACCAGTAGCCTGCCGGCGCTGAACGGCCAGCAGCTGAGCGCGCTGATGCTGGCGGGCACGGTCAACCCGAGCCAGCTGCAGATCGTGCGCGAAATCCTGATGACCGGCGGGCAGAACGATGTGGACACGGCAGTGTTCTCCGGTCCGCGCGCCAACTATCAGATCGGCGAGCCCGATGCTGAGGGCCGCCGGGTCATCATCGACACGGTCGGCACGGACGGCGTCGACATCATCCGCAACATCGAGCGCCTGCAATTCGCTGACGAGATCGTCGACCTGGTGAACACCGGCAACAGCCCGCCCCAGGGGCAACTCGAGATTCTGGGGCTGCCCGCCACCGAAGACTCCGTGCTCACAGCCACGCTGGGGACGGCAACTGACCCCGACAATCCCAACGGCGGCATTATCACCGGGTCGATCGCCTACGTGTGGCAGATGGAGGAGGATGCGGGGACGGGCATCTTCGTCGACATCCTGCGCGCGGACGAGTTCGGCCAGGACGTGGCTGCATCGGGACCGACCTTTACGCCGAGCAACGACGAGGTCGGCCTGCTGATCCGTGTGAAGGCGACCTACCTCGATGCCGACGGCGTCATCGAGACGGTGTTCTCGGCACCGACCGGGGCTGTCATCAACGTCAATGACGCACCGACCGGCGCGCCGGTCATAAGCGACGCGAGTCCCACCGAGGGGCTGGCGCTAAGCGTATCGACGGCCAGCATCATCGACCTCGACGGCATCGATCCGGCCGTCGTCTTCACCTTCCAGTGGCAGGAACTGATCGGTTCGAACTGGACCGATATTGCCGGCGCGACCGACGGCATCTTCGTCCCGCAGCAGGACCAGGTCGGCAGGCAGCTGCGCGTGGCGGTGACCTATACCGACGACCAGGGCACGACGGAGACCGTGCTCTCGGCGGCGACCGGCATCGTCGGCGACGAGATCTTCTCCGATGTCGGCGCAGAGACCATCAATGGCACGGAGGGTGACGACGTCATCTTCTCCGGCTTGGGGATCGATATCGTCAACGGCCTTGGCGGCAACGACGAGATTCACGGCGAGGCTGCAGGCGACACCCTGAACGGCGGCGACGGCAACGACCTCATCTTCGGTGAGGGCGGCGCCGATCAGATCTCCGGCGGCAACGGCAACGACACGCTCGATGGCGGTGTGGCCGGCGACACCATCAATGCTGGCGATGGCAACGACACCATCACCGGTGGTGCGGGCGCGGACGTGCTTCAGGGCGGCAACGGCAATGATCTGTTCCTCTACACGATGGGTGAGGGTGCAGACTCGGTGGACGGCGGTGCCGGCACCGACACCCTGCGCATCCTCGGGACCGATGGCGCCGAGACGCTCAACGTGGTCTTCAACGGTACCGCGCTGACCACGGTTGAGAACGGGACGGTCACCGGTGTCGAGGCGGTGACGGCCGACTTGCTCGGCGGCGTCGACACACTGACCTATGCCGGCAGCACGGCTGCGGTCACGGTCGACCTGGCGGCCAACAGCGCGTCTGGCTTCCTCTCGCTGCGTGACGTCGAGAACGTCACCGGCGGCGGCGGCGCCGACACTCTCACCGGTAGCGTTGCAGCGAACGTGTTGAACGGCGGTGGCGGCAACGACACCCTGAGCGGCGGCGGCGGCGACGACACCATCAACGGCGGCGGCGGCAACGATACGATCATCTGGTCGGCCGGCGACGGACGCGACATCATCAACGGCGGTGCCGCCGCCGGCACCGACACGTTCGTTCTCAATGGCAACGCTGAGGTCGAGGAGTTCAGGATCGAGACCAGCGCGGCTTACCTGATTCGCGTCCCTGGCGCCGCGCTTGCTGCCACCACGCAGATTGTCGTTTCGCGCAACGGCGTCGTCGCCGCAGAGCTTGCCAATATCGACGAGATCTCGGTCAACAGCGGTGCCGGTGACGACACGTTCATCATTGCGGGCAGCTTCACGGGCACCGACCTCAATCTGAACACCATCACCATCGAGGGCTCGAGCGGAAACGACACCGTGGACGTGTCCGGCCGCGGATCAGAGCACCGGGTGGTGTTCAAGTCGAACGGCGGCAACGACACGTTCATCGGCCCCATGAACAGTGGGGACGTTGTCGAGCTGCTGCCCGGGACCACGGTCAACGAGACGACCGTGACCAACAACGGCGACGGCACCTGCACCATCGAATCCGGCACCCAGAAATTCACGGCCAACTCCAGCGCCGCGGTTTTCCAAGGCTTGGGCAACGACAACCCGGATCCGGGTGAGGATCCCGATCCGGGCGAGGAGCCGACACCGGACCCGACCATCTACGGTACCGAAGGGCGTGATTGCCTGAATGGCACCGACGGCGACGACCATATCGCCGGCCTTGAGGGCAGGGACAAGATCTACGCTGGCAAAGGAGACGACATCCTCGACGGCGGGACAGGCTATGACAGGCTTCACGGCGGCGAAGGCGACGACCTATACATCGTCGACCACTGCTGAGATGACATCCGGGAGGATCGGAACGGCGGGACGGATACGGTCGAGACCAGCCTCCGCTTCTACTGGCTCGACGACAATGTCGAGAACCTGATCTATACGGGCGACGGCGCTTTCAAGGGTGTCGGCAACAAGCTCGACAACGTCATCGAGGGCGGCTCCAGCGACGATTGGCTGACGGGCGCCGGCGGCAACGACACATTCGTGTTCGCGCCGGGCTTCGGCAACGACAAGATCACGGACTTCGACGCCGATCCGTCAGGCGGTCAGGATCTTATCGATCTGTCGGCCCTCGATATCGCCTACGACGACCTTTCTGTGACGGCCGTGTCGGGCGGTGTGAAGATCACCTACGAGGAAGATTCCATCACGCTAAAGGGCGCCAAGCTGTCGTCCATCAGCAGCAGCGACTTCATCTTCTGAAGCCGCAAGGCAAGAAAAAATGCGGCCTTGGGAAATCCAGGGCTGCATTTTTTTGTTAGGGGACTGGCTTGGTTTGCGCGAGCGCGCGCACTAGCGGTCCTGCGCCTCGCGGTCGGTCTGCATCGCGAAGGCACGCAGCGCGCCGGTTTCGCGCTGCAGCTGGTCGACGCGGAAGTTCAGCACGTCGCGGATGCTCACCATGCCGATCAGGCGCTCGCCGTCCATGACAGGCAGGTGCCGCACATTACGCGACAGCATGGTGGAGGCTACGATGCCGAGCTCATCGCTGGGGGCGCACGTGATCACAGCCTTGGTCATCAGCGCCGAAACCGGCATGGCGTGCAACTCGCCCTTGTGCACGCACAGGCCATAGGCAATGTCGCGTTCGGATATTACTCCGTCCACGCTCTGTCCATCGTTGGAGACGATGGCCGCGCCGATACGGCGTTCGCGCAGGCGCTGCGACAGCGCCGCAATCGTCTCCGTCGGCTTGATGGTAATGATTACGGAGCCCTTGCGTTCCAGAATGTCGGCTACCTTCACGGTACTACTCCAGCGAAGATCCTACCTGTAAGAGGCACCTATCTTTGCCAATCCGGCCGCTGCCGGCAACCGCCGTCGTCAATAACAGACGTCTACCTCTTGTTTTTCGTAGGGGCGGGCCTGCCGTCCGTCATCTGGTAGACCTTGTAGGCGCTGTAGGTACTGCCGCCCGCGGCGATGAACGCAAACACCAAAATCCAGGTCAGCTTGTCTCTCATCTAGCCTCCTGCCGGGAACGTGCAGTTTGCGAACATCGGCTGCGCTAGCTCCAGAACTTCCAGAACGGCTTTCGGTTCGGTGTGCGCTGAATGGAGGGGGCAAGTGTTGCCTTCGGCAGCCTCTGGTGTGGCGCATCACCGTCGTCCGGATCGTGCCGCACGCGGCTCATCTGCACCGCAATCTCTCCGGTCTCGCATTTGAGGGCGGCGATCATGTCACGCGCCTCCTTGACCAGCGCGGCGGCTCTTTCCCGGTCGTAGACCTCATGCATCAGCGCGACCTCCTCCTGCACCGTCCACGCCGTGGGCGTGGGGCTCGTGGCAACGCACCGAAATCAAGTGAGACGCTACCTGACGATTCGCGGTCAGATTGCGGCAATCAATCGTCAGCGCGCGGCAAATTCCACGAACCCCAGGGTCGCCTGCCGCACCGGGCGCCGGCGCGCGAACACGCCAACACCTTCGCGGCCGCCCAGCTCGTTGGTATTACCCTCGATAGTCTGGAACTCGCTGCCTTCGCGGCCGACGACCAAACCCGTGTGCCCGTGGCCCTGCCCGGTGTCGATGAAGAAGACCTGGCCTGGCTGCACCTGGCTCGGATCACCGATTGCGGTTTCGTGTGAGATGCGCCGGAAACCCGCCCGGCCGGCCTTCTGCCACATGTCGTGCACGCCGGCCGTACGCGGCACCGGCGAGGCAAGCCCAAGCTGGCGCGCCGCGTTGTCGAAACACCAGACGATGAAGCCCGCACACCAAGGGTAGCTGCCGGTCGTCGGATCGATGCCGGCGGCGCGCAGATATTGGTCGACGCGCGGCCCTCGGTTGGAGCCCAGCGGCTGCTCGCGCACCTGCTGCTGCTCCTCATTGGCGGCCACCGTGATCACCCGCCGTAGCAGGCCCTGCGCAGGCACGCTGGCGGTGACCGGAGCGACGCTCGGCGTGCCGAACAGCGCCGTCCAGGTGGTCAGCCCGACCACGCCGTCGACCGACAGGGGCTTGCCCTCACCGTCCTGTGAGCGCGCCTGGAACAACTTGACGGCGGATGCCGTGAGCTGTCCGAAGTCGCCGTCCACGTTGAGCGGCACAGTCTTGCCCTTGGCATCGATGCTGGGCCAGCAACCGAGCTGATTGAGCCGCCGCTGCAGCAGCATCACGATGCGAGGGTCGGGGTGATTGAGGCGCACGGCCATGCCCGGGTAGGGCTGCGTGCCCAGATCCGGTTCGGTTGGCAGGGATGGTGTGTCGGGAAGGGGGACGTCGTCCTCGGCCGGCACGTTGATGCCGATGACGTCGATCAGGCGGCGCAGCAGCGCCATGGCGCCAATCTGTCCGCTGACGGCGTTCGCATCGAACACCCCGTCGCGAACGAACTTACCCTTCTGATAGTTGTTGGTGGCACTCCACAGATACGGCGTATTGACGCCGGTGTTGCGCGAGCGATAGCCCCAACCGTTGTAGGCCTCGAGCTGGTAGGCGATACGCTCGATCGTCCACAGCTTGACGGAATGAAACGCCTCTAGCGTCAGCGCATCGATGGCGCTTTCCTCCCACTGGAAGGGTGGAACGCCGGTTGGCGGCCGGCCGGCCGGAACCTGCACCGTGCGGGCGGTCAGCGGGTCGCCATTGTGCAGGTGGGTGGAAAAGTTCAACCCGCCTTCCATCTCGTGGATGATGCCGATTACGTACCAGGGCACGCCCGTCGCATTGGCGACCTGGTCGTAGCGCGGCTTGGCCTCGGCGATGGCGCGCACGCGGGCGTCGGTGGCCTGCACCCGAACCCCCGTCGGAATCTGCATTGCTTTCCACAGCGCTGCATAGGATTGGCGCAGCCCGCCGTAGGCAAAATTGGCCATGACTTCCCCCTCGCCCGGTCGGCTGCGGACGGTAACTGAGTCGGGGCGAGGCGGAAGTGTGGCGCCGTCGTCCATCCACCGCTGCTTTTGCCTTTGCGGCCAATGTCATGGGCGGGCTCGTGCATTCCGCACGTAGCCTGGCGGCCGTGGCTGACGGGGTTGCCGCAAGCTATATGTCAAGAACCGCAACGCTCGAGCCCCGCATGACGCCCACCAAGCTAGACGATCTCGCCGCCCAGGCCCGGCGCGATTTTGCGCGCATGAACTTCCCCGCCGCCAACTGGGTGCCGCCGACGTCGGGGCCGGACGGCCAACCGATGCTCGATGTCCTGGTGATCGGCGCTGGCATGTGCGGCCAGACGGCGGCTTTTGCCCTGATGCGCGAGGGCGTGCGCAACCTGCGCCTGGTCGATCGCGCCGAGCGCGGCCGCGAAGGCCCGTGGGGCACCTACGCGCGCATGGACACGCTGCGCTCGCCCAAGCACCTAACGGGGCCGGACCTCGGCTTTCCCGCGCTGACGTTTCGCGCCTGGTACGAGGCGCAGCACGGCGCCGAGGGATGGCAGCGGCTCTACAAGGTCGCCACCAGGGACTGGCTCGACTACCTGCTGTGGGTGCGCGATACGGTGGAGATCGCCGTCGAGAACGGCACCGAGGTCACGCGGCTCGATCCCGGCTCGGATGCGGTGCGTGTCGAGCTGGTGAGGGCAGGAAGGCGAGAGACGATCTATACCCGCAAGGTGGTGCTGGCGGGCGGCCGCGACGGATCCGGCGCGCCGCACTGGCCGGCTTTTCCCTCGCTGCCCGACCGGCGCCAGGCGGGCGACCACGTGTTCCATTCCTCCGACGCCATCGACTTGGCCCGCTTCAAGGGCGGCCGGGTCGGTGTCCTGGGCGCCAGCGCCTCCGCCTTCGACAATGCTGCCGTCGCCCTGGAGTCAGGCGCGGCCGAGGCACATCTGTTCGTGCGCCGGCCGCATCTGCCGCAGATCAACAAGTCGAAGTGGACGGTGTTTCCAGGCTTCTTGCATGGCTATCCGCGCCTCGACGATCGGGCGCGGTGGCAGATCTACACCTACATCTTCTGCGAAGCGGTGCCGCCGCCGCATGAGTCGGTGCTGCGCTGCGACCGCCACCCGGGCTTCGCGATGCATTTCGCCGAACCGTGGAACGACGTGCTGCCCTGCCCCGACGCGGTCAAAGTCATCACGGCACGCACTGAATACAGGTTCGATGCGGTTATCCTCGCAACTGGATTCGCGGTGGACCTGCGGCTGCGACCCGAGCTGGCGCATTTCTCCGACAAGATCGCGCTGTGGGCCGATCGCGTTTCGGCAGAAGCGGCGGCCCTGCATCCGGCGGAGGCGCGACACCCATACCTCGGGCCTGGCTTCGAGCTGACGGAGCGGGCGGGTGGGTCGATGCCGGGACTGTCGCACCTGTACTGCTACAACGCAGGCTCGACCATGAGCCA
>DASRJA010000732.1:0-4910 GCA_035649695.1 Mycobacterium sp. | reverse complement strand
GACATTGACCGTCGCCCCGACCACCTGGTCGTCTGGCCCCACATCCACCGGCACCGACTCACCGGTCAGCATCGACGCGTCCACTGCCGAATTGCCGTCGACAACGACGCCGTCGGTCGCGATCTTCTCGCCCGGACGCACCACGAACTCATCGCCGACGGACAACTGGTCAATCGGAATACGTTGCTCGACACCGCTTCTCAGCACCGAGACATCCTTGGCGCCGAGATGCAGCAGCGCCTCCAGCGCCGCACCCGCCCGGCGTTTGGCCCTAGCCTCGAAATAGCGTCCGGCGAGGATGAACGTGGTCACTCCCGCAGCGGCTTCCAGATAGATGTTGCCGGTTCCGTCCGTCCGGGCAATCGTCAGCTCGAACGCATGCTTCATCCCCGGCATGCCCGCGGTGCCCCAGAACAACGCGTAGACCGACCAGCCCAACGCGGCGAGCGTGCCCATCGAGATCAGCGTGTCCATCGTCGCGGTGCCGTGCTTCAGGTTCGCCCACGCCGCCCGGTGGAACGGCCATGCTCCCCAAACAACGACGGGTGCGGCGAGCGCCAGCGACAGCCATTGCCAGTACGTGAACTGCAGGGCCGGCACCATCGCCATTGCGATCACCGGAATCGTCAGCGCCGCGGAGATCAGCAGTCGTTGCAGCAGCGAGGCGGTCGGATCTTGCTCGGCCGCGGCTTCGACAGGCTCCTCGGGCAAATGAGCCTGGTAGCCCGCCTCATCGACTGTCGCCACCAACTGTTCGGGTGTGACCTCGGTGCCGTACTCGACGCGGGCCTTCTCCGTAGCGAAGTTGACGGTCGCGGTCACCCCATCGATCTTGTTGAGTTTCTTCTCGATTCGATGTGCGCACGACGCGCAGGTCATGCCGTCGATCGAGAGCTCGACCGACGTCATGTCGCTTCTCCATCCTCGACGGTCACGGTGAACGCTGCGGTGCGCACCACTCCATCATGCTGGAAATCGAGGAACAGCCGGTAGGCGCCCGCACTCGGAAAGGTTGCGTGGAACGCGATCTCGGGCCCAGCGGCGGTGATGCCGTCGCCGGGCTCACCCATCGGATGGACATGCAGGTATCCGAGATCCGCCGCACGCAACGCCACCAGGTGGCCATAGGCACCCAGATACGGCTGCAAGTCGGTGACCGGCTTGCCGTTACGGCTAACCGCCAACGTCAACATCGAAGGCTCATTGGCCTTTGGTGCTCCGCTCAGCGCCACCGTGTATCCGTCGACCACCGTCGTCGCCGCGACGGGCGGCAATGGCTGCGGGTCGTACTCGCCGCCGACGTGAAGATTGGCTCCCAGTGTCAGCGCCGGGCCACCCGAAGGCGTGAAGTCGGCGAAGATGCGGTAGTCGCCTGCTCGGCTGAGATCGACTGGCACGCGCCACGTTCCATCCGATTCCAGCACCGGATGCACATGTTGAAAGCCGGCCAGGTCACTGCGAACCACGATCAGATGCAACAGCTTCTCGTGCTTTTCGACGTACCGCGTCACCGGCGCGCCATTGCCATCGAGAATCCGAAACCGCAGCGGCACGTCCTTTGCGGCCCGGCCACGGTCTTCCGTCAGGTCAAGCGTGTAGCCATCCTGGACCACCGCCAGCCCACCGAGCGGCTCGGGGGCGCCGGCGTCGTGCGCGGCGTGGCTGTCTTCGTGTGGCGGCGCCTGTCGCACATCCACCCCGCCCTCGGGTCCGACGGTCCTACCGACCCAGATCGCGACGGTGAACACCATCACCAGGCCGGCGACGAAAGCGGCGATCTTCTGTGCGGCGTTCATCAGCGTGCCAGTTGGTAGCCGGCTCCCTCGACGGCGGTCTTGATCGCGACGCTATCGACCGGGCCTTCGCTGGTGATGATCACCGTGCCGCTCGCTAGATCCACGTCGACCGTGCTGACGCCACGGATGTCGCCGATCTCTTCACGCACGGATGAGGCGCATCCGCCGCAGCTCATACCCATGACGGTGACCGAGGTTGTGCTCATGAACCATGTGTACCATACCCCCCTAGGGTATGCAATGTGTAGAAAGGGACCCATGACTATGTGGAAGCGAACGACCCTGATCGCCGCCGGCGCCTTGGCAGTGCTGGCCATCTCGACCGGCTGTAGCAGCTCCAACGAGTCCGAGCACCCGGCCGGACACTCGTCGAGCGCGGCCGCCGCTCCGACCAGTAGCGCCGCTGCTGAGGCCCACAACGACGCCGACGTGATGTTCGCCCAGCACATGATTCCCCACCACCAGCAGGCGGTCGAGATGAGCGACATGCTGCTCGCCAAGCAGGGCATCGACCCCCGGATCATCGAGCTGGCCAAGCAGATCAAGGCCGCCCAGGGTCCCGAGATTCAGCAGATGCAGGGCTGGTTGACTCAATGGGGTACTCCGTCGATGCCGCCGATGTCCGGCCATGACATGCCGAGCATGCAGGGCATGATGTCCGACACGGACATGACCGCACTGAAAGACGCGCAGGGCGTCGACGCCGGCAAGCTGTTCCTGACGCAGATGATCGCGCATCACGAAGGCGCAATCGCCATGGCGCAGACTGAAATCAAGGATGGTCAGTATCCAGCCGCCGTCGCGATGGCTCACGCGATCGTCACCACCCAGCAGCACGAGATCGACACGATGAAGGGCATTTTGACGACGCTCTAGGTCTTGCGGGCCGCGCCGACGAATAGTGCGCCGCCGAAATGCGGCTCGATTCGACCGGTTCCGTGCAATCCGTGACGCGCCAGCTCGGCGGCGAATTCGTCTGCCTCGAACCGGTTTTCACGCGGATGGACGGTGAATGTGCGGAACACCCAGGTGTCCAGCATGTGGCGGGGGATCTCCTCGAACAGCAGCAGACCTCCGGGCCGCAATACGCGTCCGATCTCGGCGATCGACTCTTGCCAGTTCGGCACGTGGTGGATGATCCCGAAATCCACCACGGTGTCGAATGCGCCCGATGCCTGTTCGATCGCGCACACGTCGCCGACCGACAACGACACCGGACGGGCGTGCAGTCGTCGACGCGCCCGCTCGACCATCGAGCCGTCGAGATCAAAGGCTGTCACCTGCTCGGCACCGAGTCGATCGAGGATCACTTCGGCGCCGACGCCCTGCCCGCATCCGACCTCGAGCACGTGCTGGCCGGACAGGTCGCCGCCCGCCAGCCGCCGAAACCAGGCCGACTCCCGGCGGTGCTGATGTGCGGCACGCACGGGGTTGTTCACAAATGCGCGTTCGATGGAGTTGAGCTTCATGACGCGGACGGTACCCCTATGGGGTATAGCCCGAAAGGTCTACGTCTGCCGCCCGACTCCGTGCGATGAGTCTTGCGATGTGTTTCGCATCCGGCCCGACACCGGCGACCAGCGATGACGCCATCCGGTAGAGGAACGGCAGCCCGACGAAGTAGAGCCCGGGATTCCCGACGACTGCGCCTCGCCGATGCGCAGGTTGTTCTTGGTGCGGGAAGTGCGGCAGCGCGATCCACGAGTAATCGGGCCGGTATCCGGTGCACCAAATGACGTTGGCAACACCGAGCACGCGCCCATCCTCCAGGCGGGGGTGACCCTCGACCTGACCGACGACCCGCGGCGCACGCTCGACGCCTGCTTCCGCGAGATCGCGCGGATGCACCCGGACCAGCGGAGTGCCCTTGCCCGAGTTGACATTCGCCATCAGTCGTCGGCCGAGGCGGCTCTCGGCGGTTAGCACAAGATTCATCACCCGGTAGAGCGGGCCACCGATGGACACCGGCAGCCGGCCGGTGTCACGGCCGGCGAGTATGACGCCGTGTGCGGGCGCCACATCAAGTGCTATCTCCGCGCCGGAGTTTCCGGCACCGACAATCAGCACTGTTCCGTCGCGCAACTGGTCGGGATTGCGATAGTCCGTCGAATGCAACGACACGGTGGCCGGATCCAATTGGTCGGCCACGTCGGGCACCTGGGGTCGCATTGCCGGCCCCGTCGCGACCACGACGCTGTCCGCCCGCAGACGCCGGCCTGCCGAGTTGATCACGTAACCGTCGTCATCGCGGCTGAGTTCATCGACCCGCCAGGCCATCCGGACTGGGAGTGCGAACCGAGCCGCGTATGAACGCAAGTAGTCAGCCATCTCACTCTTTGACGGCACATGGCCGCGTGGGCCAGGGAACCGCATGCCCGGCAGATATGTGAAGTGTGCCGGGGTGAACAAACGCAGCGACTCCCATCGCCGGTCCCATGAATGGCCGACGCGCTCGCCAGCGTCGACGATGGCGAAGTTGCGACGTTGTCGCGTCAGGTAATACCCGACGGCCAACCCCGCCTGGCCGGCGCCGATAAGCACGGTGTCGAACCGCTCCTCACTCATGTTGGATTCCTTTCCGGCGGCGAACGCGCGCCCGTAAGGCGCGTCGAATCGACCAGACATGCAGCGCCTTAAGCCCAAGCACCGTGTAACTGATCCCGCCGTGCCATACGTATTGCGGTGGTACGCCGGCCAAGCGCAACAGACCGCTCGCCGCCATGGCCGTCGCCGCGACGATGAACATCCCGTAGGCGAGCTGATGGCGCGGCGGGGCACCGCGCCAGGGCAGTCGGTGTCGTGTTTGCAGATGCAGCGCGACGAGCGCGACGAGCACCAGTCCTGCTGCCACATGCGCCCAGAACAGCGCAACGGTCAGCCATGCCAACACTGTCACGACCAGCACCGGCACGTCCGTCACGGCTGCCGGTGGAAGCCGACGCATCCACGTTCCGGGGGTCACGGGCCCGAGTGTGGTGCTTCAAGTCAACTTGAAGTCAAATGCCGTCTGGCAGCATCTGCGGTCATGCGAGTTCTCGTGCAACGGGTCACGTCGGCATCCGTCACAGTCGATGGTGACGTCGTCGGTGCGATCAGCCCGGACGGCCAAGGCCT